>NC_013741.1:624248-936373 GCF_000025285.1 Archaeoglobus profundus DSM 5631
AAAGGAGAGCATGGTGTACAACTGCATATCAAAGTGGGGTGAGGCCGTTTTAAAATTTCACAAAGTCGGCTATACGAGCTTCAAGAGAGTTAGAGAAAAGAGAGACTACGGTGATCTGCATTACACCGTTCTAATGATCAGAAGTGCTAAAAATGAGTTTAATGCATTAAAGAAACTTCACAGCAAAGTTAGCGTTCCTAAGCCGTATGGCTGGGAAGGAAACGCTGTTTTAATGGAGCTTATCGATGCAAAAGAGCTTTACAAGGTCAGGCTTGAAAATCCTAAGGAGGTTTTGGATTACATAATCGAAGAAGTTAGAGAGATGTGGAAGTTGGGGATAGTTCACGGAGATCTTAGTCAGTTTAACATTCTCGTAAATCCTGAGGGGATTTGGTTCATAGACTTTCCCCAAGCTATCGATCTTAATGAGATCGAAACGGATGAAGAACTTAGAATGGCTGAGGAAATATTGAGAAGGGACTTAACAAATCTAATAAGCTACTTTAGGAAGACGTACAGGGTAGAGGTGGATGCAGATAGAATAGTTGAGGAGATTTTAAAATCTTGATAAACCTAATTTTAGGCTGGCCGAAAAATTTAAGTCAAGTTAGGTTATCCTAAAGATTGGTGATTGACTATGCCTTGGGGCGACGGTACTGGCCCTTGGGGATTGGGGCCGAGAACTGGTAGAGGGGCCGGATTCTGCTCAGGATACCCAATACCCGGATTCATGAATCGCTTTGTCTTCCCACCCTTCGGAGGTAGGTGGTTTGGATTTTGGAGATTTGCATGGAGATATGGCTGGTGGAGAGGTAGAAGGCTTGGCAGGAGGTGGTGGTGATGCCTTGGGGTTGGGGTAGAGGATGGGGTTGGAGATGGTGGTTCTGGATGACAGGGCTACCAGGATGGCTCAGATGGGCTTATCCATTCTGGTGGTATCCTCCCTACATGACACTTGAAGATGAACTCGAATACTTGGAAGCTCTGAAGAACGACTTAGAGAGGGAGCTCGAAGAGATTAAGAAGAGAATTGAAGAGCTTAAGAAGGAGTTAGGCAAGCAGTAAATTTTTGTATTTTTTAATATTTGTGCAGTTTGTCAAAAGCTTTTTTATCTTGAAGTAGATTTAATCATATGTCCAAAGCTCCCTACGTTAGGGAGTATAAGCAGAGTAAGGCGAGAGGAAAAGACTACATGGTTAGATGCGATGGTTGCGGTAGGAAGGTACCTCGTTTTAAGACTTTTGTAGCCTATAGAGGCTTGAAGCTGGATTACGATATAGTTAGGATGGTTGGTAGAAAGAACATCTCAATCACGAGAGTTAAGGCTTACTACTGCCCCAAGTGCGCGAGAAACTTGGGAATAGTTCAGCCAGGAAAGTTGGGTAGGAGAAAGGATGTATGGATTTAATTTTATCCCTCCTTTCTATTTTTACATGCAAGACAGTTTGGATTCCTTTCATACTCGATCGTAAAGAACTCCATACTTCTCAAATCGAACCTTAAAAGCTTCCCTCTCAGGACTTCCATACCGAGAAGAACCTTGATTGTCTCCGCACACTGAATGCTTCCAGCAACTCCGCATGTAAATCCAAATACTGGCGTAAACCTTTCTTCTTGCTTGGGAAAACTTGAGTAGAGACATCTGTAACAGGGTGAGCCAACAACTGTTGTAACCTCACCTTCGAAGCCGTAGATTGCTCCGTGAACCATCGGAATGTCGTTCCTTACACAAAAATCGTTCAGAATTAGACGAGTTTCGAAGTTGTCTGGGCATGCAACTACGACATCGTAGTGCTTGGCAATAGCTATATTGCTCTCGTTTAGGTTAAACGGATAAGCCTCAACTTCAACATCTGGATTTAGCCTTTCAACAAATTCCATTGCAGATAGAGCCTTGTTCTTGCCAACATTTCCAGCATGGATGAACTGCCTCTGAAGGTTATGCTCTTCAACAACATCGCCATCGACTATGCCGATTTTACCGATTCCAGCAGAAACCAAGTATGTTATGACTACACTTCCCAAACCTCCCGCCCCAACGACAAGCACACGGCTTTTCATCAACTTTTCCTGCCCCTCCTCACCTATCAGGGGAATTTGCCTTGCATACCCGTCCATATTCAGAATCTTTCGAAACTGTTTTTAATGTTTGGATATAATTCACGCTATGAAAGTCAAGGTTGCAATAAACGGTTACGGAACGATTGGTAAGAGGGTTGCCGATGCTGTAAGCAAGCAGGACGATATGGAAGTTATAGGCGTCACAAAGACTAAACCCGACTTCGAGGCTAAGATGGCCATAAGAAAGGGATACAAGCTTTACTGTGCAATTCCTGAAAATTTAGAGCTTTTTGAATCTGCTGGTATTAGGGTTGAGGGAACAGTTGATGATCTTATCAATAAGGCAGATATTGTAGTCGATTGCTCACCCGGTAAAGTTGGAGCTCAAAACAAACCAATGTATGAGAAGGCCGGTGTTAAGGCGATATTTCAGGGTGGAGAGAAGAAGGATGTTGCTGAATTATCTTTCAACGCCTTGGCAAATTATGAAAAGGCCGTGGGCAAGAACTACGTTAGGGTTGTAAGTTGCAACACTACGGGATTGGTTAGAGTCCTTTACCTCCTCGACACGAACTTTGGAATTGAGAAGGTAAGGGCTGTAATGATTAGGAGGGTTGTTGACCCTAAGGAAGATAAGAAGGGTTTGGTTAATGGGATAATGCCCGATCCCGTAAAGTTGCCATCGCATCACGGTCCAGACGTGCAGACTGTTTTACCTCACATCGACATAACGACTGTCGCATTCAAAGTTCCAACAACACTCATGCACGTTCACTCGCTGAACGTTCAGCTGAAGGAGAAAGCGAGTGAGGATGATGTGATCGACGTTTTCGAGAAAGAGCCTAGAATTCTGCTGGTTTCAAAGGATGACGGCTTTACATCCACAGCCAAGATAATCGAGTGGGCGAGAGAACTTAGAATTAGATACGACCTTTTTGAAAATGTCGTTTGGAGGGATTCGATCGCAGTTGTTGGTAACGAGCTTTATCTTACTCAGGCGATTCATCAGGAGGCTATAGTAGTTCCAGAGAACATAGATGCGATCAGAGCGATGCTTGAGATGGCTGATAAGGAGGAAAGCATAAGGAAGACAAACGAAAGCTTAGATATTGGCAAGTTCCAGATCTAATAAAAGCTCTCAGTACGTGGTACTATGATCCTAGAAGCATCGCTCGGAGTTTCGTTGCTGCTCAGCTTCATAACAGCCTTTATAATAGCCTTCTTTACGTCTCCAGCCGGTGTTTCCGGCGCATTTTTATTAATGCCATTTCAAATCAGCGTTTTGAGTATAATAACACCTTCTGCAAACGCTACCAACTTCCTTTACAACGTAATAGCAATACCGAGTGGTGTTTACAAGTATTGGAAAGAGGGAAGATTTCTATGGATACTGGCAATCGCTATGATTGCTGGATACATTCCGGGAATCCTGCTCGGAACGGTTGTAAGAACTACGTTACTTTTCTATCCTGAATACTTCAAGAAGTTCGTAGGTATCGTCCTCCTGTATCTAGCATTTACACTTGTGAGATCTAAGAGAAAATACTCAAAGATCGAAAGAGTTAACGTTAAATTTGTAAGCTTGAGGAGGGTTGTATTCGGTTCGAATGGACACGATTACGAGTTCAATCCGCTTAGCATTTCTACTGTTTCCTTTGTAGTTGGTATAATTGGAGGATGTTATGGAGTTGGTGGGGGCGCTCTTATGTCGCCTATACTTGTAGGAATTTTCAAGTTGCCCGTGCACGCGATAGCGGGTGCAAACCTCTTCGGCACATTTGTGTCATCAGTCGTAGGAGTAGTCAGTTATACTGTAAGTGGTTGGCAACCTAGAATTGATTTAGGACTCGCGTTCGGTTTCGGTGGGATGTTGGGAATGTATCTGGGTGCGCACATTCAGAAGTTTATGCCAGAGAGATTGATAAGGTCGATTTTAGCTGTCTTAATAACCGTCCTTGCGTTGAAGTACATCGTAGGCTGAAAAACAGCAAAATTTTTACTACTCAATTTTTATCAATATGTATGAGAATCGTAGCGCTGGGAGACATTCACAACGAAGATGTTACAGTTCCAGATGGTGATTTAATTGTGATAGCTGGCGATTTTACAGTTGAAGGGCCAGTCGAGTTTGCCAAAAAGTTCTTGGATAAAATAGAAGGTAGAGTTTTGGCAATTCCGGGAAACATGGATCCAAAAGGGGTTTTAGATATCCTAGAATCTAGAGGAGTCTCAATACACAGAAAGACTGTTGAAATTAATGGGATAACATTCTTCGGATTTGGAGGTTCTTCTACCACACCATTTAACACACCGTTTGAATTCGATGATGAAGAGATTGAGAAACACATTTCGGGATTCAAAGCAGATGTAGCTATCTTTCACGACACACCTTATGGCATCTTTGACTGGGTTGGTGGCAAGAGTGTAGGCAGTATGGCTGTAAGGAGATGGATAGAAAGCGTTAAGCCGAAGCTGGTATTCTGTGCACATATTCATGAGCATGAAGGAGTTGCAAAACTCAACGATACTCTGATAGTCAAAATCCCCCCAGCAAATAAGGGTAGGGGAGTTATAGTCGAATTTGAAGATTTCAGCAACGTGATAGTTAGATTCATTAGTTTAAAGCCCTAAGAACCTCTTGCCATCTTTCATTACGTGAAACGTATGCTCTGGAGTCCATATAACCCCAATTAGCTCATATTCTTTGTTTCCTCTAACCTTTCCCTTCTGGGGATAGAACAAGCCTATCTGCTTCCATCCATCATCGTCCTCAACCAAAACTATGAACTTCTCACCAGCTTTCTTGATTATGCATGCTCTACTTTCCAAGCCGAAGTAGTTTGCATAGCCGGTGTAATGAACGCTCCCCTCCTTTTGGAAGAGTACAAACTCGGAAATTCTCATTGAATGTGCTCTGGCAGGATGTATTTAACTCTTGCTCAAACTATATCTCTCGATGTGTCTATCTCTAAAACGCTCCTTTCAGTCTTGAATCTGACGTAATTTGGTATCGCGTAACCTCCGATCATTTTAGGTATTGCAAACTTGAAAATGAACCTTTCTCCGACTTTTTCGGACTCTATCACCATAACACCGTCACTTATGTACATTAGCTTTGAAAGCTCTTTGCTTTCATAATAATCCTTTAGAACAATTGCGTTGATTATCAAATCGTTGCTGTATGCGATTGTTCTCAGCTCAAGCGCCTCCTTGTAATCTCCCTTAAACTCTACACACTCTGACACTTCTCAAATTCCTTAGACTATCAAAATCTACGACTTCAAAGCTGTAGCCCAGTGCTTTAGCTTCGTTCATTACGATATCATTGGTCTTGAAACTCGGAACGTAGTAATCGCACATGCCGTAGATGAGAAGTTCGGGAGTTGCAAGGGGATCGATAAGGACTGTTATGAAGGATGGAACGGGAAAACCACCCGTAATCCTACCAACTATCTTGATACCGCTCTCGATTTTTCTCTTCATGCAAAGAGATTTGAGCAATGCATATAAAAAGCGTTTGGAAAAATTGTCTTCATGGAAGAAGTCTACTTTCAGTGCGACACGTATGGTTACGTTTTCCTAGAGAATCCGTACAAATTTCCAATTAAATGCCCACAGTGCGGAAGTGAAGATGTTGTAAGAATTTAGATTTCAATGCTTTCTATGAATCTCAACCTCTTCGGAATTGGCGGATGAGTTGACAGGAACTCCTGAAGTGGAGAAACCTCCATTCTCTTCAATCTCTCTATTTCGCTCGTTATTGGATTGGCCACGGCGTTGACAAGTGCGTAAATGAACAAAGTCTTCAGCTTACTCTCAGCTATCCTATCCATGAAAGACGGATACCTTTCGTAGAACAGATGAATCTTAGCCAAGCTTCTCTGCATAGCCGATTTGCTCGTGGCGAGTACTCCCTCAAAGTCTGCATAGTACTCTCTGAGTCTGCTGAAGGCCAGAACTAGTATCTGAACTATGAACGATATCAGCACTGCAGCAATCCCAACGATAGCTAGTTGTGCCCCCCTTCTATCGTCTCTCATACTTGCATGTATGAGTGCGTAGCCCAAGTAGAAGATTACCGACGGTAATAAACCGAAGAACAACATTACTAGGTTATCTCTGTGCTTGTGATGACCTATTTCGTGGCCTATAACGGCTTCAAGCTCATCTCTTGAAAGCATTTGAAGCAGTGTATCCGATACTGCTACGTATTTACCCGTTATGAAGTTACCGTAAGCGAACGCATTGGGTGGACTTCTTACTACAACCGCCTTAGGTGGCTTTACACCGAGCCTGTATGCAACGTCGTTCACAATTTCTTGCAGTCTGGCATCCCATCTAGCACTGTAACTTAAGTTAATCATGAACGGAGATACGAGGTACATCAGGAGATTTATTACGAGGATAAACACAGCTAGACCTAATACACTGACGTAGAAGCCAGCCAGACTTAGTATCGCGTAGATAGTTACGGAAGATATGAACACGATAAGCGCAGCCAGTATAACCATCGAAGTGTATAGGGAAAACTTACCCGCAAATTTACTCGCGACTTTCGGTGCTACTGTGCTCGCTAAGATTAGCATCAAGAAGTATCCTAACACCGCCAGCATCATGTATATTGGATCAAATATCAGGAACATGTGATGAGAATATCATCGGGTGATAAATTCCTTTCGCTAAACTTGGACGAGTCTTCCGTTTTCTACTTTTAATTTCCCCGTTTTGTAGCACACGTCACTCAACTGACATTCAGCTTCGAATACGTATGTTGAGTAATCGAAGGAACTTTCATCCCTCTTAATCGTTATCAGAACATCATACAAATCGCTGATGTAGTAATCGATCCTCGTTTGAGTTTTCAGATGTTTAAATCCAAAAAGTGTTATATCTCTTGGAAGGATTCCGTAGGATTCGAGTAGGAGTCTCAAAGCCTCCTTTTCATCCAGCATGCTCATGATGTAGGCTATACTGCTGTAAAGTATCAAAACAGACTTTCTATCCAAACATCTTAGAGTTTCCATCAGAGCTACGAATTCTTCTCTTGGTGTGCTGTGTTCTATAAATGCGTAGAGCTTCCCAAAGTTAATTTCATTCGAATGACCTATCTTGATTATATTGATGTTGTCCAAAAGTTTTGCCATGTTGGAATCCGAAAACATGAGATACTCAGCTCTTCTACAAAATCTGTAATAGATGGTATCGGAATAAATGACTATATATACATCTCTGCCTGAAAACGTTGGAATTATATACTGAAAAATGAATAGGTCTTTGACTACGGAAGAATCGTAAAGTACTCTCGTTCTCATTCCCTTTAACTCTTTCAGAAGCTCTGTCAGATTAACGTATATATCCTCCATTGTTAATGCTCATCAGGTAAAAGGTTATATAAAAGCTTAGTGCTTGTTAGCACAGAGATGATGAATTCAGCCTTGACTGAACAATGATGAAACCTGGCTGTCTGATCACAGCTTTTTAACCATATACTCAAACCTTTTTCTGTATCCGAACTTCCTGTAGTATTCTCTAACTCCAACACCACTTATAACTGCAATCTCATCAAACTTTTCTTTTGCAATCTCTTCAGCAGTCTTAAGAAGTTTCTCACCAAAACCTCGATGCTGGAATGCTCCTTTCTCCTTTACACCTATCGGAACAGCCCTACCGTAAACGTGCAACTCCCTTATTAGTGCACAGTCCTCTATAGCCTTTATGAAAGGCTTATGCGGGAATCTCAGCCTGATGAATCCAATGAGAGCATCGTAGCTTGGAATCTCATAGGATATAAAGTATTCAATCCCCTTTGATGCCCTATATCTTCTAATCACAAGCTCTGCATCTTTCAACAATTCTTCAACATCCTTACCTCTCAGCTTGTGTCCAACTTCCCTACATCTTATGCATCTACAGCTGTAACCCAACTCCTTAAGCTTGGCATGAACTAACTGCCTTATGTTTCCCTTATCCAATCCGATAGCTTTATCGACTGGAATGTCTCTCTGAATTCTCTGAACTCTCACCCAAACTGGGAAACGCCTTTTAGCTAAAGCTATAAGCTCTACAACCTCCTCCGTGCTGTAAGGCTTGTATAAGCCCTTCTTATACCACTTGTAAAGCTCCGTTCCCTCAACAACCAGCGTTGGGTAAATCTTAAGGTAATCTGGCTTGAATCTCTCATCTTCAAATATGATCCTGAACATCTTTAGGTCCCTTTCAAAATTTGAATTTGGTAAACCGGGCATTACGTGATAACCAACTTTGAAGGCGGAATCCTTCAAGAGTTGAGTAGCCCTAACTATGTCCTCAACCGTGTGTCCTCTCCTTATTGTCTCAAGCACATCATCGTAAACGCTTTGCACACCAATTTCAACTTTAGTTCCGCCAAATCTCAACATCTCGATTATATGTTCCTCTCCGGCATAATCTGGGCGTGTTTCGAACGTTATACCGATACATCTGGCTTTAGCCCTCTCATTCTTTCTCTTAGCCTTCTCTAAATCTTTCTCGAACTTAAATCTCTTCTTTCCAAAAGCGTTCAAGGCGTTAAAGATTCCGAGCATGAACCATTCCTTGTATTCTCTAGGTCTCGCTGGAAATGTTCCACCCATCACGATTATCTCAACCTTGTCGACATCGTGCCCCAACTCGTGGAGCTCGTTCAACCTTGCATAAACCTGCCTGAACGGATGATAGTGATGCTGTCTCCCTCTCTGTGCCGCAGGCTCCAAACCAATATAGCTTTGTGGCGTACCTCTCTCAACTCCACCGGGACACATCAAGCACTTTCCATGAGGACATGGAGCTGGAGAAGACATCACACTCACAACAGCCACACCGGAAATCGTTCTTACTGGTTTAACCCTCAATAGATCTCTCAACTCCTCGTAACCCGCTCTACCCTTCCAAGCCTTGAGAATTTCGGCATCGCTAGGAATTTTAGGTAGCTTGAACCTTCGGCTGACTACTTTCTTTATCTTCGCAACTTCCTCCTTGCTCTTAGGCTTAATCCTCAGTATCTCCTTCCCTATCTCTATTAGTGCGTTCATGCTCCAAGACTTCTGGTAGGTACACTCTGTTTAAAAGGTTTGGTCGAGATTTATAAAGCGTAACTCAAAGGCTTGAAATCATGAAATCGATGTCATCATTGGACATCTACGTCTGCGTTAGGGAACTTCAAGAGTTAATAGGGGGAAAGGTTGAGAAGATTTATCACTATCCTCCCAACGAAATCAGAATAAAGATTTACGCTAAAGGAAGGAAGGATTTGATTATTGAAGCTGGTAGGAGAATTCATCTGACTATTTTCCCAAAAGAAAGTCCAAAATTTCCATCTCCCTTCGCCATGCTCCTGAGAAAGCACTTAGAAGGTAAGAGAATTGAGAAAATCTGGCAACACGACTTCGACAGGGTCGTAGTCATTGATTTTGGGGACAGGAAGATCGTTGCGGAGCTTTTTGCTAAGGGAAACGTTGCTCTAACTGATGAAAATTTTGACGTGATCATGGACATTCATGGGAAGAGGGGCAGATACGAGTTCCCCGAGAAAAAACCTCCTTTCGAGCTTACGCTTGATGAACTAAAGAAGCTCTGCAGTGAGGAGAAAGAAATAGTCAAGCTTTTGGCTGTGAAATGTGGGTTGGGAGGTTTGTTTGCAGAGGAGACATGCTTGAGAGCTGGGATCGACAAGAACAAGCTCGGCAAAGACTTGAGCGATGAAGAGTTTGAGAGAATATACAGAGCGATGATGTCCATATTTGAGCCAGTCTTCAAGGGAGATATAAAACCGCACATCGTGATAAAAGACGGTGAATATATAGACGTTTTGCCGATAGAGCTTGAATACTACAGAGATTACGAGAAGAAATATTTTGAGAGCTTTAACAAAGCTTTGGATGAATTCTATTCAAAGACAATTGCTGAAACTGAAGAAGAGGAGAGCGAGGAACTTAAAAAGCTTAGAAAAAGACTTGAGATCCAGCTTGAGAGCAAGAGGAAGCTTGAGGAGGAGGCTGAGAAGTTCAAGTCTCTGGGAGATTTTATATACGAGAACTACGCAACGATTGAGAAAGCCCTCAACGCATTTAGGCAGGCTAAAGAAAAGATGAGTTTTGAAGAGTTTAAGGCTAAGGCTAAGAGCCTTAAGTTTGTAAAAGATGTAGGAAAGGATTACGTTGTCATTGTCCTTAATGGAAAGGAGATAAGGCTTGATCTGGATAAAGACATACACGGAATTGCCGAATCTTACTACGAGAAGGCCAAGAAAGCTAGAGAGAAACTTGAAGGACTGCTTATCGCTATTGAGAAGACTAAAAAGGAGATTGAAGAAGCTGAAAGAAAGGAGAAGTTGAAATACACTGCACCCATAAGGATCGTTAGAAAGAGGGAGTGGTTTGAGAGGTTTAGGTGGTTTATAACTTCAGATGGATTTCTGGCAATAGGTGGTAGGAATGCTCAGATGAACGAGGAAATCGTTTCGAAGTATTTGGAGCCTAAAGATTTGTTCTTTCATACTCAAACACCCGGAGCACCAGCTGTTGTGCTTAAAAAGGGGTTGGAGGCTCCAGAAATTAGTATAGTTGAAACGGCTCAGTTTGCAGCGATTTACTCCTCGCTGTGGAAGCAGGGACTTCACAGTGGTGAAGTCTATTACGTCACAGCCGATCAAGTTAAAAAATCTGCAAAAGCTGGAGAATACTTGCCGAAAGGATCATTTTACATCGTCGGTAAGAGAAACTACATTACGGTCGAGCTTAAGTGTGCTGTAGGGGTTGATCTGAGCAACTTGAGAGTCATGGGCGGGCCTGTTTCTGCAATTTCGAAGCACTGCGATTACTACGTGGTTTTGGAGATTGGAGATAAAGATATTAACGAGATTTCTGTTGAGATTGCTAAAACTTTAGTTGAAAGAGCTAAAGAGGATGAAAGGCATGTGGTCAAGGCCATAGCAACGCCCGATGAGATTTCCAAGTTCCTACCACCGGGTAAATCGAGAATAGTTGGAGTATTTCCAAAGTGAACAAGAGAAACTTTAATTTGTAGCAATACCATAGGAGATCGAAGTGATGAGGCTGGGGATTCTGAGATTGCGATGATGAATTCTGGGGTATCTGAAAATTTTTAAAACACTTGACAAAGTCTGGCATTCAATGAGGACGATCAAGGTTTTCGATACGACACTTAGAGATGGAGAACAGATGCCCGGTGTATCATTACCTGTCAATTACAAGATTCAGATTGCCAAACAGCTGGATAAGCTAGGTGTAGATGTTATAGAGGCCGGTTTTCCTTCCGCATCGAAGGGGGAGTTTGAAGCTGTTAAGGAGATCGCAAACTTGGGTTTAAATGCAAAGATATGCGGTTTGGCCAGAGTTGTCAAGAAAGATATTGATCAGGCTATCAAGGCTGATGTAGATATCGTTCACGTCTTCATTCCAACTTCAAAAATTCAGGTTGAGCACACAATTAAAAAGACTCCAGACGAAATCGTTCAACTGTCGGTCGATGCTGTAGAATACGTCAAATCTCACGGCGTTGAATGCATGTTCTCCGCGATGGATGCTACGAGAACTGAAATGGACTTTCTGAAGAGGATTTACAAGGCTGTCGAAGAAGCTGGCGTAGATATAATAAATGTGCCAGATACTGTGGGAATAGCAACTCCATTCAGGTTCTACGACATGATCAAAAAGCTTAAAGAACATCTCAACGTTCCTATAGATGTTCACTGTCACAACGACTTTGGATTGGCCACAGCAAACACGTATGCAGCAGTTCTAGCTGGAGCGGATGAAGTCCAAGTTACAGTGAATGGATTGGGTGAGAGGGCCGGAAACGCTCCTCTTGAGGAGGTTGTGGCATTATTGTATGCCGAGGGTTTCAAGACAAACATAAGGATGGAATACCTAGTTGAGACATCTCGCTTAGTTGAGAGGCTTACAGGAGTCAAGATGCCACCGAACAAGCCGATTGTCGGCGAAAACGCCTTCAGTCATGAGAGTGGTATTCATGCTCACGGAGTGCTTAAGGATGCAAGAACTTTCGAGCCAGGAATTATAACGCCTGAGATGGTCGGGCATAAACGTAGGATAGTCGTTGGAAAACATGCGGGTAGGCATCAGATCAAGAAGATTTTAGAGGATGCTGGCTATGTTGTGGATGACGAAAAACTTAGCATAATCGTTCAAAAGGTTAAGGAGCTTGGGGACAAGGGTAAGAAGGTTACAGACTTGGACTTGTTTGCGATAGCAGAATCGGTATTGGGTGAAGTGAGTGAAAAGGATAGGATCATAAATGTTGACGAGGTTACGGTTCTAACTGGAAACAAGATTACTCCTACAGCTGTAATAAATGCTGAAGTTGAAGGTGAAAGGAAGGTTACATCTGCGATTGGTGTCGGACCTGTGGATGCAACGTTTAAAGCTGTAACAGAGCTTCTGGGAAGGAAGATTAAGATTACCGAGTTCAGGTTGGATGCTATAACTGGAGGTAGCGATGCTCTGGCAAATGTCTACGTCACTGTTGAGGACGAGGATGGCGAGACCTTTACTGCGAGGAGTGCTGGTGCGGACATAGTCATGGCATCTTTCGATGCTGTTATAAAGGCTGTAAACTACCTTATGCTTAAGAAGAAGAGGAAGAAGTAAGGTGACTTCAAATGTCAATCAAGAAGAAACTGAGAATATCTAAAGTTCAGAAGATAAAGGAGATTTTATCAAAGAGAAAGCAAGAAAGCAGAAAGAGGATTGCCGTGCTTGTAGATGGCCCGAACATGCTTAGGAAAGAGTTCAATTTAAATCTGAGTGAGATAAGAGATATCCTAAAGGAGTACGGAGATATAAAAGTTGCAAAAGTCTTTCTGAATCAGTATGCAACGGATAAGCTCGTTGAGGCTGTTGAAAATCAGGGGTTTGAGCCTGTGATAACCTCAGGAGATGTAGATGTCAGGATGGCCGTTGAGGCTATGGATTTGATTTACAACGATCTTATAGATGTTTTAGCACTGGTTACGAGAGATGCAGACTTCAAAGCCGTCTTGAAGAAGGCTATGGAAATGGGGAAAGAGACAATTATCATTGGAGCGGAACCGGGATTTTCGACCGCTTTGAAAAACTCCGCAGACATTGCAATAATTTTAAACGAGGACGACTACGAGGATTATGAGGAAGATTGAACTCGTTTTGGCTTTAGACGTTCTTGAGAGGGAAAAAGCTCTAGATATTGCAAATGATGTTAAGGATTACATCTCGCATATAAAGGTAAACTACCCACTCGTTCTTTCGTGCGGTGTTGGAATAATAGGAGAACTTTCAAAGATAAAGCCTGTAATTGCGGATTTTAAAATTGCCGACATACCTTACACTAGTGAAATCATCGCGAGGATCGCTTTCGAGAATGGAGCTAAAGCTGTGATAGTTCACGGATTTGCTGGGAGGGAGACTGTTAAAGCTGTATTAAATGTTGCTAAGGAATTTGATGGTGAAGTTTATGTCGTCACTGAGCTTACAAGCTCCGAGGAATTTTTTAAGGGGATTTCAGACAAAATTGCTAAAATGGCTGTGGAATTGGGTTGTCACGGCATAATAGCTCCTTCAACAAGACCAGAGAGAGTTAAAGCTTTAAAAGAGATCGTAGGAGATATCAAAATTCTGTGTCCGGGAATCGGTGCACAGGGTGGAAGTTTGGAAGTCGTGAAGTATGCTACTCACATAATAGTTGGAAGGGCGATATACAACTCGAAGAATCCTAAAAAATCTGCTGAAGAAATTTATAAAAAGTTAAGCCAACTCGATTGATTACTCAACTACTTCCGCAAACGCGAACTTCTTCAAGACCTTCGTTACCTTTACCTTCACGTCGTCTCCAACCTTCGTTCCCGGAACGAACACAACAAAGCCGTTCACTTTCGCTATTCCGTCTCCACCACTACCCATTGCAACGATTTTTACTTCCCTTACTTCTCCCACACTTACAGGCGGTCTGCTAAATCCCAAATTTCTCAAATTCGGCACCTCCTAATTCGATTAGGCACGTTACTCACAAACTATATAAACCTTTTGCTTAAAAAATTTAAAAGACTTGATAAAAATAAGGAAAGTCTTATCAACTATCGTACTAAAATTTGCGCATGAGATACTTCAGCAACACACTCATATTCGTCGTAGGTTTGGGTTTAATTGTTTTGGGGCTTGTGTTCATCGTTTACTTCCAGCTTCACTACGGTTCTGAGCCAACTTTGGTAAAGACTACCTTTAGCTTGGTTGGATTAGGAGTCCCTTTGGCAGTTCAAGGGATTGCCGGAATGCTTGGATACGTTAAATACTCCAGAGCCACTGGATTATCGGGCTTTCTACTGTGCGTATTAGGCTTACTTGCATTTCTTTATCTCTATCCCAAGGGCTGGATATATCCTACAATCTCAATCGTCGCAACCATCTACGCTCTGGGATTGATCTTGGTATTGGGAGGTTTATTCGCTGAAGTCGTTCAAAGAATAATAGAGTCCAAACCGGTTACAGTATCTAGAGAAATTTCAAAAAAAGCGAGTGGTGAAACTCCCGAGTTTGATGAGAGTGTATTTTTAGAGCCTGTCAAGTTTCCTGAGCCTGAAATTACATTCAAAGATATTGAGACAGGTGATATAAAGTTTGGAAAGGCTTTGAATGGGAGAATAGGGAAAGTCGTGAAAGTTAAGGACAATGTTGATTACGATGCCACTCTCTTGAACAGGGTAAAGGATGGAAAGCTTGAAATTAAGGTTAAGGATGATGAAATTTCGAAGATTTCAAAAATTTTAAAGGATATGGAGAGTAGAATGAAAAAGGATTAATCTTTTAAACTTCTGAAATCACTTACGGCATGGCTAAGGGTTTAGATGTAGGAACTATGAACATAGTCTGTTCTGAGATGGAGGGTGACAACATCGTTTTTGTTCAGCAGAGGAATGCTTTCCTAGAATTGGATTATAGCGATTTAACGAAGATGATGTTGGACAACGCAAACGTTCAGTACGTTATAAGGGGTGACAAGATATACATACTTGGTGATGATGCCCTTAAATTCGCAACAGTCTTTAAGAAGTCGGTAAGAAGACCAATGAAATCAGGAATTTTGAGCCCCGAGGAAAAGGAAGCTGTTCCAATAATAAAACTCATACTTGAGAAAGTTTTGGAAAGTCCATCTTCAAATGGAGAGGCAGTATGTATATCCTCTCCAGCAAATCCCATAGATTCCGACATAGAAACCACTTATCACAGAAAGACATTGGAGGCCTTAGTTAAGAAGATGGGATACACACCCTTTACCATTGACGAAGGCTTGGCAGTTATATACTCAGAGTTAGCCGACAACAGCTTTACAGGAATAGGCATCAGCTTTGGAGCGGGATTGACAAATGTAACTGCGGCATACTTTGCAGCACCAATAGTTTCGTTCAGCATTGCGAGAGGAGGTGATTGGATAGACGAGAATGCAGCAAAAGCAACTGGAATGCCTAAAGAGGAGGTTTGTGCCATAAAGGAGAGCAGATTCGAGTTGAAGTATGAAGTTGAATTGGGTAGCATTGAAGGAGCTCTGGCAATATACTATGATTACCTGCTTACTTACGTGATCGAAAACTTGAGGAGAAAGTTGGCTGAAGTCTCGCCACCACGGGTCGAGTTTCCGGTGGTGTTGGCAGGAGGTACTGCGAAGCCAAAAGGGTTCAAGGAGGCTTTTGAAGAGAAAATTTCGAAAGTTGGACTACCTGTCGAGATATCTACAATAAGGCTTGCGAGAGATCCCCTCCTCAGCGTTGCAAGGGGTTGTCTGATTGCCGCAAAGACCAAAGAGAGTTAGAGCTACAATTTCTTTTTTTGACAAATTTAGTTAGTTTTCTATGATAGAGCATCTCTAGGACTCGAAAAGCTTGACCTAATCTTCAACGGCGGTATTCACGTACCATCCACCATTTTTGATATTGGGAGGGGTTGGAACTGGAAAAGTGTACTTTGCCAACAGTTTACGTACTGTCAAGCTAAATCTGGTTGTAAAGTAGTCTACTTCTGCATAGATAACCCACCAGAGGAGGTAATGGAAAATATGAAGACATTTGGCTGGGATACAGAAGGAATAACGTTTGTAAATATTCATGACGACGAACCTACAGAACACTGGGTAGATCCTTACGATTACGATGAGTTGGTTTGCGGTATTAAGAGGTACTTCAAGGGCGATAGATTCGTGTTCGATTCTATATCGACTTTAACTATGTTGCATGGTGAAAAGAAAAATATACTACTTGGTAAGGAAAATTCACACTTGGACTCTGAAATCAAATGCTGTAAGTGTTCCGAGTGCCGTTAGGGGTATGCATACTCAGAGATTAGCAATTAAACAAGTCCTGAACAATGTGATACTGCTTGAAAAGGAGGGAGAGGAAGTTTTTGTAAGTATTGAGAAAACTACGAAGTCCTCCAAGGTCAAGGGAAGATACGGGCTTGAAATAGATGAGAGAGGGATAAGGGTCATATTCTAAGCAAGGGTTTTTATATCTGTTCATTCAGAGTCTATAACGTGAAGGAGGTTCAGGAGGTCAAGTATCTCATACTGAGACCTTTGGGGTATCCTTTAAAGGCGAGTTATCACGAGTACCCAGTAGTAGACAATCCAAGAGTCTTTGAAAGGTATGCAAGAGATCAATGGAAGGGTGAATACGTTTCTAAAGGTAAAATGCTCTTTGACTATCGCATGTTCCCCGATTTTGCATTTGAGGTAGTTAGCGCTGAACCTGAAGGAATTATTACGGATTCAACCCGCATTCTGGTTGAAAGTCCTAAAAGTGTTGTTGAGACTGAGATAGTTAAGGATGTTAAAATTGAAGATGTAGTTGGGCAAGAGGAGGCTAAAAAGAAGGTGAGGGTTATTCTGAAGTATTTGCAGAATCCTGAAAAGTTTGGAAAGTGGGCACCTAAGAACGTTCTATTCTATGGCCCTCCAGGAACAGGTAAGACGATGACAGCCAAGGCTCTAGCTAACGAGGCGAACGTTCCATTCATATCGGTGAAATCGACCAAACTCATCGGTGAGCATGTCGGCGATGGAGCGAGGAGAATCCATGAGCTTTACGAGAGAGCAAGGCAGGTTGCTCCGTGCATAGTCTTCTTGGACGAATTTGATTCAATAGCTTTGGACAGGAGCTATCAGGACTTGAGAGGTGATGTAAGCGAAGTAGTCAACGCCCTACTTACAGAGTTGGACGGAATTGAAAAGAATGAGGGAATTTGCACAATAGCAGCGACGAATAGGATCGAGCTAATCGATCCGTCAATAAGGAGCAGATTTGAAGAAGAGATTGAATTTACCCTGCCGAGCTTGGAGGAAAGACTTAAGATACTCGAAAACAACTTCAGGGACTTCCCGCTCAAGGTTAGAGCAAATCTAAAGGTGATAGCTGAAATAACAGAGGGCTTCAGTGGAAGAGATCTTGTTGAGAAGGTAATTAAATCGGCTTTGCATAAAGCCATAGCTGAAGAGAGAGAATACATCGGAACCGAAGATTTGGTTAAGGCTGTTGAGAGAGTTAAAAAGCCTGTAAAGCAGCCACCCAAACAGATGTTCATATAACATTAATCTTTTCTTGATAGTGCTATACCGAAAATTGAAGTGGCCAATACTACAGCAGAAATTATACCCGAAAACTGCGGTGCAAATAGAGTGGTCAATATAACGGAGAATTCTCCTCTCGGAACAGTATACTTGAAGATACGTACACCGTCTTTCTTGGATTTGTGAACGTTCAAACCTATAAAATACCCGCTCAGCAGCTTTCCGACAATCGCAATAAAGATTAGAGGTAATACGACACCTATATCGAGCATTTCCAAATTTATACTTGCACCAAACATGACAAAGAAGATAGCCAGAAAAACCTCTTTGAATGGAATGACCAAGTTGTCCAGTTTATATCTCGAAAAAGCAATTCCCAGAGATATTGAAGCCAGAGCTTCCGATATTCCCAGATTTTTAACCAAAACGGCTAAAGATGGAATAGAAAAGGTGGCCAACATTGGAATCTCGTCACTTCTATCAAACAATGATCTGAACATGCGAGAATATTTGTATATAATGTATACGATCGCTAGAAACAGAATTGTCTTTACCAACGGTGATATTCCGCTTAATGACATGAACATTAGAAATCCAATCATTACCAAATCTTCGAAAACCATTAACCAGACAACAGTTTCAGCGAAGGGAAAAATCAATTTTCTAGTGTCAACCAACAATTTTAAGCAGATTGCAGAACTGCTGACATAGATTGCCGAAGATACAACGATACTCACAAAGATGTCGAATCCAGAAGCGAGCAAAATCATTAGAGGAGGGAAGAAGTTAAAGACGAAATCTATTAGGCCAGCATAAGTTATACCCTTCAAATTTCTCGAAACCTGATGAGGATTTATTTTCAGACCAATGTAAAAGAGAAGAAACACAATTCCCAGTTCGCTCAGTACAGAATGATCTCCTCTTATTATTCCAAGATTTTTCAATACCAAACCCAGCAGTATGTACATTGGAATTGGGCTGAATCTTAAGCTCCTGCACAAGTAGGCAATTGCCGTACAAAGGATTATTACTTCAAACTCTTCCATTTCATCTCCCCAGTATAAGCTTCTCGAATCTTTCGATTTGATCGTGCTCTCCTATAACAACTATTACATCTCCCTCTCTGAGTTCTGTTGAAGGTGGTGGGTTTACTATATTCTTGCCCTCCCTAGAGATGGCTATTATCGTTACTCCCGTTTTTCTCCTCAGATCTAATTCCTCTATAGTCTTGCCAGCAAGACTCTTAGGAACAATGTAAGTGTGTACACCAATCCTTAAGTCCGCCAAAGCTGAGAAGACAACTTCGACAGACTCCTCTTTACTCTCAAAAATAGCTCCAGTCAATATGCTTCCCAACCTTACAGCATCTTTAGGAGTTAAAGTTACGACGCAGGGTTTGTCACAATCTCTTTCCAGAACGTAAACTTGAACGTTATTATTCTCCAAAAATACAATTGCAATTTTACCATCCAGCCCATCTATTTCGTACTTGGAACCTACACCCGGTAGCTCGACTGACCTCATTAGTTTAAAGCTTGCATGTATATTGAAAAATCTTGTGAATTTCTGTACAACTTGAGATTGTTTTAAACTTCCTGAAATCTCGTGAAATCCCTGTATTTTGCCAGCAGAAGCGTTACGACTATGACCAGAGTTAGAAATGCTAAAGGACTTAAAAACCACGTGAAGGAAAGCATGCTGTAGAGGAGACCTCTACTACCCAAAGTATAATACGTGCAACCCTTATCCAAAAGCTGAGCGTAGAATTTCTCAGCTGTTATTCCGAGAAGTCTTAAAATTTCCTCTGGAGGCGTAGCTATTAGCAGGCTTAACATTCTGTAGTATCTTATTGATGAGATGAAGAATATGAAGGATAGAGCTTGAATGGCAATCACGAACAGTACCTTGTACTCGAAGGCGGTGACATCGGTTATCTTGAGGTTACGGGCTATTTCATCAATGTTTATTAGCAAATTAAACATAAGACCCATAAATATCAACGATGATGATGCGAAAACGTAGCAGACTTGTATAGCATCCCTCAACTGCTGAACAAGTGTTTCGTACTCCTCCCTCTCAAGCAAATTGGCTATACTCTTTTCTCTTAAGATTCTAACGTAAGCTTTTACGGCTTTTTTAGGATACTTCTCAACGATTAGGAGGTAAAGAGCATGATAACCTCCGAAACAAGCGATAAAGATTAGGAAAGCAAGTATATCGAGTTGTGAAACCATGCGAGTATATTGACCATCTCAGATTTATATTTTCTCGCTTCCCAAAATCCAGGATCGAAGAACACTACAATCTGAACATCGAACAGTTCAGCGAAGGTTGATAAACACTTTTAAATTTTTAACAGCAATTTGATCTTATGAAAGTTGTACCCGGTAAAGCCTCTCCTCTCCTAGCCAAAAGAATTGCCGACAGACTTGGCTGTGACCTCGCAAAAACGACTTACAAGGTCTTTCCCGATGGAGAACTTTACGTTAGAGTTGAAAAGGTCGATGAGGCTGTGGTTGTTCAAAGTATAAACTCGAACGAAGACTTAGTTCAGCTTATGCTGATCTTCGATGCCTTGAAGGATGCAGAAATAAAAGCGGTGATTCCCTATATGGGGTATGCTAGGCAGGATAGAGAGTTCAACGAGGGTGAAGCTGTAAGCATAAGAGCAATTGCAAAACTTATCGAGGGCTACGCAGACAAAGTAATTACTGTAAACATCCACAGTGAAAAAGCCAAGAGCTACTTCAAGAACCTCGTTGAAGTAGATGCGATGCCTCTAATTGGTGAGTACTACAAGGGAAAGAATGTCGTAATGATTTCACCAGATTTAGGCTCGTTCAACAGAGTTAAAGTTGCATCGAGCTACGCTGGTTGCGAATTCGATTATTTGGAGAAGAGAAGAATTAGTGCTGAAGAGGTAGAGATAAAGCCAAAGAGTTTGAATGTTGAGGGTAAAGATGTTGTGATAGTCGATGACATAATCTCGACAGGTGGGACTATAGTTGAGGCAACGAAGGTTCTCAAGGCTTTGGGAGCCAAATCGGTTGAATGTGCGTGTGTTCATGCTGTCTTGGCAGGAGATGCTTTGAACAAGTTATTCAACGCCGGAGTAAAAAGAGTGATTGCAACGGATACAATTGAGAAATCCGTTAGTGTGATAAGCGTTGCGGATGAGATAGCAAAGGTTTTAAGATCTTAAAAAATTGTGTCAGAGTCCCGATTTTCATCACTTTTCAGTGCTCAGCCTCCTCATCACTCAAGTAGTAGAATGTGTAGTTGTTTATTTCAACTTTAACGTTTCCCCTTGTCTCACCATAAACCATCCATCCCGGCTTGTCATCGATTGAACAGCAGACCACGTCCGGATAACTTCTTTTTCCATCAGACCAAGCTATCAAAGTTCCTCCGACGAGTATATCCGCTATAGCCTTAGCTTTTTCGAAGTCAAGCTCTAGCCCCTCAATCTTTACCTTCACTTCTTTCATTAGTAAGTTTTAGCAACTCCAACGAGATAACCCTTTCCCCCGCAGACGACACAACTTCCCTCCAAGCTCACATCGAGCCACTCAGGCTTCTCCTCCATTCTTCCGAGCACACTACCATAGTTCTCAAGTTCTCTCTCACAATCCTCGCAAGCGTAAACCAAAGCTACCTTCCTACCCTCTACAGCCTCAGCAACTTCCTCGATACTGTTACAAACAACGATCTTACTTTTCGCATTATCAACAGCCCTAGATCTCAATCTCTCCTTAAGATCCTTAGCCCATTTGAAGATAGTATCTGCAGTGATCTCATCAAATGTCACACTGAACTTTTTCCTTTCATCTCTAAACGATACGACTACCTCTCCATTCTCAGCTTCTCTAGGACCAATCTCAAACCTTATCGGAACACCCTTGAGCTCCCACTTGTAATACTTGGCTCCCGGTCTTTCATCGCTGTCGTCCAAAACAACTCTGAAACACTTAAGCCTCTCATAGAGCTTCCTTGAAAGCTCCATAACTTTCTCTTCCTTTCCTTTGTAGAGTATTGGGATTATTACGATCTGAACTGGTGCTACCTCGAAAGGCAAAACTAAGCCTAAATCGTCGCCGTGGATAGAGATTAGAGATGCGATGCACCTTTCAGATATGCCGTAGCAAGTTTGATGTGCATAAGCGTGATCTCCTTCTGGCGTTTCGTATTTAATCTCAAATGTCCTTGCGAAGTTGTCTGCTAGGTTGTGAACAGTTCCTATTTGCAGAGTTCTTCCGTCTGGCATTATCGTGTCAAGTGCAATCGTGTAATCGGCACCGGGGAACTTATCCCACTCAGGACGTCTAAATACCAAATAAGGGATTGCAAGGAAGTCGTAGAATTCCTTGTAAAGTTTAACTGCTTGTCTAACCTGCTCTTCCGCCTCCTCATAAGTTCTGTGAACTGTGTGAGCTTCCTTAAATGACGTTACCTCTCTAAGCCTGATTAAAGGACGGGTGTGCTTGGTTTCATACCTGAACACGTTAACTATCTGATAAACCTTCAGAGGCAAATCAGCATGACTCCTTATCCAGAGCTTGAACATGGGATACATTGCTGTCTCACTCGTAGGTCTC
The DNA here is from genome assembly GCF_000025285.1 of Archaeoglobus profundus DSM 5631. Taxonomy (GTDB): domain Archaea; phylum Halobacteriota; class Archaeoglobi; order Archaeoglobales; family Archaeoglobaceae; genus Archaeoglobus_B; species Archaeoglobus_B profundus. The sequence continues at coordinate 646,491 of NC_013741.1, forward strand.
AAGGCCAATTTGACATCCAGAGGCTCCAAACCGCCGTGAGTTACCCAGTAAACCTCATCTTCAAACCCCTTTATGTGCTTGCTCTCCTTCATCAGCATGTCCTCTGGAATTAACGTCGGGAAATACACTTCTTGATGATCCCTGTCCAAAAGTTCTCTCAGCTTTGCATAAACCAGCTGCCTGATCTTGAAACCGAATGGAAGCCAGACGTACAGTCCCTTGACAGGGTAACGAATGTCCATTATCTCTGCCTGCTGGATTACTTCGTGATACCACTCCGAGAAATTCTCCTTAGGTGGTAACACGAATTCGGCAAGGCTCACTTCTATTAAGTTTTATGCTTTAAACCCATCAAAGAAGATTAGATATGCCTGACTTTGATAATTTGAAAGGTAAGTCCCAAAATATAAGGTAAGGAATTTGGAATGATTTGAGCTCAGACTTTTTAAATACACAGCAAGACAGCATTTAAGATGAAGTGCAGATGTGGAAGGAAAGCCGTGTTTCACTCAAGGGTTTATCGAATAACTCTCTGCGATGAATGCTTTCCAAAATTTTACGTTAACCTCGTAAAAAGGAGCATAAAGCGTTATGGAATCCTTAAGAGCTCTGAAAAAATTTTGGTCTGCGTATCTGGCGGAAAAGATAGTACTGCAATGGCTTACGCATTGAACGAACTTGACTACAACATCGAGCTCTTTCACATAGATTTGGGAATTGGAAATTATTCGAAGGAGTCCCTAAAGGCTGTGGAGGAGCTCGCTCAAACTCTGAACTTAAACTTAAACGTTGTTAAGCTGGAAGACTATGGATTCACAATAGATGATGTTGAAAGTAAGAAGGTTTGTTCAGCATGCGGCATAGTAAAACGCTACATCATGAACAGATTTGCAAGGGAAAGGGGTTTCGATGTGATTGCTACTGCTCATACATGCGAGGACATCATACTGTTCTTCATAAAGAACGTGCTCAGTGGAAATGTTGAATATATATCCAAGCTGAGTCCCAGAATTGACGGATTCGACAAGCTAGTAGCTAAGGCTAAACCCCTCTTCGAGAGGACTGAAAAAGAGAATGCAACGCTCGTTCTAACGTTGAATTTGCCATTTACGCCAATGGAGTGTCCTCACGCTCCAAACGATATCTGGAAGGAAATAATTTATGAGATAGAAGCTAAGAGAAGAGGATTTAAGCAGAACTTCGTGAGAGGAATTGTAAAGCTTGCGAAAAGTGTTAAGGCTGAGGAATGGGAAGTTAAGCACTGCAAAATCTGTGGAGAAGTTTCAAATTTCGAGATCTGCTCATTCTGTAAAATTGTCGAGAGGTATTCGAGGAAAAATCGCTGAGGAGAAAGATTGAGTGATTAGTACCATTCCATTCCTCTCATCTTAAGCTCTCTTCTCTTTCTTTCCAAGAACCTTATAACTGTTGAGTGCTGTGCTCCGTTGATGAGCATCTCTATAGCTTCTCTCGCTATTGCAACACTCTCAACATCACCTAATATCGCCACGGTTTTACCGTAAACTGAAACATGGACGTTTAGGAGATCCTCGAGTGTCTTTCTCATACTACCCTCCTTTCCAATTATCCTGCCCTTGATTCTCTGTAAGTGCCTGTCCGAGACGTAGGATGTCAAGTCTATTACATCCAAGGTAATCATATCATCCTCCAAAAGCTTGATAGCTATATCCGGGTTGAATCCATGAGCTATTGCCTTAACGACATCCTGTACTCTCATGAACTTGTACGGATCCTCACATTGAATTTTTACCACTCCTGTCTTACTGCTAATCTTTATCTTGCAACCGCTCAGTTCCTCAATTCTCTTTTTGATTTCGCCCTCCTTCCCTATTAGCACACCTATCCTGTCTTCGGGGATTGTAAGCTCAATCTCCATCATTTCACCTCACAAACATTCTTCACCGAATCGATGGCTGACAACATTAAAAGTGTAACCCCTTTGACAACTGCGGTAACGATTTACTGATTGACTAAAGGTAAGACAATAACATCTGAAATTTTTCTTCATATACCGTAATGCATAAACTACAGTAGCAAACGCCCAAGATCTCTATTGGAGTTCCATTGCTCACTCTCAATGTTCCTCTGTGATTTCTTCCATCAAAGTTTCCAGATCAGCCTTAATACCGAACTTTGAGAAGAATCTTAAAATGTTTTTCAAATCCCTCTCCAAGTAGCTCCTTGCATAGGGATGATCGATGAGAACACTCTGCCCCATATCTATGAAATAGGGCTTATCTTTGAAGAGGACTATGTTGTACTCGCTTAAATCGGCGTGAACTAACTCCGCTTTTTTGTAAAGCTTCTTAACATTCTCAATAACATCTTCAAAGAATTTTTCCACATCGACGAGCTCCTTAAGCTCTAAGCCAAGATCTGCAAGAGTCGGAGCGGGAATTTCGTCTTCTCCCAAAAATTCCATTAGAATTATGTTCTTGTAGTAAATGTAGGGCTTTGGAACTCTAACACCGTTTTCATAAGCCCTCTGAAGGTTTCTAAACTCCTTTTCAGTCCAAATAAATATAAGCTCCTTCTTGGAAATTCTTCTCAGATCGAACCTCTTATCTCCGAAGAGGTATTCATCCATCTTGTAAAATTCGCTCGTTTCTATCCTGTATATTTTCACTGCGACCGGAACATCTTGCCCTTCGAAGTGACCATCAGCGTAGAAGACGTTAGCTTCTTTTCCAGTCGATATAACTCCACCCAAGGCTTTTATATAACCTTTAGCCGAGAGCTTGTAGAGAGCTTTCAGAGTTCTCAAATCGAGGACTTCTGCATATATCTTACGAGCTTCCATTCCTTTCTCCTTAAACCTGAAACTGTCAAGATATCGATCTATCTCTTTCAGCTCTTTATCTTTCATTCGACAAAGAGTTACTCGAAGCTTAATAAACCTAATTATTCCGATAAGGTTAAATTCAAACTCCCATTATCGGGAGAAATGCTAAAGGAAGGTATAATACTCTGCTTCGGCGGACAAGGCGGTGTTACTGCTGGAAGAATTCTTGCACTAGCATGTGTTAAAGATGGTCTTTACGCTCAGGCCATACCGCATTTCGGTGCTGAGAGGAGAGGAGCTTTGGTTAAAAACTACTTGAGAATATCCGATAAACCAATAAGGAGACACTCCTCAGTAAAAAAAGGAGATTTCGTAGTCGTTTTCGCCGAAAGAATATTTGAAATTGTTGATATTCACGAGCTTTTGAAGGATGATGGTATATTGATTTTGAACTCGAAGAAGGGTTTTGATGGCTTAAGATGCTACTACGTTGATGCTAGCGAGATAGCTCTGAGCTTAAACTTAGTTTCAGCAGGATGGCCAATTGTAAATACGGCTATGGCAGGGGCTACGGCTAAAGCTTTAGGACTGACGCTCGATTCTGTGATTGAATCGATTAAGGAGCTTTTCAAAGGTAAGCTTGCTGAGGTCAATGCAAAAGCTGTTGAGATCGCTTATAGGGAGGTGAAAGAGTGGAATATATAGATGTTCTGATTTCCAAGCCTTCTAAGGGATCATCTGGAAAAACTGGGCTTTGGAGAACTTTTAAGCCAGTATATAAAGAAGATAAATGTGTTTCTTGCTTCGAATGCTACGTATACTGTCCAGAGAACTGCATAAGCCTAAAGGATCTGAAAATAGAAATCGATTACGAATATTGCAAGGGCTGCGGTGTCTGTTCCAACGTTTGTCCAGCAGAAGCTATAGAGATGATTAAGGAGGTGTAGAGATGAGAACGATTTTAACAGGAAATTATGCTGTTGCTGAAGCCGTGAAACTTTCAAGGGTCAAAGTTATTGCCGCCTATCCAATAACACCTCAGACGACTATTGTTGAAAGGTTGGCAGAGATGGTAGAGAGAGGGGAGATCGATGCAGAGTTTGTAAGAGTTGAATCAGAGCATTCCGCTTTAGCTGTAGTCTATGGAAGTTCTTCCGCTGGTCTCAGGTCATTCACGGCTACTTCAAGTCACGGTCTGCTTTACATGTACGAGATGTGCTGGTGGGTATCCAATGCGAGGATCCCTCTCGTTATGGCAGTAGTGACGAGAACAATAGGGCCTCCGTGGAATATACATACGGAACATACGGACATATTGACGCTCAGAGATTCGGGATGGATCGTGGCTATGGCTGAGAATGCTCAAGAGGCTTTGGATTTAACCATACAGGGTTTTAAGGTGAGTGAAAGCGTTAATTTACCTTTCGCAGTTGGTTTGGACGGTTTCGTAATCAGTCACACAGCTGAAGTTGTTGATGTTCCAGATCAATCTTCTGTGGATTCGTTCCTGCCAGATAGAAAACAAGCTTACGTCATCACTCCTGATGAGCCGATTGCAATCGGTAACATAGCTCAGGACGAGGTAGCAATGAGATTGAGGTACGACATGGCTAGGGATATGGAGAGATCGAAAGAAGTGATAGAGAGAGTAGGTAGGGAGTTTGGAGAGAAATTTGGAAGGAAATACGGTTTGGTGGAGCATTACATGACCGAAGATGCAGATTACGTCGTTATAATGAGTGGAGCTTGGTGCGGAGATGCTAAAGAGGCAGTAGATATTTTAAGGAGTAAGGGGATCCCGATAGGACTTCTCAAGCTAACATACGTGAGACCTTTCCCAATAGAGGAACTCCAAAAGATTGAGGATAGAGAAGTGCTAGTAATAGACAGATCGTTTTCAATGGGGCATAAAGGTATTCTTGGCTTGGAAGTTGGAAACGTTTTGGATTGCAAGAACGTTATAGCCGGGCTCTGCGGTGTGGATATGGGTGTAGAAGATTTTGTAGAGATCTTTAACAGATTCGTGAGGGGAGAGATCAAAGAAGTTGAGTGGTGGTTGAAATGAAGTTGGCGGATGAAATAGGTTGTCCTCTGCTGCCCGGGAATCCGTCGTGCCAAGGATGTCCGCATGCAATAGGTCTGAAGGCTTTGAGCGTCTTGAAAAATCCAATTGTAGTAGTTCCAGCTGGGTGCACGACGATAATAGCAGGGATACATCCAAAATCATCCATTGATTTTCCTCTAATTCATGTTCCCTTTGCATCCGCTCCAGCAGTTGCATGCGGTTTGTCCAAAGCTTACGATAACGTCGTAGTTTGGATGGGTGATGGAGCTGCGGATATAGGGTTTGCAACACTGAGCGGGTCTGCAATAAGGAATGACAACATTATCGTAATCGTGAGCGACAACGAGGCTTACATGAATACTGGAATTCAGGCGAGTGGAACTACATTCTGGAAAGCTAAGACTACAACATCGCCTACTGGTAAAAGAGAGGAGAAGAAAGATTTGGCTCTTATAATGCTAATGCACAGAGTTCCTTACGTAGCTACCGCAAGTATCGGTTACATGCGCGACTTCGTTCAGAAAGTTAAAAAGGCTGGTAGTACCAAGGGCTTCAGGTTCATTCATTTACACAGTCCCTGTCCTCCGGGATGGAGGTTCGATTCATCAAAAACTGTTGAGATCGCAAGGATGGCAGTTAAAAGCGGGGCTTGGATTCTGTGGGAGTACGATGGAAAATTTAGATTAACTGGAGCGAGCAGAAAGTACAGAGAAAAGGATAAGAGATTTCCTCTCGCCGATTATATAAAAGCTCAAGGTAGGTTCAGGGGTTTAAGCGATGACGATGTTAGAGAGATAGAGATAAAAATTGATAATGTTTGGAAAGTAGTCGAAGTTCTTGAAAGAACTTTTTGATAGTTTTACAAATATTTTCGACAAGCTTCCCCATTACTAAACACTAAATAAGTTTAGATAAGTTTGTTCAAGCATTCTATGTATGCCTCGACGGATGCATGAATTATGTCTGTGCTTCTACCTATTGCCGTAACTACTCTGTCATCCTTTTCGAGCTGTATTATGACATCAACGGGAGCATCAGTTCCAGTCATAATCCTGATTTTTTCAACCAATCCCGAAAGCTTTGGATTTTTCTCGACAAGCTTTTCTATGTATTCTATGACCTTATCGTCTATTATAGCGTTGGCCTTGTAGTTGACGAGCTTAACGTTCACCAGCTCACCAACGGCCTTATCACCGCTCTTATTCGCGTACTCTTTTAAAGCGTTCTTTAAAGCTCTTATCGACGCATCGAACGGACCTTTACCCAGAGCTGTAGCCTCGATGTCCTCTCCGTTTAAGCATATCTTTATGCTTGCATGAGGCGATGTCCCGCTTTTACCGCATACAACGTTCAGACCCTTCAAAACGATCTTCTTGCCCTTTTTAACCTTCAAAACTTCCTCAATTATCTTTATGAGATCTGATCCCATGACTTTCTGTCCCCTTCCTTCCATCTCCTTTATTCTCTTCATTATTTCCTTCACTTGTTCACCACTCGCTTCGTATCCCAACTCCTCTATCAACCTCATTATGCTAGCTTTACCGCTGTGCTTTCCATGAACTATCGCCCTTTTCCTTCCAATCATCTCTGGTGATATTGGTTCGTAAGCTTTGGCATTTCTAAGCAAAGCAGAGGTATGAATTCCACTTTCGTGCATGAAGGCGTTGTATCCTACAATTGGCTTGTTTAGAGCTATCGGGAATCTTGTCAAAGCTTCGACAAGCTTCGATGTATCGTAAATCTTCTCCTTCCTAATTTTCGTCTTAATGCCGTAAAATGTTTCCAAAGCCAGAACTACTTCTTCAAGAGGAGCGTTTCCAGCTCTCTCACCCAATCCATTGATGGTTACGTGAATCTCCCTTGCTCCACCCTTAACTGCAAATATCGTGTTTGCAGTAGCCAACCCGAAGTCGTTGTGTCCGTGAAAAGCTATCGGAACGTTAAACTCTGAAGTTAGCTCTCTCATTATGCATTCAGCCTTTTCGGGGGTAAGAACTCCGACAGTATCTGTGAATGTCAACCTATCGGCGCCAGCATCCAGAACCGCTCTAAAGAGAGCCTTCACAAAATTTAAGTTCGCTCTTGAAGAATCTTCAGCACCAAACTCGACTATCAAACCTCTCTCCTTAGCGTATTCAACTGCTTTAACTGACATCTCGATTATATCATCACCACTCTTATTCGGAAACTTCGTTTTAATGTGTATGTCCGATGAAGGTGCAACCATGAAAACCGAATCGGCATCGGCATTTGCAACCGCATCTATATCTATCTCCTTAATTCTCGCAAAGCTACATATCTCCGCCTTTAATCCAGCGTTTGCAATTTCCTTTACAGCTCTAAACTCCTCCTCACCAGCTATAGCCGTTCCGGCCTCTATCACATCAACTCCGAGATCATCCAAAGCTTGAGCTATTATCAGCTTCTGCTCGACTGTCAGAGAGACTCCCGGAGTTTGTTCTCCATCTCTGAGCGTAGTATCAAGAATCCTTAGCATCGCTCAGGCTTGGCACAGCTTAAGATATACCTTTCGATTGGTCAAGATTTATAAATCGAGATGGTAAAATTGGAATGTGAAGGCAGTAGTCCTCTGTGCAGGCTTCGGAACGAGGATGGGCAGAACTGTTAAGCCCCTCTTAAAGGTCGCAGGAAGGGAGATAATGTTTAGAAATCTCAAGCTACTTCAAGATAACGGTATAGACGAGTTTGTTGTGGTTGTTAACAACGAGAACAGAAAAGCGATCGAAGATTTCCTCAAAAGAAACAACTTCAAGTATCGAATCGTTGTAAATCCTCACCCTGAGAGGGGAAACGGTTACTCGTTCTACTTGGCTAAGGACTTTGTCGATGACAGGTTTGTGTTGGTCATGGGTGATCACGTTTACGATGAGGAGTTTGTTAGAGTAGCTTTAAGAGGAGATGGACTTATATGCGACAGAAATCCGCTTTACGTCGATATAGATGAGGCAACGAAGGTGCTCGTCGAGAATGGAAGGATTAAGAGGATTGGAAAGGATTTGAAGGAATGGTGTTGCGTTGATACGGGATTTTTCATCTTAACCAGGGATGTTTTTAAATATGCTGAGGAAATAATTGACAGAGAGGAGATCAAGCTTTCCGATATAATAGAAAGAAGTAGGATTAAGGTTACCGAAATCTCTGGTCTATTTTGGATGGATGTTGATACCCCTGAGGAGTTGAAGAAGGCGAATAAACTTTTAGTTAGGAAGAGTTACAAGGGGAGGGGGGACGGTTTCGTATCGAGGCGTATAAACAGAAAGATAAGCTTAAGGCTCTCCGAGCTTCTTGTTAATCGCATCACACCAAACCAAGCTACTCTAATTAGCTTTCTAGTTGGAATATTTTCAGCAATTCTAAACTTGTTTTCGATACCTCTTGCAGGTCTAGTTTATCAAATCAGCTCTATACTTGACGGAATAGACGGTGAAATTGCTAGGGCTAGCTTAAGGACTTCAAAATTCGGAGGATGGCTTGATTCGGTATTGGATAGATACGTAGACTTCCTGTTCCTCCTAACCCTATCTTTTGTTTCGAATTTGAATAATTTGGAGTGGATTATAGCATGTTTTGCAATGTTCGGCTCTTTCATGGTTAGCTATACTACCGAAAGATACAAAGGTGCCTTCTTCAGCGACTTTTACAACGATTTTGACTTCAAATTCCCAGGTAAGAGGGATGAGAGGATATTCCTGATATTCCTCTTTTGTCTGTTCTCATTCCTTGGAAAGTTTGTAATCGTTACACTGTTAGCGTTGATAGCGGTGATAACTAATCTGAGAGTCGTTACAACGATTTACATAGTGTATAAGAATAAAAGATTCGTCTAAGCCTTTTCGATCTTCATCTTAATCTTTATCATGTCCTCGTAGAGCGGGATAGCCATGTAAACGTTCAGAGCCAATGCCAAAGCTTTTGCATCCCTTGTCACACTCAAGAGTCTTTCTACAAAATCCTCCAACTCCCTAAGCTTTTTCAAAGCCTCTTCAAGGTTTCCAGACCTGTAAACATCCAAGAACTCTCTAACCCTCCCTATAACTATCGCATCCATAGTATCACAACCATTGCGGACTGGAAGCTTCGCTTTTCAAAGCGGAGAGGAAAGCCCGCTTTTTATATTCTTCTCTGCCTTTTCTAGCAATATTAATTGAAGCGTTTAAATCTCTGTCGATTATGATGCCACACTTAGGACAGTGAAACAATCTTTGATCCTTAAAACGCTTATAAACGAAACCGCAGTTAGAACAAGTCTTCGAAGTATTTCTTGGAGAGATTTCGATAACGGGCACGCCTTCAAGTTTTGCTTTATACTTTATCTTCTGGATTAAATCGTGGTAGCTCCAGCGATGTAGTAGTTTCCTTACTCGTTTAGGTTTTCTAGCACCTCTCCTTTTAACACCCCTAAGCTTTTCGAGAACTATACAAGCTTTATACTCCTTTGCCTTTCTAACGATTTCTTTAGATACCACGTGGTTAACGTAGCGGGAGAAACTCCTATGTTTACACCCATATTTATGTTCCTTATTATTAAATTCCTTCATCTGTCTCTTCTGTCTTCTAGCTCTTTCCTTCTCAAGTAATTCCTTATAACGGTTAACGATCTCTCCGTCAAATCTTAGAATTTTCCTACCCCTCTCGTCCGCAACTACTGCGAGGTTGTGGACTCCTAAATCCACACCGAACCACGACTTCGGTTCGTAGACAGGTTTATCCTCTACTTTAACCGTTAAATAAGCGTAAATTTCTCCGTCTTCTTCCTTGAAGTATAAGCGACCAAATTTTCCGTTGACTAACCACTTATAATACTTTTTGGGAACGTAGACTGGAACGTAAACTCTTTTACCGTTTAACGGGATAACGAAACCGTTGTTTTCAAATTTAAAATCAACATTCTTGAAAGAGATCATTAACGTCTTGAATTCTGGTTTTTTGTTAGGATTTAGCTTTAACTCGGTTTTGACTATCTGAATCGCCCAATTCATCGCATCTTGTAAAGAGTTTGAGTACAAATTACGATACTTTTGCCTTAATTCTTTATAAGCTATTTCGTGTAGAGTGCGGTCCGCAATCTTGTGCTTCCACGCTACATCTATCCAGTCGTTAACCGCATCCCTAAAAGTTTCCATCGCTCTCCTCAGAGCTTGAATTTTCCACTTCGTCTTTTCTCTAACTTTCATCTTTAGCGTGAGTTTCATATTACGCTTAATTAACGAAAAGTTTATAAGTCTTATCGTGCAACTACAATTGGAGGGTCGCTCTGACCCGGCCCAATGACACAAACCGAAGGCGATGACTCCGTCGTGAGACGGGGTAAGAGCCGGTTCCCCTATGGGGAACCCTCGCCCCTTCAGGGCGGGGAGGAGGTCAGCAATACAACTCCTCGTTCAGCCAAGGAATTAAAGCCATAGTCACAGCTATCCTCGTCAAATCTATTCTCGAAACCTTTCCCCTCGTTAAATAGTGTATTGCCCCGATCTTTCTGCCGATTTCTTTGATACCCGTAAACTCGCTCATGATCTTACCAACCTCTTCACCCCTCAAAGCTCTCTCAACTACAAACGGTGGAAATTCAAATCCCGGACCAAATCCTATCGAGTACTTTCTTCCGTTGTAGATCACCGCAACTTGAAAGTCCACGTAACCCGTTATCGTCCTCTCAAACTTAAAAAGCCCCGCTTCAACACCGACACTAAAATCGCAATCCCCATAAGCGTTCAAAGCCCTGTTCATAGCGCCCTTTATCACATCATCTCCGATCGGCTGAGCACTTACACCAGAGTCAACATCTTTTGGTACTACCTCTACATCTTCAAAGAACTCCTCAAATGCCCTCCTAACTCCCTCCACCTTTGTGGGATTTGTTGATCCAACTGCAACTTTCATGAAAAGAACTTGTCCAGCGTAACTTCAGCCTTTTCCTTCTTCTTTTTTCTCCTTCTTCTCTTAGCCTTACCCTTAACCACTTCTTCAGCCTTCTCAGGTTTTTCAACCTCTTCAACCTTTACTTCTTTAACTTTTTCAGCTTCTTCTTTGGTCTCCTCAACCTTCTTTTCAAATGCTTTGAATATTTCCTCTTCAACTTCCTCCTCTACAACTCTCTTTATGCCATGCTTCCTTATGAACTCCTTTATCTCTCTTGCCCTCTTATCACCAACAAGTAGAGAAAGCTCCTCCTCGCTAAAATCGTAGAATGCTGAAATCTTTGAAGCTGTTGCTATATCCGCATGTCTCAGCATGTAAACTATGAAAAAGAACATCTCGTTCAGGGCTTTCTTTGAGGACATGTGGGAGTACTTCGCAATCTTCTTAAGGATGTTTCTTACCTTTTCCCTTCTCTCCTTTATTAAGGTAAGCATCTGCCATATATTCGGTCTTTGATACTTCGTAAAACCTCCCTTTGCCCTTTGCTTGGCAAAAGCGACTCCTACAGTCATCAGATAAGTTGCGTATCTCCAGAGCCTGTAAAATCCTCTCCTTCTAACCCTCCCTAAAAACATATCAGCCCTCGAAAGAACGAGGTAAGCTCTCAATAGTTCATCCCCTTCATATTCCAGGGGAAGGTTTTCGTCGATCCACACTATTAAATCTTCTGGCGATTCATCCAAACTCATTGCATCAGTATAGACCGTTCTGTCGAAACGCTTGAATATCTTCTGCATAACTTTAAAAACATCAGTTTCCTGCATTCTTTTAGATACAACAACATCCTCAGCCCTTATCTCTCTTCTGCCTTCAGCAATGGCTTGCAAATCGTTTATTGCCGCTCTCAAATCCCCTCCAGCATTTTGAGCGATCAGTCTTAAGGCGTTCCTATCGGCTTTAATACCCTCACTCGCACATATCCTCTCCAAAACCTTAACGATTTGATCTGTCCTAAGCCTCTTGAACTGTACAAACTCGCACAAATCTCTAAGCTCTTTTGAGAGCTTGTACGGATCGTTTGCAGTCAAAATTATGGGTTGTCTCGGTTTTCGTTTCAGCAACTTTATCAATGCGGATTCCCCTCCAAAATCCTCCTTCTTGCTTATGTTGTCCACTTCATCCAAAAGAATCAGCTTTAACCTACCGCTCTCGCTAGATAGAAATTCTCCCTCACTACTTATCGTCTCGCTGAAGGCAGCTTCACCGACTATCCTCCTTATTATCTGCCAACTCCTCTGATCGCTCGCATTCAACTCCACAACTTCCCAGCCAAAAGTGTTGGCCAAGGCTAAAGCTAAAGACGTCTTACCCACACCGGGAGGACCGCCCAAGAGCAGAGGTTTTTGAGGAATACCCTCCTGCCACCTCTTAGCCCAAGCTATGACCCTTTCAAGTATATCTTTATCAGCAACAACATCTTTGAGCGTTTTAGGTCTGTACTTCTCAACCCACAGCATTAACTCAATTTAAGCTTAAACTTTTAAAGAACTTTGGTTTATAGCGTCATGCTTTTAAATTGTCGCCTTCAACTCTTTGGCTATGAGGAAGAAACTGCTTGATATACTTGCTTGTCCAATATGTAAAGGTGATTTGAAGCTTGAAGTGTTTGATGAGAACGAAGAGGAGGTCATTTCTGGTAAACTCATTTGCACGAAGTGTGGTACGGAATATCCGATAGAGGAAGGAATTCCAAACATGCTTCCTCCAGATTTAAGGTGAGATTATGAAGTACATATTCGTGACTGGAGGAGTGATGAGCGGTTTGGGTAAGGGGATTACATGTGCTTCGATTGGAAGGCTCTTGGTGGACATGGGTTACAGGGTCGTGCCGATAAAGATCGATCCCTACATAAACATCGATGCAGGAACTATGAACCCCTTTCAGCACGGTGAAGTTTACGTTTTGAAGGACGGAACTGAGGTAGATTTGGATTTGGGACACTACGAGCGTTTTATAGGTGTTGAGCTTACCAGTGATCACAACATAACGACAGGTAAAATTTACAGAAACGTCATCGAAAAGGAGAGAAAAGGAGAATATTTGGGTCAGACTGTTCAGATTATTCCTCACGTTACCGACGAGATAAAGTCATGGATAAGAAGAGTTGCAGAAGAAAGTGGAGCAGATGTTTGCTTAGTTGAGATTGGAGGAACTGTAGGTGATATAGAGGGGATGCCGTTTCTTGAGGCCGTAAGGCAGATGAAAAACGAATTGAAGTACGAGGATTTCATGCTTATCCACGTTACCTTAGTTCCACTCGATACCGGAGGAGAGCAAAAGACAAAACCGACACAGCACAGCGTTAAGGAGTTGAGGAGCTTAGGATTGCAACCAGATGCAATTGTAGGGAGATGCGTTGAGAAGCTCAAGCCAGAAACGAAGAGGAAGATCTCTCTGTTCTGCGATGTGCCAGTTGAAGCTGTTATAAGCAATGAGAACGTTGAAGACATTTACGAAGTCCCGCTTAAGTTCAGAGAAGAAAAATTTGATGAATATATAATAAAGAGGCTTAAGCTTGAGAAGAAACCATACAAGAGTGAGTGGGAAGAGATCGTAAAGCGCTTGAAGAGCCTGAAGGAAGAGATTACAATAGCGATCGTTGGTAAGTACACTCACGTCAGGGACTCTTACATAAGCATAGTAGAAGCTTTGAAGCACGGAGGTATCGTTGCTGGATGCAAAGTTAAGATAAACTGGATAGAGAGCGAAGATCTTGAAGGTAAAGAGAACGTTGAAATTGAGGGAGACGGAATATTGGTGCCAGGAGGATTTGGAAGGAGAGGGGCTGAAGGTAAAATAAGAGCCATTCAATATGCGAGAGAGAACAACATACCATTCTTGGGAATCTGCTTCGGATTTCAACTTGCAGTGATTGAGTTTGCTAGAAATGTGATAGGATGGGAAGATGCTAACAGCGGTGAGTTTGCGAAAGAGGGGCACTTGGTTATAGATCTGCTACCAGAACAGAAAAAGGTGAAAGGGCTCGGAGGAACGATGAGATTGGGTGAGATTGAGGTAACAATTGTAAAGGGGACTTTAGCCTACAAGCTTTACGGAAGGGAGAAGGTTTACGAGAGGCACAGACACAGGTACGAGGTCAATCCCGAATACATCGAAGATTTGAAAAGACATGGATTGGTTATATCAGGTTACTCAGATGGAGGTAGAAGGGTTGAAATAATAGAATATCCAAAGAACGACTTCTTCATAGGAACACAGTTCCATCCAGAGTTCAAATCTCGACCCTACAACCCCGCACCAATCTTTGTGGGTTTCGTTAAAGCAGCTCTTGAGAATAAACTAAAAAGTTAACTCATCTCCTCTGAAAACAGGACCCTCTCTACAAACTCTTAAACCGTTTTCCAGAACGCAGGAACCGCACAACCCTATTCCACACCTCATGTACCTTTCAACGGAAAATTCAGCTCTTTTTAGAATCTTTTTCTTATTCAGCAACTCGTAGAGACTTTTAAGCATTATTGGAGGACCACAGCAGTATACCCTTTCAAAGTCATTAAAGTCTACATTTTCCTTAATCAGGAGCTGGATTACGTTACCTCTATATCCATAAGAGCCGTCATCAGTTGAAACGTGAACTTCTTCAAATTCATCGAGAAAAACCAATTCTTCTTTACTCCTTGCACCATAGAAAACTGTAACTTCCGCATTCCTTTCTCTAAGCCAGTGGTAAAGGTATCTGAGGGGAGCAATTCCTATACCACCAGCCACTATGAGCGCTCTCTTGGAATATGAAAAGGGTCTTCCAAATGGACCCCTTATTCCTACAATCTCTCCACCTTTAAAGTTTACAAGAGCTCTCGTTGTTTCTCCAACAGCCTTGACCGTTACAGAGTTAGGTGAAGATAAACTCAAAGGAATCTCCTCATAATCGAAGACGTTGAGCATTACAAACTGACCTGGGTACGATCTGATACTCTTCTCAAACACCAGTGTTGCTATGCTATCGCAATGCCTTACCACCTTCCTCACCCTTAGACAGAACACATTTCCACTATGTTTTGCGCATTTGTAACTTTCGCAAAATTGCGAAAAAGGTTAAATTGGTAGATCCAATTGACACAGTATGAAAATCGGTGTTGTTCTTTGCACTTGTGGTGGTACACTCAACATAGACTTCAACGATGTCAAGAGCTACGTTGAAAAGTTTGTCGACAGGGTTGAAATCGTCGATTTCCTCTGTAAAAATTCAAATCTTGATGGTTTTAAGGGATTTGATGGAATAGTCTTCGCTTGCTGTAGTGATAGATCTTCGCTGACTTTTAACGAGGATAGAATGCATGAAACTGCTAGAAAGCTGGGAATAAAGTTCTGGGAGAATGCAAACATAAGAGAGCAGTGCGCTTGGATTCACGATAGTGTAGAAGCTACGAACAAAGCCAAAGATTTAATTGCTATGGCTGTTGAAAAGCTGAAGCTAAGCGGGGAGTATTTGCAATTCAAACCACTCAAGAAGGTTCTGGTTATAGGTGGGGGAGTCGCGGGAATAAGTTGTGCGAAGAGCCTCTCGGATTTGGGTGTTGATGTAACTCTAGTTGAGGAGAAACCTTATTTAGGCGGTATGGCTTGTCAGATACCTCTTCTCTGGCAAAGCGAGGGATTTGCATCCGTCTGTACATCGGAATGCGTTATACCCGTTTTGAATAGGGAGATTTTGAGAAGCAATGTCAGTATTTTCACAAGTTCGAGAGTGTTAGATGTCGAGAAGGTTGATGGAAACTTCAGAGTTAAGATAGAGAAGGCTCCACAGTACATCGATCCAGATAAGTGTGTCTCTTGTGGTAAATGTAGTGAGGTTTGTCCGATAGAGGTTCCAAATCCCTTCGATTTTGGAATGACAAAGAGGAAGGCGATTGACAAGGATTTCAGATTGGCAATGCCAGATACATACAACATAGTTGAGGGTTGCAATAGATGTGGGGAATGTGTGAAAGTATGTCCGACGAATGCAATAAATCTCGATGCAAAAGCGGAAATAGTTGAAGATGAGTTCGGTGCAATAGTTATTGCAACGGGACTCGATGCGAACAAGGATGTGCTCAAAAAGTTCAGGTACGATCATCCAAAGGTAATAACGTTGATGGAATTTGAGAGGATAATGGCAAACAACTTCTTTGGAGACATTCCTATGAGCGTAGTTTTCGTGCTTTGCCAGAAAGATGAAGTCGGTTACTGCTCAAGGCTCTGTTGTCCAATAACGGTAAAGCTTGCGAGTAGATTGGCTATGACTAGACCCGAAACGGAGATTACAGTTATCTACAAGAGTTTAAGAACTTACGGCAGAGCTTTTGAGGCTTTCAGAAGGTTGGCCGAAAGTAGAGGCGTTGAATTTGTTAGGGCTGATATTGAGGGTATCGACGTTGGAGAAGATTGCTTAATTGTAAAGACCTCCGAGGGTGAGTTTGAAGCAGATTACGTTGTCTTGGCTGAACCTTTGATACCTTCAAGCGTAATGCTAATGAAAAAACTCGGCTTAAAGCTTGATGACTTCGGCTTCCCCTTAGAGTTCCAGCCACGTGTCATAAATCCTTCCGAGAGTTACGTTGATAGGATTTTCGTTGTAGGTTGCGCCAAGGGATTTAGGGATGTACAGGAGAGCATTGAATCTGGAAGAGCTGTAGCTGTTAAAGTCTTCGAAGCTTTAAAGGGGAAGGAGATGAAGTATTACTCAATAACGGACATAGAAAAATGTTCAAAGTGCGGTTTGTGTTATGCTGTATGCCCACACAACGCCATAGAGTTTGATGAAGTTTTCAAGATTGATCCAGCGTTCTGTAAGGGCTGCGGTCTTTGCTATGCCACGTGTCCGAGTAGAGCAATTAAGCTTGTGAATTTGGAGGATGAGCAGATTCTAAGAATGGCTGATGTTGCGTTCAAAAATCATGAGGGTGCAAGGGTTTTGGCATTTCTGTGCTATTGGTGCAGTTATGCAGCTGGAGACTTAATGGGCTACTACGGTTTAAAGCTTCCACCTTACAGAAGTGTCAGAGTTAGATGTTCTGCCTCAATCAATCCAGATGCCATAGCTAGGATACTTCTCGAGGATAAGGCAGATCACATCATAATTGCAGGCTGTCCTCCCAAGAACTGCCACCACATCTGGGGTAACTATATCGAAGACAGAAGGATAAAGCTGCTTAAGAAGTTTCTAAAGGAACATGGACTCGAAGATAGAGTAAGATTCGAGTACATAGGAGTTGCAATGTGGAATAAATTGGCAAAAATCATAAAAAGTGTTTATTCAGAAGTGGAGGAATCTAAATCCAAATAAACCGTAGCAAAGGAAGTCCAAGCCAAAAGCTAAGAGTAGCAGTCCCAGAACAAAGACCACTGTCCTATAAACTTTTTCTGCTCTTCCGCTGAATGAAGTGGCGTGAGCTAAAGCTGTAAGCCAGACGAAATCCAGCCAGACATGGGCTGCGTAAAAGGGAATTAGGCTGATAAACCCCCAATTGGCTATAGCTTCGAGTATTAGAGGACTTCCTATCCCGACCCACCAAAGGATGAAGAAGGGGTTTAAGGCTGTTAGCGTTACGCCTACGAGGAAGGGATAGCCCTCGAACTTCGACGATCTCTGAACATCGGCAAAGGCATCTTTCATGGTCATGTAACCGAAGTATATCATGAAAATTCCACCTACCAAGCTTGAAATCCTTATGAAGATAGGATCCTTAAACAGAATGTAAAGTCCAAGAGCTATGACTATTACAAGGGGAAACTCCACAGCTAAATGGCCTAAAGCTATTTTAAAGCCACCTCTCCATCCATGCTTCGCGCCAACTGCAAGAGTTGCCGTTGTTAGAGGGCCAGGTGCCAAGGCTCCGGATGAGCTTATCAGCGTTACTTTGATTAGGAAGGGAAGCATGACCAAAGGCGGAAAACATATTTAAAAAACTTGCAGTTCGATTTTCGTGAAGGCAATCTGGGATTTGCTAAGGCTTGAGCACGGAATAATGTACGGAATTGCGGTCATAATAGGAATAATAGTTTCTTCTGGAACTTTAGAGTTTGATAAAGCGATTTTGGGATTCTTGACTGCGGTATTCTGCCAAGCATCTTCATTCGCTTTGAACGACTATTTGGATTACGAAGTGGATTTGAAAAACAAGAGAATAGATAGGCCTTTGGTAAGGGGCGATTTGAAGAGAGAGCACGCTCTTATCTTGGCTGTAGCTTTGGCGCCGTTTGGATTCATTTCAGCTTATCTGATATCTTTTCAAGCGTTTCTCTTTGCCTTGGCAATTACCATTCTAGGCTACATCTACGATTTAAAGCTTAAAGAGTTGGGAGTTGTCGGAAATGTTTACATAGCCTTCACAATGAGCGCCCCTTTCCTCTTTGGAGGTATAATAGCTGGAGGTGTGAACGTTCAAGTTGTAGTTCTTTCTCTTTTAGCTTTTCTGTCTGGACTTGGAAGAGAGATAATGAAGGGGATTGAGGATGTGGAAGGTGACGCTTTGAGAGACGTTAAGAGTGTTGCAAGGGTTAAAGGCGTTAATTTTGCTTACAAGCTCTCAGCTATTCTAATAACCTTGGCTGTCCTTCTAAGCCCCTTACCTCTAATCCACTACGGGTTTAATCTCCTTTACATAGTACCTGTTGCAGTTGCAGACGTAATATTCCTAAGGACTGTAAAGAGTCTCATAAGAAAGGACAAAGACATAAGAAGGTTGAGAAAAGAGACACTTTTGGCAATGCTCTTTGGACTGCTGGGATTTCTGTTAGGGGCTATTTAAGAAGGGGTATTTCTTTCTAACTTCGTCGACGTATTTGATGTTAATATCCACTTCATCGTAGGCTTCACAATCTCCCAACTCCTTTAAAACATTGCCAAGAGGATCCACAACCATTGAATACCCACCGCAGTGATCGTTAACGCAGTTCACACCTACTACAAATACCTGATTCTCTATTGCTCTCGCTCTCAGCAATACCTTCCAATGCTCTATTCTCTCAGATGGAAACTGAGCTATGACGAATAGGATTTTTGCTCCCTTATTAACGAGTTTCCTTGCAATCTCTGGAAATCTCAACTCATAGCAGATCATTATACCAAACAAGCCAAAAGGTGTTTCTATCGGCTTAACAACTTTCCCAGCCTTGAATATTTTATGTTCATTCAGCAACGGAAACAGCTTCGTTTTTCTGTGTCTTCCCAAAATCTTACCTCTGTGAATAACCAAGGCTGTGTTGTAACCTTTTTCAGGGATTCCAGCAATTATTACTGCTTTAGTTTCCTTTGAAGCTTCAATGAGAAACTTCGGGTCACTCTTACTTATGTTCTCCAAGTTGTATCCCGTATTAAAAAGCTCGGGAAAGACAACTACATCCGCCTTACTCTTCCTCAGCAGATCCAAAGCCTTTCTAACGTTCTTGTCCATATTCTCAAGCCTTAACTGAGCCAATCCTATACGCATACAGACCACCCAGAACTTCAAAAGTAGCGACGTATAAGATTATGGCCAGCAAATTCGGATAAAGGTAACCAACAACCGAACTGCTTAAGAAGAGCGCTAGGCCATAGAAGGCGTTAAAGATGCCGTAAGCAGTACTTCTTTTTGAAACTCCAACGTAATCTGCAACAACTGCTCTCATTACTGCTTCATGCATAGCCATAGCCATACCAAAGAAGATTAGAGCTAAGGGATTAAAGAAACTGAATGCAGAAAGGATTGTCAAAGCTGGGATTAATATCAGAGATTTCAGCTTTACGACATCGTAAACCTTACCGATTATGGGAGCAAAGACAGCATCAACGACCATTGCAAAGGCGTAAAGTACTGGAATTGTTGAAGGGCTAATGAATTTCGAATAGTGATAAGCCAAAAGGGGAAAGTTCACAAATCCCAGTCCAGATAGCAAGACGAATACGAGATATTTTTTGAATAGTGTTGGATTGTGTCTGCTTTCAGACTCAACACTCTCAGGGTTGGGCAATTTAATTCTCAAAAATATTAGGAGAGAGATCAGAGCTATGAAGGGAATAAACATCGATTTGAAAGCTGTTTCGTACCCGTATATCAGCAGTAACGAAAATGTCAGCGGCCCCAAAACAGCTCCGAACTGATCCAAGGCCTCGTGGATTCCAAATCCCAAACCCCTCCCCACCTTTTTCGTAACGAAAGATAGGATTGTATCCCTAGCTGGAGTTCTCAAACCTTTTCCAATCCTTTCGATTAGAATGAGAATAGATGCAAGCATCCAGCTCTTTGCAAACCCCAATAAAGGGATTGCTATTATGAGGAAGTATCCTGCTATCGTTAGAGTCCAGTAATCTCTTATCCTATCGCTCACATACCCAGATAATATTCTCAAGCTGTAAGCTAGGAATTCTCCTAAACCTATTATAACACCGAATACAAAGGGATCAACGCCAAGATGATTGAAGAAGGGGCCGTATACGCTTCTAGCCCCCTCATATATAAAATCCCCTAAGAGGCTGATTAAACCGAAGAGAATGATTACACGAAGCATTTGCAAGAGCTATCTAACGGTTTAATAAAGCTTTTTCAAGCATACAGCTTCTGTTTATCTTCAAAGACCTTTCTCAGGAACCACACTTCGAGCTTAATACACCTCACAGCTTCACAATCTCTCTCAAGACAACCAAAACAGGGCGGTAGAGCAGAAACCTCTTCAATTCTTTCCAAAATCTCTCTTAAGCTCAACTCCTCCTCCTTTTCCTCCTCAACCTCAGCTTCGGCTGGAACTATTTTAAACGTCTTTACACCGTTTACTACTACCTCAACCCTTTTTATCAATCCCTCCTTTTCAAGCTTTCTTAGAATTCTTGAACACTTACTGCTATCTATGTTCAACTCTTTCCAAAGGTCTTTCTGGAGGATCTCTCCCCTTTCCCGCAATATTTTGAGAATCTCCTCTCTCGTATCCATGTCGATCACTTCAAAGTTTTTTCCAGAAGGAAATTAACAATCAAACTCTATCAAGGGGCTGGATTATAACTATATTGTTCCCCCTTAAAACTATCGTTCCCAAATTCCTTATCTTTTCACCGTTCTTGCACTCCATTGCATTCGTTAGACAGAGGTTCATGTAGTCATCTACTCCTTCAAGTACTCCGACCAGCTCGTTCTCCTCGCCCTTCATCTCTACTCTGATCATCTTACCTACCAGCGATCTGACCATCTGGTTCGGAAGCATCACTTATCACCTTCTTTCTGTCTATACTTTATAAAATACTTTAAGGTTGCGGTGTTACGGCAATCCGTATATATACCTTACTCTCCCTAACTTTTGACATGATACTCGTAACTGGAGGTGCCGGATTCATAGGGAGTCACGTTGTAGACAGGTTGATAGATAACGGTTACGACGTCGTTGTTGTAGACAACTTATCCTCTGGAAACCCCAATTACGTTAACGAAAATGCTACATTTTACAAACTCGATTTGAACGACTTCGACAAGCTTATGGAGGTCTTCAGGAAGCATAAGATAGAGGAAGTTTGGCACATTGCAGCGAATCCAGATGTTAGAGTTGGAAGTGAGAATCCAGATGAGATTTACAGGAATAACGTCTCCGCAACTTACGTACTCCTTGAAGTTATGCGCAAAAACAACGTTAAAAGATTGGTGTTTACTTCAACATCTACAGTTTACGGCGAAGCAAAGGTAATTCCGACACCAGAGGATTATCCAACGATTCCAATATCAATCTACGGTGCCTCAAAAGTAGCTTGTGAGGCTATGATTGCCTCTTACTGTCATACGTTTGACATGAAGGCTTGGATTTACAGGTTCGCAAATGTTATCGGTAAGAGAAGCAACCACGGTGTAATTTATGATTTTATAATGAAGCTAAAGAAAAATCCAAACGAGCTTGAGATTTTGGGTAACGGAGAGCAGAACAAGTCTTACATCTACATATCCGACTGTGTAGATGCAATGTTCTTCGGCTTAAAGGCTGACGATTGGGTGAATATATTCAACATCGGTAGTGAGGATCAGATCAAGGTTAAGAGGATTGCCGAGATAGTTTGCGAGGAGATGGGATTAAATCCCAAGTTCAGGTTTACTGGCGGAGATAGGGGTTGGAAAGGTGACGTGCCTGTGATGCTACTTTCCATCGAGAAGTTAAAGTCGATGGGTTGGAAACCAAGATACAACTCGGAGCAGGCTGTTAGGATGGCGGTTAAAGATTTACTTGAGGATTTACTTTGATGTCGTGATAATAATAACAATTAAGATTATATTTTGAGCTTGAAAACATTATTTAAACTAAAACAACAATTTTAAATACTTTGTTGTGCTACTTTCTTAAGGTATCTGCCATGAGGGATAAACGTTCGCGCCATGAGATTATCGTAGAAATCTTGGAAGTTGCAGTTGGTGGAGCAAATGTGACGAAAATTGTCTATAGCGCAAATATAAACTTTAAGATGGCGCAAGATTACCTATCCTACTTGATAAAGTACGGGTTTATCGAAATTTTGGCGAAAAATGGTAAAAAAGTTTACAGAACAACTGATAAGGGTAAAACTTTCATAAGAAAATACAAGGAACTCGAAGATCTGCACTATTAAATGTAAGGTTGTTCGAGTAGTTCGACTAATTAATTAAGATTCACACATTTTAAATATTTCTTAGCTTAAGAACTGACTCATGAAAAAGCTAACTCCTGACGATATTTTACTTGAATGTTTAAACGGATTCAAAGTGTGTAAAGAACGGAGAGACCGCAAGATCGTAATAAAAATCATAAATTTTCTAATTGAATTTGGCTTTGTAAAAGAGAATGCAGGCGAGTTTATAACTACCGTAAGTGGTCGTGAGCTACTGAACCTACCTACTGATTAAAGCTAATGACCGTGAAACCTTAGGGAATTTACTGATTGATATTTCTAATTTTATATTCATAATTTATTAATATTTAGTGCAAATAGATACAATTGTCGGCAAGAGCCGACTATGAGGTGGTAGAATTGAAAAAGTTGCCGTTAGGCATATTAGGGGCGATGGTAGCCTTGAGCCTAATAATAGGCGCAAGTGCTACCTTTAGTGACTACAACGCAAGCAGAAGCGTGCACTGGAACATAACAACAGACGACACCGAACTGATAGACCTATGCCCAATACAACCCTACGCATACATAGACACAGCTACGGGAGAACTCGTTCTCGACTTCTCACCGAACAACCCTAACTACCCAGGTTACGGTGATGGAATAAGCCCGGCATCTGAGTATAACTTCGACGAGGTATTCAATGTAAGTAACCATCTTTGGGAAGACACGGCGATAGTAGTCAGAATAACATCAAGTGATACACATGTCGAGTTCTACAGTGCAGACGGTGGAGTATACGCTGTAGCAGATGGAACTTTAGCAACCGCTTCAGACAGTGCAAGAGATGACGTCTGCTTTGTTCTCCAGCCGGGACAGAGTAAAAAGATTGGAGTTGACTTGAGTGCAGACGGTGACAGCCCCAGAGACGTTTGGAATGAGAAGATGACGATAAAGGCGTACAGGCTTGGAACCGAGCCTGCGGAGCTTGTTGGAAAATGCGGTCAGTAAGGTGGTGATGTAAATGAAAAAGTTGGCGGGTATATTGCTTCTGATAGTCGGTCTGTCTCTGGCAGTTGGTGTCGGAGCAAATTTCAGGTACTATCAGGCAGATAGAACAATAACAGTGAATATAACGTCAGACGATAACGAGCTAATCGATCTAGATCCCGTACAGCCCTACGCTTATCTAAATAACGGTAAGCTTACGATTGAAATCAGTCCGAATAATCCGAACTATCCAGGATATGGAGACGGTATGAGCCACAATACGACGTATGTCTTTGAAGAGATGTTTAACGTAAGTAACGACCTTTGGGAGAACGAGAATCAGAACTTCCCGATATGTGTACAGATATCTGTTCCACAGAACAGCAGTGTTAAAGTATTTGCAGGAAACTACAATGATGACGGAACAGCTACAATTGCAAATCCGGGAACCCAGATTCAGTTTACCGTTGAACATGGACAGCCAGTTTCAGTTGGATTCATATTCGACAACACCTGCGAAGAATTAGGCACACATTCGGTAAACATGGACATTCAGGCTTGGGCGGGTGCCTGTGAGTAAGCAGGCATCCAACCTTAATTTTTACTAGTTTTTCTGGTGATTGGCAGTGGAGAGAGCTACGACATTAGTACTTGTGGTTCTTTCGATCTTTGCAATAGGTTTCAACGCACCAGCTTTTTCGACTCTTGTTGAGGACATCGTAAACGGTGTTACCCTGACATCCGACTCTGTCTATGCAACTACTTCAAATGGAAACCTTACAATAGATATAAGTGTTAACAACCCTAACTATCCCGGCTACGGCGACGGATTAAGTTCTGGATCGGTTTATCGCTTTGATGATGTGATAGTATTGGAGAACAATGTTTCAAGAACGGGAGAAAGTGTGGTGTGTGTTAATATACAGTCCAACGATGACAGCCTGAAGTTCTACACGGATAGCATTGCTCCATCGGAGTCTATCAATTTGACATTAGGAGAAAACGAAAGTAAATCCGTCGGAATTGAAATCAATTCTTCTACTTCCGGCTTGGGATTGGTGAAAGGTAGCTACACTATTTACGTTTACAGCGGTGAGTGTCAATGAAGATTGGAGATGTGCTAACTCTGTTTGCAGTGGTATTTCTGCTTACATCCGTAGTGGGTTTCATCCTCGACAGACCCATTCTACTGTCGTATGTCACTTCCGACAGTATGACTCCTACGCTCAATAAAGGAGATATCTTTCTGATAAATCCACTTTCGAAAGGAAAGCCCGGAGATATAGCAGTATTCAAGATGAACGGTCACTGGACAGTTCATAGGATATATGCGGAAACATCAGATGGATTCATAACTAAAGGTGACAACAATGTTGCTACTGATCAGCAGGGTGGTAGAAACGGCGTAGTTAAAAAGGAAGATGTAGTTGGAACAGTCATTACCGTCTTTGGTACACCTTTGAAGGTGCCCTACGTCGGCAGTTACTTGCAGGACTTCTCAAAATCTACGAAGAATCTGTACATTGCCATACTGGTGATTGTACTTGGTTCGATACTCTTAACGAGTGGCAGGGAAGGTGCACGAAAGAGAAAGAAAAGAGTTCTCAAGCTCAAGTATAAGACTCTGTACACGATAATTTCGACAATAACAATGGCCGTATTTCTAATCTCGATTGTTGCAACTTGGGGAACTATCGGTTTCAACTACGCATCGACACTCGCTGGTGGTCAAAAGGAGGGCTGGTATCTACCAAATACTGAGTTTGACAGACCTCTTACCTTGAAAAGCAAGACTATCTATCCAATGCTGTATATTCTTTCTCCTAGGGGTGAGAGAATAACGATAGATAAATCCCAATGTATCCTAATGGGAAAGGAAAAAGAAAGTTTGATAGTTCACGTTAAAGTCCCATCAGACACAAAGATATACTATGAGCAGATTGACGTTTACTCCTATCCACTAATGCTTCCACCTGCCACGATTAAGAGCATGTGGAATTTCAGCCCGTATCTACCACTGATGGCGTTTACATCCGAGATGGCTTTGCTACTGACTGTAGTGTACTTTGTTACGGGATCGGGAGATGAGGATGTAATTAGGTTAAGGTTGAGAAAGAGGAGGTATCTATGAGAAGGTTAATTTGCGGTTTGATCATCATCGTCAGCCTGACAATGCTGTTAGGCTCAAGCGGGAATTTGAGGGAATTTTATGGAGGTAGAAATGTGATCGTAAACATATCTTGTAACAACAGCTCGTACGTTGCTTTCACTTGTCCAGAAATAACATTCCACTTACAAAACGGTGACAATACTGATGTTATTATGCTAACGAACAATATAGGGAAAGACGCCGACTTCTATCTATACTCCACCAACAACATGCTAGTATTTTCAAATCCTATACACCTCGTAAATAGAGAGACGAAATGGATAAGTGCCACGTACAACGGTGGATACGGTGATCACATAATACCGCTGAGAATACATGCAGAGTGGGACGGTGGTTCGGCAGATATCGATGCCTGTAACGTGCATGTAGTAAGCTATCCAGTTGAAATTAAGAAGGTGCTTTTGAGCGGAAGTTTGAATGTAAAAACACACACCTTGGAGTATTGGACATTCAGAATAACACTGAAGAATTACGGATGTGGAGATTACTTTACAGTTAAAGACACAATTCCAGCGGAATTCAACGTTTCGAGTGTGAATCCTTCTAATGGTACGTATACAATATGTGAGCACAACTGTGGTAAGATGAGTTCGACAAAGTTGAATTGGTACGTTTACGTTGGAAGTGGAGAAGAGGAATACATGGATGTAACAGTCTACACTAGACTAAATCCGGCAGGAAAACAGGAATTTACGAGTCCCGGAGATTACAACTTAAACGATGGCGCTGAGATAGTTGGTTTGGGCATTAAGAGTGATAGCCTCGTTGTGCACGCCTACGACTGAGGGAAAGATATAAATAAGAAATGGGATAAGGGTATGAGGAACTACCTATCGTGGTGTTTAAATGAAAAAACATGATTTGATTAAAAATGTCTTGGTTAAAAACAATGTCTTTATCCTACTGCTTACATTTGTAGCGGTCTTCGGAATACTGACGGTGCTTGCATGGTCTACGCCTACAGAGGCAAAGTTCAGAGAAATCGTAAAAGTTTATGAGAGCAGGGGATCTCTTAAGCACGAAGCCCATCTTGTTAACAACACGCTTTACGGTGAAAGATTATCAAGTCGGTATTATCCCGAAAATCTTGTTGGAGACATACACTTAATTTACACCTTCTCATCCGATTATCAGGATGGAGAATACGAGTTTTCAGGAGATATCGTATACAAAACCAAGGTTGGAAATGACGAGTACGTCATGTGGACTGACAGACTGTTCGACGAAAACGGAAAGTTGAACGGAGGAAGCTTCGAGGTTAAGAAGGTTTTGAATATATCGGAACTAAATGCGAGGATATCATCTGTTTCTAGAGAATTAAGTATTAGGAGGCTCGATACGGACATTACGTTTACGTGTTTTGTAAAGCTTGGCAACAAGACGTTTAAACATGAAATTACCATGATCAGAGATCCTACTGGTCTCATATACTTCAAGAATGTTGATAAAGATGAGAAGTCCCCTATATATGCTGACAGAACGGTTAAAAGCTCTTTGAACATCCTTGGGCTTAAAATCGATACTGGACTTGCAAGAATGGCCTTTTCATTACCGTTGATAGTTCTAATCCCTCCCTTTGCTTATTCCTCCTACCTGAGGATAGTAAACAGACCTAAAAAGGTTAAAGGTCTAGATAAGTTTGTCGTAGATGGAGAAATAGCCAATATCAATGGATCGATCATACTTAAGAGCGAAGATGACCTAAAGAAAGTCTTTGAATTCGTTGATAAGCCAATAATAAAACATGGTAACGAATACATCATAGTCGATAACGGTATTGCGTACAGGTATCGTAAAGATCAGTAGTCAAAATTGGCGGGGAGTGGCGGTAGTAAGCCCCCTTCTGTTTCTCGGCGGCATTGGTCTAAGCGGGCTAAGCCCTTGCACCGGCGGGGACGGCCGTTTCATCCCGCTTGGGTGACCTCAGCCTTTCGGCCTCCTTGCATTTCCCCAAGCGGGTATCGTTTCTGTGCCGTTGCCGTGCCTCTCGGCACACCCCCTTGCGGGGGTCCGCCTTTTAGCGGTGGGGGGACTTTCCTCCTTTCGGACAGCCGCCCACCGCCACTCCCCAATATATGGTGTATCAAAGGTAGTATATTTACCTTTCCCTTACACGAACTTTACACCCTCAAACTCTATTGAAGGGGTGATTGTATTCTCTATTTGCCTGATATCCTTTCCAAAAGCCGTTATATTCTTCAGTAAGTCGTAAACGTTGCCGTAAATCATGGCCCTAACTGGCCTACCGTCTAGGAAAGCATTCATAGTTTCCAAGCTGAATTCTCCACTTACAGGATTTGAAGTGTGAGCCCCTATTAACGAGTGAACGTACACACCCTCCAACTCCTTTTCAACTTCATCGAACTCCAGTATCACGTTGGTGGGTGACGTTGTTGGATATAGATCATCACCCCTAAATCCGTTACCAGTAGGCTCAACTTTTGCAATTAAGGAATGTCTGAAGTCGGTTATGTACGATTTAAGCACACCCCCATCGAATATTACCTTCTCTCTAACACCAACACCTTCATCGTCAAAAGGAGCTGTGCATAGACCGTATGATAGCGTACCATCGTCAATGACGCTCAGCCTACCCAAGTAGTTCTTACCAATCTCAGTCAAGGGGCTTCTGCCTTTAAGAACATTTTCGAGCGATATGGCAGGGTATAGCGTAAATTCCAAGAGCTGGTGGACAGCAATCGGAGAAAGCACGAGATTGTAAACACCCTCTATTTTCTCAGGATTTTTGGATTCAACTGCAAGCTCTGCTGACTTCCTACCGACAAATTCGAAATCTACTAGACCTCTGCTTTCATCAATTTCAAAACCACTTGAGCCATCACAAACGCATTCGAGGTATGCCTGACAGTATGTCGATTTGTACTCTAAGTCGGCGCCAAAAGAGTTTTTAAGCTTAACAGTTTCGATCGAAAGCTCTATCATGCCGTTAGAAGGATTAACATCGTAGTTCAGTGCAGAATTAACCATAGAATCTACGAACTCCTTTATTTCATCGGGAGTAGCTCTCTCAATTTCTTTATCATATATCCCCTCAACACTCACGTACTCTCCTTCTGGAAACATCTCCAATTTCTCCTCCGAAATTTTAGCGATCTTTCTAGCTTTCTCAATGAGATCTTCCGTGAAGTAATTCGCAGTAACAAATCCTACTCTTCCGTTCTCTATTACCCTCACTCCAACTTTCCTATCTCTCCATTCCTCTAAGACCTTGAGCTTCCCCTTCTCAACCTTCGCACACCTTGAAATTCCTTCAATTTCGAAAATCTCCCACTCCATACGCTCACCTCACGTAATAAACCGTATGATTGAAGTAACAGACAGTTCCCATCGGTTTTCTAAATATTAAGAATTCCAAAACTTTTGCAGGGTTCAGGCTTTCGTAGCTGTACGATGTCCAACTTCTTAAGCAGAGTTCTCTCTTCTCCAAATACTTTATTTTGCTTTCAGCCTTCATTGCGTTGGTTTGATTCATTATTACCACTTCGCAACCGTAAGATTCTATCATTCTCTCGAAGTTGTCGATGTTTGGGAAGTAGTACGTTTTAAAGTCTTTCAAGTAGCAAGGGAGAGGCCAATAGTCGCCGGGAGACATGAACACACAAACTTTTGAGACATTCATAGCCTTTAACTCCTCTCTAAACTCCTTAACCTCCATGCTCGTTGGTAGGTAGAGTGCGGGCTCCGCTGGATTTGTAGGATTTACTATGTTAAGGTGAATGCAGGAGTACAGTAGGAGTACAGTTGCTAGCACAATTAATACTATTCTCTCCCTCCTTTTCTTCATTTCAGCAAGACAAATTCCTGCAATAATGTATAGAGGCAGTTCCATGTGAACGACAAGCCAAGGAACCTTCTCCTGAACATACGAGTAGAATACCATGCTAGTAACGAACCAGTATATTAAGAATGCCCTAAAATCGTTCTTTTTCCTGTAAATCCAATTTGCAATAGCATAAACTCCGAGAACGAACACAGGAAGGTCGTAAAGCAATAATAGTGGAATGTAATACCACCAAGGCCCACCTATCCTTGCTATTTCATGCTGATACTTCCAGTACTCCAAAGCCCTAACAACTGGAAACTCGCTGAAGTTTGTGAAAGGAGTTGTGTATGTGTAGAAGTTGGTATAGAGAGCGGAATACACCAGAAGAAAAACTCCGACAGCAACCACAACATCTCTAATTTTAAACTTCTTTATGTCGAAAACAAAGTAAAGGAGTAGGAAAAGAGAAATTGGATAGAAATTTTCCTTAGAACATGCGAATAATGCTAAAGAAGCTGAAGCTAATGCAAGCTGGTACCACTTTCTCTCTCTAAGATAGCTAAAGATGAAGTAGACGAATGCAAGCGTAAAAAATAGAATTTGGCTCTCGTTTCTGAAAAATCTCGAGTAGTTAACAATTATCGGAGATATCGCAACCAGCAGAGCCGAATAATCCGCTCCTTTCCCTATGAACTTTTCAAATTTGAAGAGAAGCAGAACCGTCAAAACTCCGAATATCGCCGGAATTAATCTATACGTAAACTCATTTTTACCTAAAACACTAACCACACCAGCCGTAAGGTAAAAGAGAAGGGGACCGTGGAATGCGGGATCGTACTTGTACGTCCAGCTTAAGACATTGTCAACAAAGACGGTGTGAACACTCTCATCGAAGAAAAGGGGTGCTTTACCTAAATCGTAAAACCTCAGAAATACAGCCAAAATTACAATGGCAATCCTTATCCACTTTCGCATGCCGTGAGTAGTTCATCTGAAGAAATACTTTACTCGTAACCAGCAATCTTGTAGTAACCGTAACGCGGGCAGTACAGTTCTCCCTTCTGTTTGAGTTTTTCGAGAACTTCTATAGCCTTATCCTTAGGAACCTTCGAGTTCTCCGCCCTTTCAAGTATCTCCTCCTCTGGAGCGCCCCAAGGTGTCGAGCTTTCGAGCTCCTTCACTATGTTCTTAATAATGGCAATCCTATCCCTCTGAACAGCGGAAACTCCGCTTATTGCGTAATCTATATCCAGCTTGCCCGTTTCTGGATCGATTGCAATCTGCTTTATGCTCTCCTCAAATATCCTTATCGCTCTCTCCGCATCCTCAACAGTTGCAACGTTACTCAGCCTTATCTTGGCCGAAGCTTCGGTTAACCTTCTCAAAGCTTCAAGTTGTCTTGCGGTAATTGCGATAGCTCCTTGCTCCTTGCTTCTCATTCTCAGATCGATGTAGTAGTCGATTATCTTCTGCTCCGCCTCTGGTGTGAGAACTATATCCTTTATCTCATTCCTCGCAAAGAGTATGTACTTCTTGAAGAGTTCGGGATCAATCTTCGGCTTTTTGGATTCCGTATCGCTTGTAAGTATCGTCTTGGCTATTTCCTTGTCCCTAACTTCATCAGGCTCATCTAAAACGACGAATATTAGGTCGAATCTTGAAAGGAGTGGAGGATCGAGGTCTATCTGATCTACTATAGGTTCGTGCTTGTCGAACCTTCCCCTCTTCGGATTTGCACAAGCCAGTATCGAACATCTCGTGTTTAGTGTTGCGTTTATTCCCGCCTTAGCTACCGTAATCGTGTTATGTAAAATTAAACCGTGTGATACGAAGAGGTGGTATGGTTCAACCGTTATGTCGTAGACCCACTTTGAATCTCTGTTTTCAATAATTTCCACTTTCCTAACTTTAAGAAATCTTATGTTTCCTTCAATGTATCCTTTGACTATCTCGACTTTCCTTTTTAAATCTTCGAGTCTCTCTTTTGCGAACTCTAAAAGCGGTGTGGGGTCTTTCTTCAGTCTGTACCTCAGTGTTGAGTATTTTACACCAAGTTTTTTCGCCACTTCGGTTAATCTTACAACCCTCTTGGCGGATTCGATCTTTTTATTGATGTTTTCCGAATTCAGTCCATCCTCGACAGCCTTTATAACCTCTTCGACAATCTTTAACCTGTCTTTTAAGGTTTTTCTGTGTGCGTTGAAATTTCTCGAAATGTTGTTTGTAAGGTAACCGTCATTTAATCTCAAAGCGTTTAAAACATCCCTTAGAATTTCAGTAATTTCCTTAGGTAAGATGTCTCTATCGTTTCTGCGATTCTTAGAGCGTTCAAGTATCTGTAGTATTCTGCAATATCTCGGATCGTCCTTAACAATCTCAGAAAATTTCAAAATGCTGTCGTAACCTGAGATGACTACCTTGTAACATCCTTTCCATTCGTAGATATAAGAGTTTATACCTATCGAAAGTAGAAGATCGTGAAGGTCTTCAGCCATCGCCTTGGATGTCGTTGTCAATCCAACCCTGTATTTGTCAACGAAACCGTCACCCTTAAAGAAACCATTTATAAACGCTTCCTTGATGTCCTTACTTCCACCCATCACAACGTAAGGTATCCTTTTCTCTTTGGCTTTGGCAAATATCTCTGGACAGAGATTTCTAAGTCTGTTGTAGAAGTTCTTTGAGTTTATCCTAACTATTGACAAAGGTAACTTGCAGTTAGTGTAATTTTTCGTTTCTTTGAATTTCAAATTGAGTTTACCAGCAATTCTTTTGAATTCCTCTACATAATTCTTGCAAGTGTTTGTAAACCCAACTTCGTAAACTTTGTCATACGTGTAGCCGTCGGAAAGGATGTATCCTAAGAGCTTCGCCAAATCCTTGGATATTACGTTCTTAGTCAGAGTTTCATACCACCTTATTGCCGGGACTAAACAACCCTCCTTAACTTTTTCAGCGGGAACTTCAACTATATTCCCATCTTTCCAAACGAGCACGGGATGCTCGGGTGTTACGGTTACGCTCCTACCGTTACTAAACGTTATCCTCACAAACTTCTTCGGTGCTATGTGTCTACTCACCCTGTCCGCTTTAGTTATTACGATTTTCTTAGTGTTCAAATCGTATCCTAAGACGAAAACGTCATCAACTGGCAAAATTTCGGTGTCCTTTCCTACAATAACTTTATCTCTGTTCGATTCTATTAGACTGTCCACAAACTCTCCTATCCTTACCTTTCTTCCATCCGCAAGCAATATTTCGGTATCCTTGTGATAACTCTGTTGCTCGAGGCTTTCGAGCATATACCTCCTGTCCTTTTTGTCCATCTTCTCCACTTCATCGATTAAAGCTATACCCCTATCTGCCAAAACCAAAGCTCCAGCTTCGAGGGTCCATCTTCCATCATCTGCCTTAACTGCCGTGACCGTATTGTGAACGACTATACCGTTGGCTATGAAACTGTGCGTATTCTCAACAGTTAAATCGTAAACGAAGTCAAATGGAGAATTTATTATCTCTAAATTCTTTATCTTCTCCCATAAAACATCCGAATTTGCTAAGAATTCGAGTAACCTTATCCTTTCATCTCCGTTGCATGAATTTTTCAGTATTTCAACGATCTCCCTCAACTTATATCTCGAAACGTTTTTTCTCTTCGAATTGAACCCTCTAATGTTGATTCCATACTTCTTTATGATCTCATCTATAACTTTTCCCACTCCTGGAATTACATCCAAGTTCGGGTTTGATTTCTTGTATCTCCTCAGCTCTAAAAGTTTCTGCAACTTCCTATTTTTCTCAGGATTTTCGAATCCGATGTATTTTGCAAACTTTTCAATATTTTCACCGTAAATTATCAAGGAATACCTATCGTGTCTACTAACGACATCTTTTCCGTTAATTACATTGGTTTTACCTTTTACGTCCCTTTTTCTAAGGTGTGCAACTATTCCGAATCTGAGAAGGGCTAACTGTAGCTTTTTGGCTAAATTCTTGCTTGTCGTGTCTAACTCTACTATCGAAGAACCTTTTCTTCTTATAACTACACATCCATCGCAGTCAAACAATCCCCTTATGAATCCAGCTAAGATTTCATTAGGCAATGACAGTAGAATTGGTGTCATGTCGAGCTTTGATGACTTCGGTGAGGGCGGAATACCAAGTTTCCTTAGCAGATGAGCTACGATTTTTGAGCTGAATTCAACCGTTGGAACCTTATTCTTACGAGCTACATCTTTAGCCTCTATGCCGAAAATATCTCGAAGAAGCTCCTTAAACCTTCTTCTAAGCTCGTCACAGCTATTAGTAAACCTTATAACGAATCTGTCGAAGTTGCCAACGATACATCCATCTCCTGCAATCAATCCTGCAAGATATGCAAGTCTTTCATCCACATAAATTGGTATCTTTATTCTTCTTCCAGCCCTTAGAGACACTTCACTTACTTCTTTTGCAACATCCACCCAGCTAACTCCTGTAATTTCAACGAGTTTTCTGAGATGTTTCATTTTGATGTTTCCTCTTGCGTTGTCTTTAACCCAGTTGTGAATCAAGCTGTTTTCGTAAGTTCCGATCATCTTGGATAACTCTTTTTTGGATATTCCAAGCTTGGACGTTGCAACATCGACGAGCTTCTTAACGATTCCCTTTACACCATAAATTATCAAGTTGTCGAGGTCTGAAAGTAGTTCAAGCGTAGTAACAACTTTACCCCTATGCTTCAATCTCCTTACGGTAGCAACGTAATCTTGCTTAGTTAAGTCCTTTGCGGGTTTCCAAGATACCTTACCATCTTCTAAAACCATAACTTTCGTTTCTGGCGTTACTATCAGTTCTTTACCAGTTTGAGTTGTTATTCTAACCAACTTTACAGGTGATTTAAGTCTCCAAACCTTCTCAACAGCCTTCTCGGAAATTTTTGCATCGTTAAGAGTTAGCACACTAACTCCCTTAACTTCGGAATACTCCGCAATTTCGTTGTACTTCACTGATGATTTCATATTCTCTTCTACGAACTTTTCAATTTCCAATGCACAACTGTCAGTGAATACGATCGAGTCTGGTGCTACACACAATCCAGCACCAGTTGAAGCATAACCCGTTGCCAAAATAGCTCTTGGAGCCACCTGCTTTACAGCCCTCAGAATCTGAGATTTTGAAGTTGCAGGGTCACCGACGAGTAGTATGTGAATATCTCCCCTCTGCTTCGTTCCGTCAGGATTAATCCTCGTTATTCCACCGAAGAGCTGAAGAACTATAGCTTCCTTAATAACGTCGTAGCCTTTAATCGAAGGGGCTATCGACTGAACAAGGAGATCGTAAATGTCCTTTCTCTTTGCAAGTTTTCGAATCTCCTCCTTATCCTTTTCCGTGATCTGAATGTTCCTAACATCCTGATCTATGAATTCAATTGAGTTAGCTTCTAAATAGACGTCAAGCTCTGCTTTGAACTTCTTACCACCTTTTATCCTCAGTATTCCGTTGATTATGACCTTATCTCCCGGCAGAACCTTACCAGCCAGATCGTCGTATAGATAAACATCCAAGAGCTTCGGAGGTTCTGAGCTTTCCAAATTTTCTGGTAAATCCTGAATCTGAATCTTCTGAATGTCCGTAAGCTCACTTCTGTCCACGTTGAGAATTAGATTTCTTTCCCCACATCGCTCGCACTTGAAAGGTCTCTGTACAAATCCGCCATCAACTTCAACGTGATAATCCTTTCCACAACTCGGACATTCAAAAACGGCATACTTCAAAACTGGTTTTGGCTCGTAAACCTTTCTAACAATTCCCTCAACAGAAACGAACTTGTTTATGAACATGTGGTTGAGATTTTTTATTAGCATTCTCTTTGGCAGATTTACGAATCTGACGTTAAAATCTCTGATATCCACATCGTACATTCTGCATATATCCCTTACAGCCGATTTTATCAGATTTATAACGGTATCTGGCTTCTTTTCAAGCTCATCTTCAAGGCTTCTCGAATAGAGAAAATTTCTTAGTCTATTTTTAACGTCTATCTCAATTGAAGGCTTAACGTGACCATTCTCCCCGTATTTAGCTACCAATTCTTTTATCTTATCCTCACAATAATTTTCGATGAACTCCCTCCAAACATCGATCATTGTAAAGTGAGATTAGCATCCCAAGATTTAAGCTTAATTGGAACGATAAAAATATCAAAATGCTCAAATCTTTCTAAAAATTGCGCTTGCTGTTAGAATAACTCCAACTAGAGCGACTGTAGAACCTAAGATCGTATTAGGTATCAAGAAAGATCCTAACACCAATAGAAGTCCTACGATGAAAGCTACGCCACCCTTCATAAGGTCAGTTTGCCAGAGAGTAAATATACGAAACGGTTTAATTATGAGTGCGCTACGAGCGGGCATGGGTCAAACGATTGCAGAGAAGATTTTGAGTGAGAAAAGTGGGAAAGAAGTTTACGCGGGAGACTTGGTCGTTGCGAAGATCGATCAAATAGCGTTGCAAGATGGAACAGCACCTTTAGCCATAAGAAGGATTAGAGAGCTTGGGAGAGAAGTAAAGGCTGGCAAAATAACTCACTTCTTTATAGATCACGCTTCTCCACCCCCACGTAAAGAATTGGCCAACGATCAGAAGCTGATAAGGAGCTTTGCAAAGGAGATAGGGGCTGATATGAACGACGTTGGTGATGGCGTGATTCATCAGGTGATGATCGAAAAGCACGTCTGCCCAGGAGATTTGGCTGTTGGTGCGGATTCACACACGTGCACCTATGGTGCTTTGGGAGCTTTCGCTACTGGTATGGGTTCCACCGACATTGCAATAGCGATGGTTTTGGGTAAGAACTGGTTCAGAGTTCCGGAGACATTTAGAATTCAAATCGACGGAAGCTTGCCGAAAGGCGTGTTTGCTAAAGACTTGATTCTGCACATAATAGGAGAGTTGGGGGTTGATGGTGCAACCTACAAGGCTTTGGAGTTTCATGGAGAAACTATCAAAGCTATAGACATGGACTCTCGTTTGACTATGGCAAACATGGTTGTTGAATGTGGTGCGAAGGTCGGTTTGTTTGAAACTGACGATGTTACGAGGAGATTTCTCGCTGAAATGGGAAGAGAGAACTGTTTTAAAAAGATCAAAGCCGATGAAGATGCAAATTATGAGAAAGAGCTTTACTTCTCTGCCGAAATCGAGCCTATGATTGCAAAACCTCACAACGTCGATAACGTGGTTCCAGTTAGCGATGTTGAAGGAGTCAAGGTCGATCAGGTTTACGTAGGAACTTGCACGAACGGTAGATTGAGCGACATTGAAATCGTTGCGAAGATGCTAAAAGGTAGAAGGGTTCACAGAGACGTGAGGCTGTTGGTCTGTCCAGCGAGCAGGAGAGTTTATCTAAAGGCACTCGAACTCGGCTATCTCAAAACGATAGTTGAAGCGGGAGGTGTAGTTCTACCACCGGGTTGCGGTCCTTGCGTAGGTATTCACATGGGAGTCTTGGCTGATGGAGAGGTTTGTTTATCAACTCAGAACAGGAATTTCAAGGGTAGGATGGGTAATCCTAACGCGGAAATATACTTAGCATCTCCAGCAACTGCAGTTGCAACTGCAATAAAGGGTGAAATAGCCGATCCGAGAGAGTTCTTATGAATTTTTAATTTTTTTCATAAAAATCATTCTCAGGAATTTCCTTTGGTGAAAATCTCTTCTGGCGTTCTTCCTCAACTATCTTGCCCTGACCCATAAAGATTATCTCTCCAGTTTCCTTAGCAAATCCCTGTTGTCTAAAGCTTGAGTTTGAATTTTCCAGCCAAGTCTGTATGAAGGGTATGTATCATCAACTCCAATCATCAATGTTGTGATTGTAGCCGGAGTCGTTGGCTTTTCTGGAGCTTTCTGTGCACGGCCCAAGGACAGTAATCCCACAACCAGCACGGTCTTTTCGTGGACATAGTGATGGTAGGCGTTGTATATATACCAAACGTTTTATAGCCTTACGAGAACATGGGGCAATGCTGAGCTATCACTGGAGCATACTCAAGGCTTTGAGAGACAATCCCGAAATTCTCATCGAATCTCAAAAAAGGAGGGGAGAGAATGTTGAAATCGTTTACAAAGCTATAGAACTTGACAAACTCTACAGAAAGCTGATGAAGGAACTTGACGAGCTGAGACACGATAGGAACAGGATTTCTCAGGAGATTAGGAAGGCTAAGAGTCAAGAGTTGATAGCAAAAGCTAGGGAAATTTCACAGCTAATCAAGGAGAAGGAGAACGAGCTTAAGAAGGTAGAGAAAGAGCTTAAGGACATTTTGCTTTCAATTCCGAACATAATTCACGAGAGCGTTCCGATTGGAGAGAGCGATGAGGACAACGTTCCAATAAGGTTCTGGGGTAAGTGTAAGGTTTACAGAGAGCATTTAGATGCGTTCCTCAAGCAAACCGAAGGTTTCAATGTAGATTATGAAGTCATAGACAAACCGGTCATAGGTCATGCAGACTATGTCGAAAAGTTCGGATTCGTTGATACGCTTAAAGCGGGAAAGGTTGCTGGCTCGAGATTCTACTACATGTTCGACGATCTAGTATGGTTAGATTTCGCACTGATGATGTACGCTTTGGATTTCTTAGCCAAGCAGGGGTTTAGGGTGGTTATGCCACCCTACATGCTGAACAGGAAAGCCTATCAGGGTGTAACGGCCCTGAGCGATTTCGAGGAGATGCTGTACAAGATTGAGGATGAAGACCTGTATCTGATTGCAACATCGGAACACCCTTTAGCGAGCATGCACATGAACGAGGTTTTAGCTGAAGACGAATTACCTTTGCTTTACGCTGGAGTCAGTCCCTGCTTCAGAAAAGAAGCTGGCGCTCACGGCAAAGACACGAAGGGAATATT
The DNA here is from genome assembly GCF_000025285.1 of Archaeoglobus profundus DSM 5631. Classification (GTDB taxonomy): domain Archaea; phylum Halobacteriota; class Archaeoglobi; order Archaeoglobales; family Archaeoglobaceae; genus Archaeoglobus_B; species Archaeoglobus_B profundus. The sequence goes on from NC_013741.1 coordinate 684,673, forward strand.
CAGAGTTCACATCTTTAACAAGGTTGAGCAGTTCGTCTACTGCTTACCTGAACAAAGCTGGGATTGGCATGAAAAGCTGATAGAGAATGCTGAAAAGCTCTGGCAGGGTTTGGGGATTCCTTACAGGGTTGTGAACGTATGCTCTGGAGATTTGGGTATAGTTGCATCTAAAAAATACGACTTGGAAGCTTGGATGCCAGCCCAAGGAAAGTTCAGGGAGATGGTCTCGTGTAGCAACTGCACGGATTGGCAGAGCTTCAGGTTGAATATAAGGTATGCGGAGAAGAAAGGGGCTCCTTCAAAGGGATTTGTTCATACGCTCAACTCAACTGCAATAGCTACGACAAGAGCTATAACGGCTATAATTGAGAACTTCCAGCTTGAGGATGGCAGGGTTGAGATTCCCAAAGTGCTCAGGAAGTATCTTGAGCCGATTGAATCCGCTCCAAAGGAGTTCATCGAGCCTAAGAAGGATTGATTAATAGATTACAATACCACAAAATTGATTTAAACTTGGGAGTAACTACACCTACCGATGATGAAAAAACAGTACTGATAAGTGATGAATTTGCCGATTTCTGAGGCTAAATCATTTTCTTGACTTTTTCGACAATTTTTGGTAAAATTTCACCGGCCTTTCCGTAAACAACGATGTCAAACAACCAATCCTTGTCAGTTGGATCTTTATTTATTAAAACGAGCTTAGCCCCACTCTCCTTTGCTATAAAAGGCAAACTCGCAGCGGGATAAACCTGAAGAGATGAACCTACAACGATGAAAAGATCAGACTTCTTAGCTTCCTCTATAGCTTCGTTTAGCACGTCTCTTGGCAGTTGTTCACCAAAGAAGACTATCCTCGGCTTTAAATATAAACTACCGCAATTTTCACATTTGATGTCGTCAATTTTGCTAATTATTTCCTCCCACTCGTAAGTCTTTCCACATTTAAGGCAGTCTACGTATTTCAGAGAACCGTGTAGCTCCAAAACCCTTCTACTTCCAGCTTTTTGATGAAGCATGTCTATGTTTTGAGTTATGACAGCCTTGACTATCCCCATTCTCTCAAGCTCTGCAATTGCGTAATGCCCAGCGTTAGGCTTTGCTTTTGTTTTTACAATTAATTCCTTTGCAAAAGCCCAGAATGCTCTTGGATTTCTCATAAATCCATAAATTGATGCAACCTCTTCAGGATCGTATTTACTCCACAAACCGTTCGCACCTCTAAATGTTGGTATACCGCTCTCGGCTGAAATGCCAGCACCTGTAAACACTACAGCGTGCTTCGAATTCTTCAGAAGTCTTGCGATATTATCTATGACCATGTTTAGACATCGGTGAAAAAATTTATTAATTGACTCCTAGTGCTAAGCCTTATGGCGAGAAGAAAGGCTAGAGTAAAGGACAAGTGGAGTATGAAAAAGTGGTATACGCTCATCGCTCCTGAATACTTCGGTCTAGCTGAGATTGGAGAAACACCAGCAGATGATCCGAGCAAAGTGATAAACAGAACGGTTGAGGTTACTCTGGCAGAGCTAACGAACGATTATTCGAATCAGAACCCGTACAAGAAGCTGATATTCAAGGTTTACAGAGTCTCCGGCGAGAACGCGTACACAAAGTTTCATAGATTTGAGATGATGAGAGAGTACATCAACAGCCTAATCAGGAGAAGGACGAGCAAGATAGATGATGTTATCGATGTTACAACAGCTGACGGCTACGTTTTAAGGGTTAAGCCAGTCGCTTTCACCGTCAAGAGATGCAAGACTTCTCAGAAGAGCGCTATCAGGAAGATAATGAGAGAGATTATCATCAACAACGCAAGCCAGAAGAACTTCGTCCAGTTCTTGCAAGAGTGCATCTTGGGAAGAATTCCTTCGGAGATTTACAAGAACGCAAAGAAAATATACCCGCTCAGGAGAGTTGAAATAAGGAAGATCGAGCTTCTGGCTGAACCAAAGCAAGTTGAAGTTGAACAGCCACAGCAGGCTGAAGCTGTAGCTTCTTAACATGTTTTCAGAGGGTTTTGAAAAATTTGTTCTCAAGTTGAATTATCCAAAGCACTGCATTTTTTGCGAGGGTCTCGACTTATCCATTAAAGAGCCTAAGCACCATCCATCTTACGAGATAACCACAGCCTGCAACCTAAATTGCATCTACTGCTACTCCAAAGTTGCCGTGAATAGAGGAACGGCTCCCAAGGAGGGATACTACGGCGATTTGAATCCTAAGGTTGTAACGATCTCGCAGTATGGGGAGCCGTTACTGGCTGGAGTTGATAAAGTTGCAAAGATAATTGAGAAGTTGAGGGAGATTTTTGGAGATGTAAGAATCGATCTGCAAACGAACGGAACGATTGATTTCACGGATTTGGACGGTTTGATAGACATTGCGATGGTAAGCTTAGATGTGGCAAATTCTGAGAGCTACAAGATCGTTACTGGAAAGGACAAATTCCACGATGTTCTCGAAAACATTGAGAATGCCGTGAATATGGACTGCATTTTAACCGTCAGGTCTGTTTTTCTTCCAAACTTTAACGATTCTGAGCTTGTAAAGCTAGCCAAAATTTTGGGTGATATTGGTGTGGATGAGCACTTCATCCAGCCCTGCTCCGTCTATAACGACTGTTTGAACGATCTGCTCTCCGTCGGTTTTGATGTCGAGAGATCAAATAGCCTCTACGATTATCTTAAGGTCGTTTACGATTGTAGCGAGTTTGTAAATGTGGTCATTCCGGGATGTATAAAGGCCGTTTTGGACGAAATATTGAAGCAGTTAGAAGATTTGAGCGATTTGAAGTTTGTTAGGAGAAACTCGATTGCAAGAGAACCGCCAAAGATTAGGAGGGAGTGGAGGTTTGTAATCGATGTCTAGGTCATCCTCTTCTCAACGTACCTTCCCCTAAGCTCTATCTCCTCAGCCCTCTTTATAACCTCTTCAGCCTTTTCGTAAACTTCTCTATAACCTCTAATAAACGCTTCTTTTAGCCTTTCCCAGTTGTCAAAACTCGCTTTGAGAGATTCGAAGTAGACATGCAAATCAACCCCCTTCGGCTCTACTCTGTCCTCAATGAATGCCAAACCAAAATCGACAAAGTAAATCTTACCGTCGCTTAGAATCATGTTCATCGGTGTCACATCTCCGTGAATTATACCGACTCTGTGCATCTTAGCAACTAACCTCCCGATTTCCTCGCTTATCTCTTCGCTCATTACCTCTTTGACTGGCTTTCCCTTGATTCTCTCCATGACTATCTTATCACCTTCAATGTCTAAAATTATCGGAGTGGGAACTCCCTGCCTCCTTGCAAGAGATATTATCTTAGCTTCAGTTTTAGTTCTACTTCTCCTCAAAATCTCATCCAAGTTGGGGTGTCTGTATCGCTTAGGCTTTCTGATCTTCTCAACAATGTTCTCGTAAATTCTAACCTCCGCCTCTCCACCCAAGTAAACTCTCTCAAGCTTTCCGTAATTCAGCATTATCTCACTCCCTTACAAAATGAGGAACAAATCCGTATTTCTGATAGATTCTCTGTGCCTTCTCAGATTTTATAAACTCCAAGAAAGCTTCCGCATTTTCAGGATTCGGAGCGTTCTTAAGCTTGGCTATGTAATAGTTCACCCTGTCACTCATGTCTATCTCAACCTCAACCATTTCAACTGGTAGTCCTTTCATCCGAGCGTAGATGGCCTCAGTGGCCCAAACCCAGCCAGCATCAGCCTTACCTTTCAAAATTCTCTCTGGAGTCTCCCTATGATGAACTAGTGTGTAGATCGTCGTACCCTCTCTAGCTTTCTTTTCCATTATCTTTCTCCTAAGCTTTTCCCCACCAACCTCAAGATACATCTGCACGATATACTTACCTATGTCCTCGTTCTCTGGATTTGGATGAGATACTACAATGTCGTCTCTTGCCAAATCGAATATCGACCTTATTCTCTTCGGATTACCTTTAGGAACCATTAGAACTATGCGGTTGTGCAGGTAAACGAAGTAATCGTCTATAAGCCCTTTCTCCTTGAGCAGCTTCATCGAATCCTCGCTTACAGAACTGTAGACATCTGGAATCTGTGGGAGTACAACATCCCTATACTTCGCGCCTTCGAGAATCTGCTTGAGCAGTAAGCCGGGTGGGAGGGTTTCGTAGAAAATTTTCTCAATACCATACTCCTCTCTAAAAGCCTGCAAAAGCTCGTCCATTACCATAAACTGGTTTCCAGCCATGAAGAGAATTAGCTCAGCCTCATCGGGATACTCCAAACCGTGAATGTCCTTACCCCTATCTTCAGGAATCTCTATCATGTCGAATATATCGAATGAATTAAAGATAAATTTTTAACTCAAAACTCCTCTTCCTCGTAGTAATATTCCTCTTCCTCCTCAAACTCCTCTTCAAGTTCCTCAAGCTCTTCCTCCTCTTCCCTCTCCAAATCTTCAAGGTCGTACTCTTCGTTCGTATCTAGGTTCAAGAACTTACCTTCCCTGTACAGCAGAACTGTTCCGCAGAGGTCACATCTAACTTCCAATCCCTCGTAAAGGTCTTTAAGCTCAATCTCTTCACCGCAGTAGGGACACCTAATTATTTTCGCTGCCATCCCTCAAAGCTTGTACCTTTCAATTTAAGCTTTTTCCTCACAAAATCTTAAAAATCCCGCGTATACTTAGGGTATGGGGTTTGAAAGCTTATTCAGAAAGATTACGGATTACAAGTGGGAGTTACCCAAAAGTTACAAACCAGGGATGAGAGTTCCAGCAGTATTCTACATTAGCCGAAAGCTCATGCAACTTCTCGAGAAGGATGCAGTTGAGCAAGCAGCGAACGTTGCAACTCTACCAGGCATCCAAAAGGCAAGCTTAGTTATGCCAGACGTCCACGTCGGCTACGGTTTTCCGATTGGAGGCGTAGCTGGATTTGACGTTGAGGAGGGTGTTATTAGCCCTGGAGGTGTAGGTTTCGACATAAACTGTCTGTCTCCTAATTCAAGCATCTTGACAGAACACGGATACTGGATCAAGATAGAAGACTTACCCGCAAATGGAGAGAATGTAAAGGTTTACGATGTTGAGGAGGGACACAACGACTCTGGAGAACTCGCATTCGTTTCTGCAAGGAGTGCGGATGATAAGGCCATAAGGATAACGACGGAGTTTGGAAGGGTTTTGGAAGGTAGTTCAGATCATCCAGTTTTGACGAGAAAAGGATACAAGAATCTTGGAGAGATTAAAGAAGGCGACGAAGTTGTAGTATATCCGTTTGAAGGAGTCGAGTTCGAACAATTTGAAGGAACTATTCTAAATGAGGACGATTTCAAAGATTACGATGCGCAAATCGTAAGATATCTTAGAGAAAGAAAATTGATACCGTTGAGATACGAAGACAAGAGAATTGGAACGATTGCGAGGTTGTTGGGATTTGCATTTGGAGATGGTTGCATTGTAAAGAGTGGTAAAAGGTTGACCTTAGAGTTCTACGGTAAATTAGAAACGCTTGAAGAAGTAGCTAAAGACCTTGAAAGCTTGGGTGTGAAAGCTTCAAAGGCTTATTCGAGAAGGAGACATTTAAAGATAAGAAGTCCGTATTCAGAATACTACAGTGATTGCACGGATTGTAGGATAAGGGTTACAGCAAGATCGTTTGCGATACTAATGCACAAACTCGGCTTACCGATAGGTAAAAAGACTGAACAACCTTACAGAATTCCAGATTGGATCAAGAAAGCACCGTTATGGGTTAAGAGGAACTTCTTAGCTGGACTATTCGGAGCGGATGGTAGTAAGGTTGTCTTCAAAGGATACACACCGTTACCGATAAATATAACACAGTCAAAGTCGAAAGAACTTGAATCGAACCTCAGAGAATTTATGGAGGACATTAAAGGCCTACTTAAAGAATTCGAAATTGAAAGCACGATCTACGAAGTGAAATCTTTGGAAGGCTCGGTAACGCTCAGGCTTGCAATCGTCGGAGAAGAAAACGTAAGGAAATTCTTGGCTAAGATTGGATACGAGTATTCAAGAGAGAAGAAGGAGTTGGGTTTGCTCGCTTTGGAATATCTGAAAAGGAAGAATTTAATCAAAGAGCTAAGAGCTAAAGCAATCGAATCTGCAAGGGAAATTCACGAGAGAACTGGAAGCTTGAAGAATGCATGTGCAGTTTGTTGTGAATATGTAAACAGAAGACTTGTAGAGAGAGCGTTGTATGAAAATGTAGAGGATGTTAGAGTCCCGGAAAACTTCCCGACATTTGAAGAGTTCGTTGAAAGGTTTGGAGCTTCTGGTGGATTCGTCTATGACAGGGTTGTAAAGGTTGAAATCGTAGAACCAAAATACGACTTGTTCTACGACATTGGCGTGCTACACAAAGCACACAACTTCATAGCTAACGGTATAGTCGTTCACAACTGTGGAGTAAGGTTAATTCGTTCGAATTTGACTGTAGATGAGGTTAGACCGAAAATTAAGGAGCTTATAGATGAGTTGTTCGTAGCCGTTCCTTCGGGTGTTGGAAGTGAAGGTAGGTTGAGGGTTAGCGATAGAGAACTTAACGAGATTTTGGTTGAGGGTGCTAGATGGGCTGTTGAGAATGGATACGGCTACGAGAAGGATTTGGAGCACTGCGAGGAGAATGGAGCAATGGAAGGAGCAAAACCAGAAGTAGTAAGCAGAACGGCGAGAGAAAGAGGCAAACCACAGCTTGGAACTTTGGGTAGCGGAAATCACTTCTTGGAGGTGCAATACGTTGAAAAGATCTATGATGAGGAGTGTGCCAAAGCGATGGGCTTGGAGGAGGGAATGGTTACCGTAATGGTCCACTGCGGAAGCAGAGGTTTGGGACATCAGGTTTGTAGTGACTTCTTGGTCGTGCTCGATAGAGCGGTAAGGAAATACGGAATAAAGCTCCCAGACAGGCAGTTGGCATGTGCACCGATAAACAGCAAGGAGGGACAAGATTACTTTGGAGGTATGGCCGCATCAGCCAACTACGCTTGGTGTAACAGGCAGATAATCACTCACTGGGTAAGGGAAACCTTCCAGAAGGTCTTTAGAATGAGTGAGGATGATTTGGGAATGGAGCTAGTTTACGATGTTGCACACAACATAGCCAAGTTTGAAACGCACAAAGTTGACGGCAAGAAGATGAAGCTCTGTGTCCACAGAAAGGGAGCTACGAGGGCTTTCGGCCCAGGACATCCAGATATTCCCAAAGACTACCAAAAGATTGGTCAGCCAGTCCTAATACCGGGTTCAATGGGAACACCAAGCTATGTGCTCGTTGGAACTGAAAAAGCTATGGAGGAAACCTTCGGATCAACATGCCACGGAAGTGGTAGAGTTATGAGCAGAGCTGCAGCAAAGAGGAGGTTGAGAGGAGATCAGGTGAAGAACAGACTACTGAAGCAAGGTATATACGTTAGAGCAACACACGGTGCACTTCTTGCTGAAGAGGCTCCAGAGGCTTACAAGATGAGCGACGATGTCGTTGAAGTTGTGCATAGAGCCGGAATTTCAAAAATAGTTGCAAGATTAAGACCCTTAGGCGTTGCTAAGGGTTAAAGCCGTATTTATTTCAAATTTTTGGACATGAAAATTGGTCTGTACTTTATAACGTCTTCAGAGTTTAGTAGAACGCATGAAGAGCTAGCTGAGGCAGTTTTAAGGGTAGGAGTTAGATTTATCCAGTTTAGGGAGAAAAATATGAGTGCCAGACAGATGTTCAGCGTTGCCAAGAATCTGAGGAAGCTTACGTGGGAATATTCTGCAACGCTTATAGTGAATGACAGGGTCGATCTGGCTTTGGCAGTTGAAGCTGACGGTGTTCATTTAGGACAAGACGATTTACCATTCGAAGTTGTGAAAGATATCTTTGACGGAATTGTCGGAGTCTCTACACATAGCGTTGATGAAGCTAAAAAGGCCGAGAGGTATATCGATTACATAAGTGCAGGACCAGTTTTTAGAACTACCACAAAGAAGAATGCCAAAGAGCCGATAGGCTTGGAAGGTCTTAGAAGAATAGTTTCATCTGTCAAAAAGCCCGTTGTAGCGATAGGCGGAATAAACAAATTTAACATTGAGGATGTTCTGAAAACAGGGGTTAAGGGAGTGGCAGTAATTTCTGCAATTGCAAATTCTCAAAATCCGGAGAAATCAGCCAAAGAGTTGTTAGAAATTGTTAAAAGGTATTTGGACGACTAATCTCATGAAGTGCATAACGTTAACGGTGGATGCGATAATTCCATACAAAGGAGGAATCGTGCTTATCAAGAGGAAGAACGAGCCTTTCAAGGATCACTACGCCTTGCCCGGTGGAATAGTTGAATACGGTGAGACGGTAGAGAATGCCTTAATTAGAGAGGTTAAGGAAGAGACTGGATTGGATGTAAAGCCTTACAGACTCATAGGTGTTTACTCCGATCCGAATAGAGATCCAAGAGGGCACTTCGTCTCCGTATGCTTCATTGCAATTCCAAAAGGTGGAGAGCTTAAGGCAAGCAGTGATGCAAAGGATGTAGGTGTTTTCAAGCTCGATTCACTACCGAAGCTTGCTTTCGATCACAACAAGATGATCGAAGATGCCAAGCCTTACTTGGTAGAGCTAATTGAGAGTTAACTTTTTTAACAACCCCAACGTAGCTACCAACCTGCGGAGGTGGTCGCTTGAAGTTCTGTCCAAAGTGCGGTAGCTTCATGATCCTCAAAAACGGTAAGTTCGTCTGCAGGAAGTGCGAATACGAAGAGGAGAGCGAGAAAAAGGAGTTTGTAATAGAATCGAAGAGAAATGAAAACGAAATTCCTGTAATTGAGGAGAGAATTGAGACACTACCAAAGACAAGAGTCGTGTGCCCTTATTGTGGCAATACCGAAGCTTACTGGTGGATAAGGCAGATGAGAGCTGCAGATGAGCCAGAAACTAGGTTCTACAGATGCACAAAATGTGGTAAAACTTGGAGAGAGTACGCTTAAATACTTTTTATTTGTTTTTTGGATTCATTTTTATCTTGGTTAAATTCAACTAAGTTTAAATTTAATTTCTTCTTAGAACTTTTAACATAAAAATCTTGGAAATAAATTCTAATCATTAGTATAATAATAATTTTATAAATTTAGATAAATTTATCTTCTCTAAAGACATTTCAATCTTGAGGTGATGAAAATGGAAAAGAAGGTCGAGAAAAAGGAAGCTGAAAAGGCTGTTAGAGAGATAAGGCTGTTCATTGGAGCATAAAACAGATTATGGAACTTATTAAATATTTTATTGAACTCTTAAAATTTTCTGCAAGGCCTTTGACAATTATCTATCCAATTCCTGTACTCCAGTTCGTAGTGTTTTCGCAGTCCACTCACGACTTAAATTTGCTTTTGATCGCAATATTATTCTCTTTCACATTCTATCCTGCGGTAAACCTATGGAATCACGTGAACGATGTTAAAGAAGATATATTAGGTGGCAAATACAATGTCTTTGCAGAAGGATTAAATGTAAGAATTTTAGGAGTAATCTTGGCTATTTTGTTATATTTAGCAGCTCTTTTAATAGTCCTCAAATACGGAAATTATGTAAGCTTGGCTCTGTTCATATTATGCTTTTTGATAACTTGGACGTATTCAGACAGATTGACCTTAGGTAGATTTCTTGGAAGGTTGAAAGATAATTACGTTACGGAGTTAACTTCATTCGTAATATCCTACCCGTCTTTTACACTACTCATCTGGACTTTCTTCGAAGATTTAAACGTTAAAGCTATTGCCCTTTCATTAACCGTTTTATTTTTCGTGCTTTTCGGAGTTTTCATCAAAGATATCAGAGACGTTAGCGGTGACGAGAAAGCTGGCTTAAAAACGATCGGCGTCGTGTTTAGTCCAAGCAGTTTAATAAAATTAGCTTATACGTCTATAATTTTGTATTATTCAACGATCATAGTATGTGTGTTGATAGATGTTTATGATGTAACAACTATTATTTCCGCCTTGCCAATCATACCAACGTTACTCTTCGTTAAGCAACTTAAAGAGAAGGTGTGGAAATTATCGCTAGAAACTTTACCTTATTTCAAGAGAACTCTGCTCATGAACTTCGTTTCGATAGCGCTATTTATAGTCAGCGGTCTTTTATCTCAATCATGACCGAAGTTCCTGTTCCGTTAAAGCACAAACCTCTTTCGATTTCAGAGAAATGTTTTTTCGCCAAACGTCTGTATCTTATCGATGGAAATGCTGAAAATATACCAAAGTATCTATCGCAAAATTCATTGGCCATGTTCCTTATTTCGATACACCTTCCAGCGAACATCGGTATCGCGTTGGCATCTATAACAAAGAAATCAAAAGAATCTTTGAATTTCTTTTCTTCAAACAAACCTCTAAATGCCTTAACTCCGCCTTCAAAAAATTCTCCTACAAAAAGAGCTTTGTCATGAAATACGTTTAAGTCAAACAATGACGGATAAATTGGTAGAGGATAAGGAGCCAAACCTAGTAAGGACGATCCATAGGTCTCTTCACTAATGAAAGCCAAGCCGTAAGGTGAAACTGTCCTTAGCTTATCTTCTTCGAGCATCCTTACAACTTCGTTCTCGCCGTAAGTCTGTATAAGCCTCTCCCTCTTAAGAAATTCAACAGCGGGAATGCTGTTTACCTCTCCAATAGTAACACCCTTTTTAAGTACATTCACTTCCTTAACGCTCGTGAAAGTATTTCTAATTATCTCTGTGGTTTCTTCGTAACTTTTACCCCTTTCTGGGAAAACGTCGTGAAAGATCGCATTAGTTTTTTCCTTTAAACACACACCAACTGCAGATCTTCCTAAAACATTGTAGTTAGCGAAAATTAAGGGTGTTCCGAAGCCTGCCTCTAAGGGAAGCAGGTTCAGCCCAACAACTGGTTTCTCACCATCAAAAACCCTCAAAGCTTTGTTTGCTGGAAAAACATATTTTTCTTCTAAAAATTTTGAACATCTTTCCAAAACTTCAAGCTTTGATTTTCTATCTCTAGCTCTCCAGAGCCTATACCTCCAAAGTGTGTTGTTCAATATTGAGAAATTAATTATGTCCAATCTACTGCTGAATCTGAAGAGAGGAAATATCGTTATTGCAGAACTCCAGCTTTTCATAGCTCTCTTCAACCTTGTGAAAGTCTCTTCGGCTGTCTTTCCTTTAGTCCATAAAACTTCGACATCATTTTCAAAGAGCAGTAATGCCAAACCCCGTGTCCAAACTCCCTCCTTGGTTACGTACCCTTCAACAATACAACCAGACATCTTACAATCTGGAAATCTCGTCCTAAGATACTTCAACACTTTATCGTAGATTCTCCAAGTGCTCTCGGTTAGAAATAGAAAGTAGAAGCTGGGTTCGAAATCTAGCTCGAGCTTGTTATCAAGATCTCTAACAATTTCATCAAAGTCAGTGTAAAGCGTGTAAACATATTGGATCATGACAGTGCTGAGCGCAGGGATGATATATCCATTTCGAACTTGTAGAGCGACATCTCTTCGTTCGCAATCATGACCAGTACTAAAGTCTTAGAGAGGGGTACTAATCTGACAAAGAGATCTTTGAATTTGGTACCTATCTCGCCAAGCTCCTCCGCAACTATCATATCCAGACTAGCCTTTATATGCCCGTCGAGCCAGTCTACGATCTTTAAAAGTATAATTTTGTCTTTGCATCTGACCAATATGGGATCACCATCTATTCTAAACACTCCGATAAAGATTAGAGAAGGATCGTCCAATATGCTTAAGATTTGGTAAATTCTCGATAACATTCAACCACCCACCTTATCATGTGCTTAACTTCTTCATCGTGGTAAAAACTCTCCATCAATGCCATCTCTATTTTTTCGAGTAGCTCTTTTGGGGTACTTTTTACCTCCTCTTCGCTGAAAATATCTGTTAGCTCCATTTTCTTTCTGATATTTTCGACGTAATGTTTGCTATCGACGACTATTCCCAAACCTTTGAATATTCTGTACGGAAAAACGCCTTCGGCATGCCATGAATTCCTATGCTTAACTATTCTCAAAGTCCTGTCAAGTATTTCTCCGTATCCCAACCTCTTCATGTGAATGAGACAGTCGCAAAGGAATGCGGGAAGTGTTATGCTTGGCACATCTAGGTTACCAGATAACGGCTCTTCAATAGTTATGACTGTCGTTCCGACCCTTCTGAGCTGTTCGAAAAACCAGTTTACCTCTTTCCTTACATTGTAATCTGGCGTAGATAGAAGGGGAGTGAAAGAGTCTATAACTATTCTAACATTGCCGTTAGCGCTCTTGAGTATGAAATTTATAAGCTCGTTGTTTAGGAATGTTATATCTTCGACGATGAACTTCCCTATTTTTAGAAGTCCGTACTCAATGTAACTCCTAACATCCCAACCCATATTCTCAGCAGTTTTTATAACATCATCTTCATCCATGTCGAATGAAACGAAAAGACAACACTCCTTATTTTTTAGACCTTGAAGAACATATTGAAGCGTAAATATGGTCTTTCCAACTCCTGTACCTCCTAGGACGACATTAATTGTATTTGGTAGAAATCCTCCACTTAGCAGAGGATCCAATCCAAATACGCCGGTTTTGACTCTCATCATCATTCACCCAATCTCTGTGGCTTAAAGTACTTAATAAAAGTTGCCCTATGACTCTTAAAAAATCTGAAAAACAAAAATGTATAAAAAATTATTCAACTTTAATCTTCTTACCCTTCTTTTCGGGATACTTCTTCTTAAATATTACCTCCAATACTCCGTTGTTGTATCTCGCTTTTGCAGAATCAGGAATAACTTCGCATGGAAGCTCCACCCTTTCGTAGTACCTTCTGTTCTCGCTTTCAGCCTTTATCTCAAGCTCTCTCTCGGTTGCATTTAGCTCGATGTCTTCCTTGCTAACTCCGGGCATCTCCGCTATAACTTGAACTTCTTCATCCGTCTCAATTACGTCAATGAGCGGTTTCCTCTCTTCAATGCCCGTTTCACTTATTTCTGGCTTAGTTCCGAACTCCTTTATCTCCGGCTTTCCGTCTGGTCCGATTCTTATGCTGAAACCTCTTATTATTGGTTTCATCTCACCCTCCCCTCTCTCGAACCTTCTGAACATCTCCTCTATATCCCTAACCATCCTCTCAAATATCTCATCTATGAAATCAAATTCCCTACCGAATATATCAAATGGCTCCCATTCCTCCCTCCTCCTTCTTCTCCACCAGGCCATGTCCACCACCTCCAGAAATTAAAGTTAAGCGTACATTTTGTGGAAGGTTTCCATTATCTCCTCATATTTCTTCAAGTCTTCTTTGGTCAAACTCGGCTTAACCCTTTCGATCGCCTTCTCTAGGTGTCTCTTAGTAATTCTTATCCTCTTAGCTATCTCCTTAGCTTCTTCCTTGGTCATTCCGGGCTTTACAGCTTCTCTTATCGCAAGCATACCAGCCTCTCTGCAAACAGCCTCTATGTCTGCACCAGTGTAACCTTCGGTTTTTTCAGCCAACCACTCGCATATCAACTCTCTCAGCTTCTCCTCCAACTTTCTCCTTAGTTCATCTGGCAACTTGTCGATATCTTGGGCACTCTTAACCTTATCGAACTCCTTGTTTTCAGCCTTTAACAACTCAACCGCTTTTCTTACGTCTTCGTCATCGAAGGCGAGAGGTTTTCCTCTGAGGTGTATCTTGAAGATCTCCTTTCTTCCAGCCTTGTCCGGTGGCGGGATGTATATGTGTCTCTCGATTCTTCCCGGTCTTAGTAAAGCTGGATCGATCATGTCGGGTCTGTTAGTTGCAGCAATCACAAACACATCCTTAAGCTCCTCTATACCATCCAATTCGGTCAATAGCTGGCTGACAACTCTTTCCGTCACATTAGTGTCAGCACCTAATCCCCTCCTCGGTGCTAAGGCGTCTATTTCATCGAAGAACAGAATGCATGGAGCAACCTGCTTGGCCTTTCTGAACATTTCCCTTACGTGTCTCTCACTATTGTGAACAACAATTCCACCTGCTATGAAGTTTGAACCCTCAACAACTTCAACCAAGTCGTAGACGAACTTATCTTCTCTGTTTAACTTTCGAATCGAAGACACTCTATCGAAAAACAGTGCTTTAACTTTGTATCCTAATTTCAAGGCTACTCTATCGCTTAAAACGTCAACATTACTGCAGTTTACGAGCTCTGCTGGAACATCGGTCTTTCCTCTCGTCCACCTTCTACTCATTAGAAACTCATTTATTCTGACCATCTTATCCTTCTGAATGAACCCTATCTCCTCTGCAAATATCCTTATGAACTCAGTTCTTCCTATTAAAATCCTGTATTCGTAGTTGCCACATCTGTTCCTTCTAACCTTTAGATTGGCTACAATTCCAAATCTTTGAAGTGCAACGAGTAACTCGTTAGCTAACTGCCTGCTCGTCGTTACAGCCTCTATGAAGGCTGATCTTTTGTGATTCTTAAGGTAGAACGATCCGTCACCACTGAAGTAACCTTGCAGTACCTTAGCGAGCAAATCCCTTCTAAGAGATAGGGCATCTCCAAGCCTCTTGTTCTTTGCACCAACTCCGAAATGCTCGAAGAACTTTAGACCCTTTATGTGGTAGCTTCCGTCATCGTAGTATTTGCCCTCCAAACCAAGTTTCTCGCAAATCTCATTCAGCTTCTCTATAATATCTTCATCCCTCGTGTGTATCCTTACTCTACCTTTATTCATCGATCCTTCCGCTATGTATAATCCTATCAGCAAAGCCAAATCTTCGTTTATCTTAACCCCTTCTACCTCATCCTCATGCAGTTCTGGAAGGTACTGCGGTATTAGAACGATGTCCCCCTTCTTAAGCTCTGATGTCTTTATTGGTACGATTTCACCGTTCCTAATCGTAAATATTGAGTGATCCGCAGTAACCTTTACAATTCTTCCGGTTTTTGTTCTTATCTCATATATTGGAGTCCTTCTGACATGCTTGGCTACCCTCTCCAACTTCGAAAAAACAACCTCGTCGCTTTCAAATCTAATGCAGGGTATCTCTATTTCTTCTCCGTTCATCCAAGCATTATAAAGCTCCTCAGCTGTCAAAACCTTAAGCTTACCATTCACCTTAGCTAAAACTATTTCATCTCCAGTTATTGACTCACCGACCCACTTACTCAGCAACTCAGGACCTTTAACACTTATGAAGTTGGCGTTAGCTTCGTTTGCTACGGCCTTAGCCAGCAGTGTTTTACCCGTGCCGGGCGGTCCGTAAAGCAGGATTCCCTTAGGTGGCTTTATGCCAGTAGCTCTGTAGATGTCTGGATACTTCAAAGGCCATTCTATAGCCTCTCTCAACTCCTGCTTCGCATGCTCAAGCCCACCCACATCATCCCACGTGACCTTCGGGATTTCTACAAGCACCTCTCTCATTGCAGAAGGCTCTATCAACTTAAGAGCCTCCAAGAAGTCCTCCTTCGTAACCTTAAGTCTCTCAAGCACTTCCTCTGGAATCTCCTCAGCCTCGACATCTATCTCTCCGCTCTCTATCCTCTTCCTCAACGCATGCATTGCAGCTTCCTTAGCCAAAGCGGCAAGATCTGCACCTACGAAACCTACCGTCAGATCTGCTAATTCTTCAAGCATCAAGTCTATGAGCCTGTTTCTGACCTCGCTAAAGATTTCTTCATCCTCTTTGAGTATGTTAACTATCTCCTCCTCACTCGTAGCCTTCTCGACTCTTTCTATGAATTTGTCAACATTCTTACCCTCTTCCTTCATCTGTCTAAGAACCTTAAGCACATCGTTCCTGTTGTAATCTGGCTCTATTGGCATTCCCCTAGTGTGAATCTGCAAAATCTCCTTCCTACCCTCTCTATCTGGGACACCGATCTCAATTTCTCTATCGAATCTACCGGGTCTTCTCAAAGCTGGATCAATCGCATCCGGTCTGTTGGTTGCGCCTATTACGATGACGTCTCCTCTAGCCTCTAAACCATCCATCAAAGCCAAAAGCTGAGCTACAACCCTTCTTTCAACTTCTCCTGTAACTTCCTCTCTTTTTGGAGCTATTGCGTCAATCTCGTCGAAGAATATTATCGATGGAGCATTCTCCTTAGCCTCCTCAAATATCTCCCTTAATCTCTGCTCTGACTCTCCGTAGTACTTGCTCATGATCTCTGGGCCGCTCACAGGAATGAAGTGTGCATCAACCTCGTTAGCAACGGCTTTAGCAATTAAAGTCTTACCAGTTCCCGGTGGCCCGTACAACAGTACACCCTTCGGCGGATCTATTCCTAAGCGTTGGAAGAGTTCGGGATGCTTCAGTGGGAGTTCTATCATCTCCCTAACTAGTCTAAGTTCCCTCTTCAGGCCACCTATGTCTTCATAAGTTACGTTAGGAACGTTCCTCTTGATTTCTTCAACTGGCCTCTCCTTAAGTTCTATGTCCGTATCTCTGTTCACTATAACGACACCTGTCGGCTTAGTTGAGACTATTACAAATGTCAAAACGTGCCCGAACACTTCAACCCTGATCTTCTGCCCTCTCTTAACCGGTCTTCCCTCCAAGAGTCTGAGCAGGTAAGCTTCACCGCCCATCAGTCTAACTGGCTCTGTTGGAGCTAGAACTATCTTCTCAGCAGGCCTCGCCTCAACCTTTCTTATTCTAACCCTGTCACCTATCCCAACTCCAGCGTTGTTTCTAATGCTACCGTCTATCCTGATAATCCCCTTACCCCTATCCTCAGGATAGCCCGGCCAGACTATTGCTGGAACAGTTTCCTTACCTATAATCTCTATGACATCACCGCTCTGCAATCCCAGTTTTTCCATAACTTCGGGATCTATTCTCGCAATGCCTCTACCAACATCTCGATAATACGCCTCGGCGACCCTCAAAACTGCTTCCTTCTTATCCGTCAAGCTCATCACCTCCTAAACTTCCAAACGATCCTACCACCCTCAACAACCCTTTCTATTAACCCCCTCTCCTCCAACCTCTTTAAGGCCGATTCGACTTCAGAATACATTAATCCAAAGTACTCCGCTATTTCAAGCTCTCTCAAGCCTTTAGCTAATCCATATAATACAAGCTTCTCAATTTCATCGTTTGTAAACTTTTCCACAGCCGAAAGTAGCTCGCCCATAATTTCGTTGATCTTGGAGTTCACATAACACTGAATTCTAGAGAGCACATCTTGCATCCTCTCAATTCTCGATAATGTTTCAGTTATGCTTGAGATATCTCTTGAGTATCTTAGATTGAGCAGATCTTGCATAACGTTGACGAGATCGTTCTTTTCAATGTTCCCATTCTCTACAACCTTTGCCGAGAATCTGTAGGGTGATAAAGTTACCTCTAGTCTGAAGCTCTTATCGATGTAGTAGTACCTCCTCTTCCCCTCCTCGAAGCTCTTGACTATTCCAGCTTTTTCAAGCTTCTCTAAGTGTTCGATTACGACCTTTGGAGCCATCTTCAAACAGTAAGCAATTTCGCTGACGTAGCATGGTTTCTGAGCTAAGAGGGACAATATCCTTCTTCTACTCTCGTTTCCAAGAATGTCAAGGAGTTCATTGACATCCATTGTAATCACCCTAACCAAGGTTTACTAACTTTTGGTTAGTAAAGAAATATATAAAGATTTCGATTAAGTCGGAAAGGAGAGCGTCAAAATTGTTCAAAATTTTATTTCATCCTAACGTGGACATAAATATGATCCTTGTGATAGGGCTCCAAGCTTCCGTAAGCAATCACCTTAAAGCTCTCCTTCAGCCTCCTTATAACCTGTCTGAAAACATCTTCAGGCTCAGCCGTTGAGTCTATGCTTCTAGCTTTAACCATTATAACTCCCTCACCATCTTCCTTCAAAAAGAATCGGGCGTTGTTCTCAAAAATCTCTATCTGGTTTTTCTGAGCTATGTCCTGATATATGAAGTCCACTTTCTCTACTATTCCACTGTACTTCCAAGGCTTTGAAGCATCTTGTAGTAGTGGTATTATATTCTTTCTCTCCTTTGCAAGCTCAAGGAACTTGGCAAAGGGCTTTGCAGAATATTCCACAGCGTAAACAACGCCTTCGTCAACTATATCCGCTACATGGCTGACAGTCGTTCCACTTGCGGCACCTAAGTAGAGTACCTTCCAGTTTGGCTTTATATCTATCACGTAACCCTTCATGAACATCGCAGAAAGCTTACTTCTTGAAGGAATCCACTCTCTGAACTCTCCAATCTTTCTCTCGCCGTAATGACTTCCATACTTGCTTTTAGTAGCCAATATCTTGACACCGTCTTTCTCAAGCATGTAAACATTGTGAATTATGCGCTTGGCATTCATGACGGTAGGTTGAATAAAGAATAAAAATAACTTTCCTACCCCTCTTTGTGTTCAAGGCTTTGGTAGTTGATATAGACGGAACTTTGACGGATAAGAAGAGGGCAATAAACTGCAGAGCGGTCGAAGCACTTAGAAAACTAAAGATTCCTGTTGTCTTGGCAACCGGAAACATTTCATGCTTTGCAAGGGCTGTAGCTAAGATTATAGGTGTTTCCGATATTGTAATAGCTGAGAACGGAGGTGTTGTCAGATTCAGCTACGACGGAGAGGACATAGTTCTGGGGGATAGAAGTAAATGCTTAAGAGCTTTGGAGACACTTAGAAAACGCTTCAAAGTAGAGCTTCTCGACAACGAATATAGGAAGTCTGAGGTCTGCATGAGGAGGAACTTCCCTATAGAGGAAGCTAGAAAGATACTGCCAAAAGATGTTAGAATAGTCGATACAGGCTTCGCATACCACATAATCGATGCAAATGTCAGCAAGGGGAAGGCTTTGATGTTCATAGCCGATAAGCTTGGCTTGGACGTTAAGGATTTCATTGCGATAGGTGATTCCGAAAACGACATTGAAATGTTGGAAGTTGCAGGTTTTGGCGTTGCAGTTGCGAATGCGGATGAAAAGCTTAAGGAGGTAGCGGATTTGGTCACATCGAAGCCTAATGGAGACGGAGTTGTCGAAGCTCTTGAGTTCTTGGGACTCATTTAGAAAACACTTTTATTCAGTCAGTAGGAGTTGATACAATGCTGACACCATTCGAGGTTAGGATACTTCGATCACTCGAAGAGGGAAAAGAGTACAAACTTGATGAAGCTGAAAAGGTTGCTGGAATTAGTAAGGATGCCATACTGAGAGGTGCTTACCTTTTAAAGGAAAAAGGTTATGCAGATGTTAAGGAGGTTGTTGTAAAGGAGTATAGAGTTACCGATGAAGGAAAAAGGTATTTAGAGGAGGGCTTGCCAGAGGAGAGACTATTTAGATTCTTGAAAGAAAGAGGAGAAATAAGTTTGAATGAACTCGAGAATCATTTCGACAAGAAAATGCTTGGAATAGCTTTGGGATGGCTCAGGAGAAAGGGTGCCGTCGATGTTAAAGATAATGTGGTTAAACTCGTTAAGGATGTCGATTTCAAGGAAAAGGAATATTTAAAGCTCATAGCTGAAGGTAGGTTTGAAGAAGTTCCCAATAAGGTTTTGAAAGATTTAAAGAGGAGAAAGCTTGTTGAAGAGGATGAGAGGAAAGAAATCTACGTCAGAATTCTAAAGAAACCCAAGCTTGAGCTTAAGGAGGTAATAACTGATTTGACTCCCGAGATAATAATTTCAAGGTCTTGGAAGGGTAAGGAGTTTGCAAGGTACGAAGTAAAAATACCAGCTAAGGATATATACGGCGGTAAAGTTCATCCGTACGAGCGCATAATAAGAGAGTGCAGGAAGATATTTCTCGAAATGGGGTTTACGGAAATTAAGGGAAATTACGTTCAGCCAGCTTTTTGGAACTTCGACGCTCTATTTCAACCTCAGGATCATCCTGCGAGAGACATGCAAGATACCTTCTACCTCGACAGGTATGTCGACATTCCAGAGAATCTGGCTGATAGGGTTAAGCAAACTCACGAAAACGGCTGGATAACGGGATCAACTGGCTGGAAAGGAGTTTGGGATGTAAATAAGGCTAGACAATTAGTTTTGAGAACTCACACAACGGCTGTAACAATCAAATACCTCGCCGAAAATCCTGAACCGCCGCAGAAGGCTTTCTGCATAGACAGGGTATACAGGAGAGAGGCTATAGATCCGACACACTTACCAGAATTTGATCAGCTTGAAGGTGTCGTTTTGGATAAGGATGTCGGCTTCAGACATCTCTTGGGATTGCTAAAAGAGTTCTTTTCAAAGATGGGTTTCGAGAACGTAAGGTTTAGACCCGGTTACTTCCCATATACAGAGCCAAGCGTTGAGCCTGAAGTTTACGTAGAGGGTCTGGGTTGGGTAGAGCTTGGAGGTGCTGGTGTATTCAGAAAGGAGGTTACGGAGCCTTTGGGTATTAAAGGAAGAGTTCTGGCTTGGGGTTTAGGAATAGGTAGGTTAGCTATGCTTAGACTCGGCTTAAAAGATCTCAGGAGATTGTACTTGCCAGATATCGGATGGCTTAGAGAGATGCCAGCAATTGTCAGGTAAACTAGTAGTGATGATGCCTGTGGAATTCCTCTCTGCTTTCCCACTCCAAGTCCAGCTCGAGGGTTCCGGTCAGGAAACCCTTTACAACATCTCTAACCCTTCCGTATGCACCGGTGATAACTTGAATTCCAAAGCTTTCAAAGAACATTCTAGCTTTTACACCCATTCCGTAGGCCAAGATTGCATTGACTCCCAAGGAGTGCAGAAACCTTGGGATTTGACCGGGCATGTGCTCTTCGAACGGGTTCCTGACGAACTCGACATTTACAACTTCTCCGTTTTCGACATCTACGATTGCGAAGAAGGGTGCACGTCCGAAGTGCATTGAAACGTTTGAGTCTAAGCTCGGTGCTTCGCAGGGAACTGCTATTCTCATGTGAGCAAGGATTTTGAAGAAATATATCAAAGTTTTCGGCATTTAGGTCTTACCTAAAACTTCTAGGGCCTCTTTAACGCTCGCATTCTCGTGAACTATCGTTGCAATTGCTTTTGTCATCAGTGTCGGATTTTCAGCTTGGAAAACGTTTCTACCTATTGCAACTCCCCTTGCTCCAGCATCCATAGCCATTCTGACCATGTTCAAAACTTCCTCAACGCTGTTCATCTTAGGTCCACCAGCAACGACTATCGGCACTGGACAACCCTCTACCACACGTCTAAAGCTCTCAACACTACCAGTAAAGTTTGTTTTGACTATATCAGCACCCAATTCAGCACCAACTCTTGAAACTAGCGCAACAGCCTTCTCATCGAACTGGTTTATTCCTTCCCCTCTTGGATACATCATTGCAAGGAGGGGCATCCCCCACTCTACACATATCTTGCTGATCATTCCCAATTTTTTCAGCTGCTCCGCTTCAGTTTTACTCCCGATGTTTATGTGAACGCTCACAGCATCAGCCCCTAGCCTTATTGCCTCCTCAACACTGCAAACCAGCACCTTCTCGTTCGGATCTGGTGAGAGAGACGTAGAACCGCTCAGATGAACGATTAATCCTATATCTTTCCCGTAACCCCTATGCCCATGAACTACCATCCCCTTATGCAGAACAACTGCATTAGCTCCGCCTTCCGCTACAGCGTTTATTATTTTCGGCATATCCCTTAAACCTTCAATAGGCCCCATGCTAACTCCGTGATCCATAGGAACTATTACGGTGTTTCCAGTTTCTCTGTTTATTATCCTCTCAATCCTGATCCTTTTTCCTACCCACATAGCATCACCTTGACACCTTGTTACTTTGTGTCAAAGTAACAAGTATATAAGTGTTTTGGTGAAGTGAGAAAGTAGTCGATACAGAATTGCAAAACTGAAAATAATAAAAAAGAGAAGAATTGTTTACTCAACTCTAACGTTTCCAGTGAAGATGAATGTTGATGATGGTTTGTGGTATATCTTCACTGTGTATATTCCCGCAGTGAAGTTAGTGCTTGGATCCTTTTCCCATGCAGTTACTTTTTCTCCTGGAGATAATATGTCATCGCTGAGGGCACTACCATTTATGAGTAGTTTGTTTCCTTCAAGTTGGGGGGGTGTGACTGTTGTGTTGTAATTACCTAATGTGTCATACAGAGTTCCATTAGCATAGTACACATATACTACGAGTTCGTTAAAGATCAAGTCATCTCCACCCATGTGCTCTATGTCAAATACAGGATTCTGCTCACTACTTAACCCGGTTGCATTATCCTTTAAGACAAGCTGTACCTGTGGTGGTGTCGTTGAAAGTTTGCCGCCCATTCCGAAGACGAAACTCGCAATCACTGCCGCCAGTATTACTGTTATTGCCACCATTAGAATTACTCCTATAACTGGGCTCACACCTTTCTCGTTTTTAAACAACATGCCATCACCTCCGATTGTTAAAGTTATATCAACAAAGTATAAAAAAATTACTGCATTACTTAACCGTTCACCGAACCGCCCCTTTGATTGATAGCAACAACTAAATTGTTTAGATTGGTGGTTCTTAAAGTGTTTGAGGGGTATTTAAACGATGGAAAACCACCTCTTTCACAGTTTTCGATGTATAAAAGATGTCGTAAGGTTGGCTACGAGATTTTACCAAACAGAAGATATGTTGATGGAGCGATAGATTTAGTCTATGGAGTTATTGAATCAATAAACGAACTGAATCGGCTATATAAGGAGTTGGAATTCGATAGGGAAGTCAAATTGGAAGATGTCAGATTCGGTAACTGGCTACTTTTCCAATGCGAAGGCGAAAGCAAGCACATGAACATAAACATCAAGATACGAGAAGATTTATCCTTCAGAGTTCTAACGTTCGACTTTGATGGAAACAAATCTTATGTAATCGTCAGACCGACAATTCCAAAGAGATGGAAAAAGATTTTGCAAAACCTGTGGTTCTACATGCAACCTTACTATGCGAGAGTTCCTTTGTACGGAATGAAACCATCTTATGTCAATCCAGCTAATACAAGCAAAATCGGTGAAGAATTGATGAGAAAATTAGGTGTAGATAAGCATACAGCTTCAGCTTACGTTATTGCACTAAGGGGTTTAAAATTGCTTAACGTTACTTAATGCTCCTTGAATTGGAAACTGCATCAAACCCATCAAAATTAACCAAGGGTTAGATCGTTCGCGATATCAGCTATACCTTTAAAGAAAGTGGAGCCGATACTCCCACATGCAGGTCGTTAAGCAAGGGTGTATCTGTATAAGTGTAGCCCGCCCTGTGGAATCCCCATCATCCAATCAGGGGACGCATGGCAGACGGGCCCACAAGCTTTAGTCTCTAAAGATTAAAAGTTTTTCCTCAAATACTCGATGACGCTCTGAAAAACTACGGCTCCATCACCGTAACCCTCTCTCATCTCAGGGTGCTGATAACCCCAAAAAACTCTCTCGGGATGAGGCATCAATCCGAAGACGTTCCTCTTGACATTACAAATTCCAGCAATATTGTATACAGAGCCGTTCGGATTCCAAGGATAACCCGCGTAGTTTCCGCTCTCATCGACGTATCTGAAAACTATCTGCCCATTCTCGATTAGAGTATTTAGGATTTCTTCCTCTCTCTCCTTGGGGAAAACAACCCTACCTTCGGCATGAGCCACGGGAAACATTACAACCTCTCCAATATCCAAAAGATTCGTAAAAGCACACTTGTTTTCGTGCTTAAGCAGGGAAGGTCTGCATTCGAACCTCGCTGATGCGTTTACGGTTAAAGTCATCTCCGGCTTTTCTGCAATCGGCTTATCTTCATCGAATCCCGGTAAAGCGCCCAATTCAACCAATACTTGAAATCCGTTGCATATTCCCAAAACGGGGTAACCCTCCTTTATGAAAACCTCCAAATCCCTCCTTAAAACGCTCTTAATCCTTGCAGAAAATATTGCACCAGCCCTAACATAGTCTCCAGCGGAGAATCCCCCGGGGATTACCAAGCAGTGATAGTCGAATAGGCTTCTCTGCTCATCCTCTCTAACAGTATCGCTGTAAAACTGCTTTAGATGAACTGCCTCAGCATAAACTCCCAAATTTCTGAAAGCTTTGACAGTTTCGTCTTCACAATTAGTTCCTTCAATCCTCAGCACTGCAACTCTAATCTCTTCCAAATCCATGATGCGAATACTACGAATGCGGTTATATCACTGTCGAAAATTATCTAAATTCGAACTTACCTTAAACGTTATGGGTGCTAAAACGAGGGCTACAATCGTTTTTGTACTGATTGCGTTGGGCTTGTTTCAGCTTATAAGTGGTTTGATACTGTACTTTACACCCGGTAGACACGGTTACAGGGAAGTTTTAGTCTACGGGTTAGAAAAGCACCTGTGGAAGGAGTACCATCTCTATGTAGGGCTTATAATTACGGCTGTAGCTATAATACATTTCATCCTAAACTGGAAGATGTTTAAACACGAAATTAAAGCACTCTTCAAATAGAACCTATCTTACTGGCCAACCTCGCTAAAACTTCCTTCCTCTTTGCTGGAATGAACTTTATAGAACCAACGACCAAATGTCCTCCTCCTTCCACCCCAGCATTCACTTCTTCTTGCAACTCTCTAACCAAGCGAGGTATGTCCAGTTCGACTCCTTCACTCCTTATGACTGCAAAGTCCGGTCCGTAAC
This sequence comes from Archaeoglobus profundus DSM 5631, assembly GCF_000025285.1. GTDB lineage: Archaea > Halobacteriota > Archaeoglobi > Archaeoglobales > Archaeoglobaceae > Archaeoglobus_B > Archaeoglobus_B profundus. The sequence goes on from NC_013741.1 coordinate 709,264, forward strand.
CTATGGTTACTATTCTCTCGTACTTCTGCTTAAGCCTGTCGTGGACTTCACCAGTAAGCTTGCCCGGTGGTGGGAATGTGAACTTCTTTGCGTAGTTTTCAACGTCTAAAGCAGCTAAAACAACTCCGTTCGGCAACTCCTGAACTTTAACACCTTCCATAGCAGTCTTAACCTGAGCCTCTATTGCCTCCTTAGCGTAGCTTGAAAGCATCTCAACGAGTTTCTTCTGCCTGTCCTTCCTTCCAAAGCCCAAAATCTCGTGCATGATGTATGATGAAGGTCTGAATCTCAGATAGAACCCTTCAAATTCGATTGCCAAGGCTATGTCCTGCAACTCCTCTCTGGTTAAGCCGGTCAATTCGACATACTTCTCCACTTCTCCTTCAGCTCTGTCTCCTACAACCGAAACTCCAGCTAAGAGCTTCAGATCGACATCTGGATTGACCATCCTCGCAATCTCAACGCTAAGAATTCCGGCAGTGTAGTTGCTGTCCCCTCCAACCTTGTACGGATTAACGTGGTAAAGCAGGTACCTGTCTACTTCTTCATCTGGGAAGTGATGGTCTATCGTGATCACATCAGCACCAAAAACCAAAAACTGCCTTATGGCTGGAACGTCCTCCAATCCGGAACCGTTATCGACTAAAACGACTAAGGGTACCTTGTCTCCGTGTCTGTCTATATCCTCCAAAGCCTCATCTAAGTCCTTCACAACGTCTTCAAGCTCGTAGAAAGGAGCACGAGAAACTCTACGTCTGATAAGGTAATACTTAGCTTCAGGATCGGGATGATACTTCTCAACCAAATCTATCAGTGCCTTCTCCAAGGCAACTCCACCGCAGACTCCGTCTGCATCCCAGTGATGTCTTATTATTATTGGTCGTGACTCGAAAACAGCCTTCCTAAGCTCCTTGGCTACGGCCATCATTTCAGGCTTTAACCTCTCCAGAACCTCGCTCTCTATCAAGAATCCCGTAAAGATTGGCTCGCTCCTTCTATCAAGCTCCTCCTGAATCGCCTTCTGAATTTTGTAAGCTTCCTCACCCAAGAGCTTCTCCATCTCAAGAACTTCGATTTGGATTTTCTCTCTCCTTTTGACAATTCCAACTACCGCAACGATGTCGTCTACATCAATTTCAGGATAAGCCCTTTCTCCTCCTTCGAAAGCTACAGCGTTAACTCCACCAGTCTCATCTATTATCGTGAAAACGGTAGGACCTCCCGTTAGTTTTACATGAGTAACCTTTCCCCTTATTTCAACCATCTTGCCCAAGTGTTTTTCCAGCTCTGCAATCTTCACCGTAGGAACTTCCTTGCTGACTTCAACGACAGCATAGTTATCCATTCTCTCCAAAACCAAGTCTATTTCGCCAGTTGGTCTTATGTTCGTGACTTTGACAAGAACAGTATCGTCCTCTTTCAAGTCGACGTTACCCAAGTTTCTCTTATGTATAAGCCCTCTCAATCTCTTGTTTAGGTTAACGAATGCTCCTATGTCCGTTATAGCGGAAACTTTCCCGACGTAAACCCTGTTCAACCTGACATCCTCAATTCCACAGCTGTTCTTCAGAAGGTAAGCGTGTGGCTTTCTCCTACAATTCGGACAGAGATCGTGATTTCCTATGACCTTAGCTCCGCAGATTTTACATCTTCCTGCCTTTCCAGAACCTTTACATTCTGGACAAACTATAAGCCTTTTGACCTTCCCCGTACCTTTGCAGACACCACAGATTCCCTTCATGAATAGTTCAAGCTGTTCCTTTGTGAGTTCAGCAGTTATTTTAGGATCGAAGCTCTTGGCTTTCCCAGTTCCACCACAAACTTTACAAGTCTCCTCAATCTCTATGTATCCCTTTCCACCACATTTCTCGCACTTCATAGATGAAGCTCCTTCTCATCTGCTCCGTTTAAAGCAAGGAATATGTTCGCCTTGAGTGTTTGCCTGAAGTAGTTCTCGTCAGGCTCAAGAACTGCAAACCTCTTTGGAATTGGTATCACGAGTTCCTCTCCGCTCTTGTACCTGTACTTACCGTTTCTATCCCTTCTTATTTCGACCTTGAGAGGATCGTTTCTATTCACGATTATGTAAAAGTCTTCGTTCGGTTTTTCCTTTATCATCTTCATCAGATCTTTTATTCTGCACTTCGACAGCAATCTACCGTATATCACATTTGTCAATCTTAGACTATCGCATTCGAGTTCACAACGCATCTCGATCATCGATCTGCTACACCTAAATAAATCTTTTCGTTTGCATTAACTTTTTCAACACACAGCAATATTCAGCCGTGTGATCGCGATAGTGAATTACGGTGTAGGTAACTTAAAGAGCATTAGTAAGGCTGTAGATTATGTAGGCGGGCATGCTAAAGTAACCGATGACCCCAAAGAGATTGCAGAAGCTGAAGGTATAATTTTACCGGGTGTTGGTGCTTTTAAATCCGCAATGGAAAACCTTAAACCATACAAGGATTTAATAATCAATGCAAACGTTCCAGTTCTGGGAATATGCTTGGGGATGCAGTTGTTCGCAACTGAAAGCGAAGAAGGTGGGCTACATAGGGGCTTAAACTTGATCCCGGGTAGAGTTGTTAGATTTCCAGACTGGGTTGGCAAGATTCCGCACATGGGTTGGAATCAGATTAGGATTGTAAAAGATCACGATGTACTTGACGGAATTGAGGAGGGCAGCTTCGTTTACTTCGTTCACTCATACCATTTCGTAACCGAAGATAAATTTGTATTAACAAAAACAGAATATGGAATAGAGTTTGTTTCTGCCGTATTTAAAGACAACTTCATCGGCTTTCAGTTCCATCCAGAAAAGAGTGGGAAGGTAGGACTGAGAATTGTTGAGAATTTCGTAAAGATGTGCAAACGTTAAACTCCAAGTATAGGACTTCTTAAGATTTCCAACTTTCTATCGTCGTTAATGAAGTAAATCTCCACATCGCCAAGCCAAGGATTGTAGGTTTTGGCATATCTTTCAAATGTTTCCTTATTGCCAAGACCAACTATAAACTTTCTCCATTTCCTGCCAGTGAACTGTTCAAGTTTTTCCATGAGCCAAACGTATTCTGACAACGTGCCAAACTGAGCTGAAGGAGTCCCCCTAAACTGGTAAAATTTTACATCTCCCACTATTGCATGCTCAACATTTACGAGGTCAAATTCCTTATATTTACCGAAGATATTGAGCCTTTTCTTTTCAAGCCTCACACCGAAGTGTTTTTCCATAACCTCTTTTGCAATCCTCTCAGAATCTGTAACTTTAGATTCAACTTTTTTGATTTCATAAGTATCATTTAATTCTGCCAATTTAAATTGTCCGTTTCCAAGATAGATAAGAAAAGCTCTTTTGTAAAGTGACGGATGAGTATTCTTTGAGCTTTCGATATTTTTGGATAACCCTCTTAGGTGTAAGATAAACGTATTATCTTTAAAAGGACAATCTGGATAACGAGTGCGTATATGATCTATAACCTCTGAATAGTGAAAAGATTTTCCATTCTTTCCAAGTTCATGAGAAGCTTCCTTAACAAGCTCGTATGCCGTTTTTCTATACTGATACGGCATAATTCTCAACTCAAATATCCAGCCAAACCTCTCAACCTTGCCCTCATAGCCTTAGACTCCTTTAGCAACTCATCAAAATCCAACTTGTCAACCCTGCAGACTTTTCCACCTCTCACATCCTCGCAGACTTCGATCCAATCAAGTCCTTCACTCAAGCATCTCTTTACAACCTCTACCTCAGCGTAGGCAGATTCTGCTATTATTGCCAAATTTGAGTTCTCTAAGGCAAACTCGTTCCCGTTGAAGGATATAGCAATCCCTTTCTCCTTTGCATAGCTCAACATATCCTTGTCAGAAATGCTGTCCCCTATAACTACCGGCTTTTTGGGCTTGTATTTCAAAATCACTTCAAGCTTTCTCTTTCCGCCCACAGCCTTAACCTCATCAAGTATCCTTCCAGCTTCAGTTTTGGCGAGTCTGTTCCAAAAGAAATTGTTCAACCAGTTTATAGCACTTAGAGTTTCCTCATCTGGCGGAATCCTTATCTCCGGCAAATTCGCTATAATCTCGACAGCTTCAACTATCTCCTTCTTTAAACTCTGACTCAGATTGTAGTTCTCGGGTTTAAATGAAGTACAGTAATACTTCAAGCCTAAAGGCCCAGCTGATACCTCTAAGAATTGCTCGTAGCTCGTAGAGATCACTATTGGATTCTTAAGCTCTTTAATAGCTTCCTCAGCATCTGGAGTGTACTTCAAAACTTTTTCCGCCAAATCCTTTAATTCTTCATTGCTCACATCATTTGCAACTAAGAACACTGCCAAAAGTCTCAGCGTATCGCCAGCATCATAGTCTTCTTTCTTCTCAACTAGAACTAGGTAATCGTCGTACTGACTTAGTCTTTCAAAGAACTCGTAGCTGTTGAAGAATGCCATTGCACACTCGTAAGCGAAGTCCGTCAAAACCCAAGGCCCTTCCCAGTCTGTGAAAATCATCCAAACACCTCTCTCAGAAATTCTACTATCTCAGATCTACTCTTCGCACCTTTCAATCTTCCAACTTCAATCCCATCTTTAAGGGCTATTATTACTGGTAAGGCTATGACATCGAAAGATCTTGCGAACTCTCGATTCTCAAAAACGTTAACCCTGATTAACCTTACATCCTCAAATTCTTCCAAAACTTCATCCAAAATTTTCTGAACGTCTTGACATGATTTGCATCGAGGAGAATAAAACTCGATGACTACCTTTCCATTTGGAATCTCCATAGTTCCTAACTTCTCAGCACTGTTCATAAGATTAACCGAAAACGATATATTCATGTTTTTCCAAGCATTTATGGGCGGTCGTAGTCTAGCCTGGCAGGACACGGGCCTCCCGAGCCCGTTGCCCGGGTTCAAATCCCGGCGGCCGCATGGTATTAAAATCATTAAATTGAGGGGAAAGAATATGCAAGTGGTTGAAACAACACTTGACATCGAAAAAATCATTCGTGCAATTTCTAAATCTCAAGGAATTAAGATACTCAAGGCACTAAAAGATGGTGCCAAAACTCAAAAGGAATTGACTTTCGAAACATTTGTAGACAGAACTATAGTGTATAGACGATTAAAAGAGTTTAAAGAGGTTGGACTCGTCGAGAAAACGTTTGATAAAGAAGATGAGAATGTAAAATATAAATTAACTGATTTAGGTCGAAGAGTGTTAAGGCTACTTGAAGAGTTTGAGTCTGATATTTAGTCGTAAGAGGGGGGAAGATATGGCTAAAACTAAGAAAAAAGAAGAGATTGTAGTAAAGAGCTTCAAAGTTACAATGGACAAAGAGATGTATGAAAAATATGAATTCATAAAAGAGTATTTGGGAATCCGTGCAGATGCTGAAGTTATAAGAGTTTTAATAAATAAATTTTATAAAGATATTATAAAAAATGAAAAGGTAGAGGAGGATGTGTTAGTCTTTTAGAATGCCTACATGTAGTTACATGTAGCCTCGCAGAAGCTGTTTTAAATTCAAACTTCGAATAAAAACCATAGAGTCATCCGATTCAGAAAAAAAGAAAATTCATCACTCTTATAATAATACATGTATTTTTTTAGCGCTACATGTAGTTACATGTATATTATATAACATGTAGTTACATGTAACCTTCTAACACCTCTTCTAAGACCAACTTCTCTTTTTTGCGAAAGAAGACCAATCTATTTTTTTCGGTTTACGAAAATAAAATTTTTAGAGGCTTTTCTAAAAAATAAAAAACCGAAAAGTTTATATCTCTAAGACGTAAAATGAGGCATAATGCGACCTAAAGAGGTAGAATTTACATCTATTAAAATTACAGGTAATGACTTCCGAACCAAATTAGACGACATTAAACGCATACTGGGTCTGAAGAGTGATGCCGAAACTGTCAGAGTTGCAGTAACATGGTTTTGGAGGAAATTGAAGGGTAATAATGGTTTTGAGGAGGTGTTTGTAGATGGGGCGAGGTAGATCGAGCATATCCTGTTCTGCAGACCAAAGAAAAAAGATAAGCAAAATAAAAATGAATCTTGAGGAATTATTTGGATACGAGCCAACAGACCGAGATTTTATAGACCTTCTTCTTGAGACCTATGAAAAAAAGTATCCCTATCGTTTGTCAGAATGGCTTGAAAATATAGTTAAAGAACTTTCCAATATTGTAGCTGGTTTAAGGGAGTTTGAATTGTTGAGACAAGAAAACGAAGAACTCCGCAAGGAAATAGAAGAACTCAAAGAGAAGCTGAAGGATGGACTAACATCTGCAACATACGAGGAGTTACACGACCGATTTGTAAGGACTCTCTCCAGACACCTTGAACAGATGGGGATGAAGGGTGTAAAGTTCAACGATGATGTCTATGAGGGGCTAATGGTTCTACTAAATATGTTTAAGACTCCAACAGGTGCAGTAAAAGGCTTGGAATTGCTTGGTAGGGCGGTTAGAGCCTTCAACGTGAATTATGACAGTGTCTGATTCAATTTTTCAAGATTACGTGGAAATTTATCTTAAACATCGTCTTGCCAATCTTAAACAACCCGTTCTCGAAATAGATGTTAGAGAAGATCATCTTCTAACTTTTTGCATAAGTAGGGGTATTGAAAAGCAGATATACGACGAACCTGAGGAATTTCTCGACAAATTAAGAAAATCTGTCTTAGAAGTTATCAAGATTTACAATGACGAGATTGAAGATATTAAAATAAGGATTAAGAATATACCAAAGCGAAATAGCATACCAGAAGTCCGAAAGGTCGAGAATGTCGACAAGTTTGTTAGTTTTGAGGGTGTGGTTCGAAAGATAACGTCACCCGCACCCTATGTAGCTAAAGCCTCTTTTGAATGTTCCAAGTGCGGTGCTATTATCCCTGTTCGTTCTTTAAACGGAAAGATTCCCAAGCCAGATTACTGCCCGCATTGTCATGCAAGATCGTTCAGAAGGCTAACGGAACAAGATGAAGTCACGGATTGTCAAGTGATAGAAGTTCAAGAACTTCCCGAAGGTCTTCAAAGACAGCCGGAATCTATCAAAGTTCTCCTTCTTGGAGATCTTGTTAATACGGTATATCCCGGTGACAAGATAATTGTAAACGGTATCCTAAGGAAGTTCATAGACAGGAACAAGTCACGTGGAGAATTCTTCGTTGAGGCTATAAGTGTCGAGTTCCTCCAAGAAGACATCCGCAATCTCAACATCACCGAAGAGGACATTCAAAAGATCAAAGAATTAGCTAAAGACCCTAACATTTACGACAAACTTGCGAAATCTATTGCTTCGTCCATTTACGGCTACGAAACAATCAAGTTAGCGATAGCCCTTCAACTATTTGGAGGGGTTGAAAGAATCGAATCGGGAACGAAGAAGAGAGGAAACATTCACATCCTGCTCGTCGGCGATCCTTCGACGGCGAAATCCCAAATTCTCAGATCGGTTTCGATGATTGCTCCTCGTGCTGTTATGGTTGATGGAACTCTAATGAGCAAGGCTGGTTTAACCGTAACGGTAACGAGAGAGGAGAGCACTGGTCGTTGGACGATAGAAGCTGGAGCGGTAGTTTTGGCAGATCAGGGAATGGCAATCATAGACGAACTCGAAAAAGCGGATAAAAAAGAGCTAAGAGCCTTGAACGAACCGCTCGAACAGCAAACCGTTTCGGTTAGCAAGGCGGGAATCAACGCAACTCTAAACGCAAGATGCTCAGTCTTAGCCTCAGCAAATCCGAGGAGGGGAAGATTCGATAGGCATGAACCGATAGTTGAGCAGATTGACCTTGAACCTCCTTTGTTATCAAGATTCGACCTTATCTACGTAATCCTTGACGAACCCGATGAGAAGAGAGATGAAGAGATTGCGAGGTTCATCCTGTCATCGGATACGAAGGACAAGGAGCCGCCTATTCCGCCAGATTTGCTAAGGAAATACGTCCTCTACGCAAGAAACAACGTTAAAGAAGTGAAATTGACTAAAGAGGCGGAGGAGAAGATAATAGAATTTTACGTTAGCCTCAGAAAGCAAAGTAAGGAGCAGGGAGCTATTGCTATCACCGCAAGACAGCTTGAAGCTCTGAGAAGGCTAACCGAAGCTTCAGCTAAAATAAGACTGAGCAACGTTGCAACTGTTGAAGATGCGGAAAGGGCTATAGAACTGTTCAAGGAGTCGCTTAGACAGATTGCCATTGATCCTGAGAGTGGGAGAATAGATTGGGATTATGCTATTCAGGGCATATCAGCCACTCAGAGGGACAGACTTTCAACTGTTAAGAACATTATCAAGGAACTTCAGGATTCAACCGACTGGGGAGCATCCGAAGATGCTGTTCTTGCGAGGGCTGAAGAGCTTGGAATGAGCAAGGAGAAGGCTAAGGAAGCTATTGAGAAGCTCAAGCGGAGTGGTGAAATCTATTCTCCTCGTTCGGGCTATTATAGGGTTTTTGGAGGTGGTTAGATGAAGTTTTCAGACGATAAGGTTCTGTCATTCTTTCTGGAGAACGAAATTGTTGCGACGATGAGGAACGGCAAGTACAACCTCCTTTTAGGTAGGGAGATAGATGTAGAAGACGGTTCGAACAAGCCGATTGGCAAGGCGAAGGTTATGGCTGTTTTCGTGAACCATCCGAAGTTTAGGAAGCTCCTGCGAAAATATTCAGGATTTAAGACCGTTGAAGAGTGGGAAGAGACTGCCAAAGCTCTGAACAACGGCAACCTTCCAAGATATATCGTTCTTCTCAGGCTCATCGAGGTTTACGACGACTTGAAGAGCGAGATCGAAGAAGTTGACGAGTTTGAGATTCTTCTGGCTGATGAATTGTCAAGGTCCTCCCCTCATCCCGAAATGGTTGGGGAGGAGTAGGGGGTGCTGAGCCGTGCAGAGGGTAGAGGTAGTTGAGAGGGGGAATATAAGAGAGTTTTGGGTTGGAGTGAGCAACAAGGGAACGAGACTAAAACTCGATCCAGCGATTTTGAGCCATCTTAACATCGACAGGGTTGAAATTGCTGAGGAGGATGGTGAGATTGTTCTAAAGCCGTCGAAGAACGGATTAAAGTTGGAGCTGTGGATCCCGAGAAGGTGGGATGGTACTCCGATGCACTATTATTTGAGGGTTCCAGAGCGGTTCAGGAGCAAACTAATGGAACTGAGGAGGCCTTATGCTATTTTAGTCGGGAGGAAGGTTGTTATAAAGGAAAAGACAGAGGATGAAGAGTTAAGAGAGATGTTCGAGGGTACTATAGATCGATTTTTCAGGATTGTTGACGACGTTCACTACTTTGAAGACAGGAGGAAAGAGGCTGAGGAGAGGGGACTACCGCATGCAATTGTAGACTTCAACTTGGAGATGTACAGGGAGGCGATGTTCTTGATTGTTACGAGGGATCTCAGCCAATTTTACGACGAAATTGACCCGGGGGTGGAATAAATGCTCCTCGACAACAAGATCTGCAAGATTAGCAATTACGTGAGAGCTTTTAACGATCTAATAAAGGACATGGAACAAAACGGCTTTTTTAAGTCTGCTATGATGCTCAAGGAGGCTAAGAAAGCACTATACGTTGAACTCCATTATTCTCTCTCTGGAGGTGATGGTTATGCGGAAGAATTTTGATGGTTTACCGGAACCTAAGAGACGAATTCTTCAAGCGTTACAAGGTCATTATGAAGATTATTCCGAAGGAGGTCGATTCTGATGGTAGAAGTTAAAATTGAGCTGAACGGTAGGATTGAAGCTGACACTGTAGGATACGGATGGGAAGTTAAGGAGAGGAAGGTGGGCAAGCACACACGAAAACTGAACGGTGAAGTTTACGAAGCTCCACGAATAGTTCTCAGCGGAGAGTTTAACGACTTAATCGGCAAGACTTTCAGGACATACAGGGTTAAGGCAGTCGTTGAAGAAAAATACTGGGGTAGAAAATTAAGGATGGAGGGAACTGCTGTTATTATTTTCATTCCGGAGAAGAAAGAGGAGGTGAAGGAATACGATGAGGATTTCGATTTTGAGGATGATTTTGACGATGAGGATGAAGAGTATGCGGGTCCAGAGCTTGTGTCCACAACATCAGGGCCGACCTGGTGATATTGTGTCCACAATTACAGGACCTGCGGTTGTGTCCACAAGTAGACGTCGCCCGGAGACTTGTGTCCACAACACGGTATCGGTAACCTGTGGTCACAAAGAAGATCCTGCTCGAGAAGCTTGTGGTCACAAGCTTCTGGAGGGTTGGGACTTATGGCGATAGATGAGATTTATAACCTCGTCAAGGAACTCAACGAGCAGGGTATTAAGCCAACTATTAACACACTCTTTTACAGGACTAAGCATTCTCCCTATTTTATTAGCCATATTGTAAGAATTCTCGAAGCTAAGGGATTGATTAGGAGAGTTAGGATAGGAAAGAAGTTTATTTTAGAGGTGGTTAGATGAGGGGTTATATTACGTTGAAGAGGATTATAGAAGCCCTTGAAAGGGCTGAGGAGATTAAGAGGACATTACCATATTGCGAAGGGATGAGGGAGTTGGGTTGCTGTCATTGTCGTGAGGGAGAGCTATGTCAAACCGCTTTAGCCATCTACTTAGAGATAAGCAAGGAAGCTATTAGACAGTTCCTTAATAGATTGGAATTCGTCTTTCAAGACGATGTTCCGATTAGGATCAGGACTCTCACGGAGATTAGGCAGTCGTATCCTCGCAAGTTCATTAGCCTGAAGAAAGAGAAGATTTCACTATTGGTAAAGAAATAATTTTTACAACCTCATTATTATTTATAAGAAATTTATGGTAAAATTTTAGAAAAAGATTTCTACAAGTAATGATAAAGCTATTCTATGGAGTGGGGAAAAGTCGTAGATCGTGTGGTAGGGTTAGGACCCTCTGCCGCTAAGTGCTTTGCGGAGATTGCAGGAGGAAATCCATCTGCTGCTTGCCTAGGTCTTGCTATAGGAGTTGCTACAGAATCAATCGAATTCGTAAGAGAAAAGATTAGAACAAAAAGAGAATATGCTGATAGAAAAGAAATATTTAAGTTCGAATGTAAAGAGGACGATGAAAATTATAATAGGATCTGCAAAGTGCTTATAAGAACTTGTGAAGAGTATTTCAATGGGAAAGCTACAATCGAGAAGGTTGGCGATAAAGTCATATTGACCTGCTATCGTAGAAATGACTTTGATGATTTTCTGATCTAACTAAGACTTCTTTGGTTACACCATCCTCACTCATAATTTACACGAGAGGGACTTACACGAAATGGGTTAACACTTTTGTTGGACGCTTTACATATTTTTAAGACATTTTTGTAAATTACACGAAAGAGGACATCCAAACATAACCAAAGGTAACCTATTTATATCTGCAATTTCAATGAATATTGATGAGTGGACACGTCCGTATAGGTGAAGATGAGCGTGTGTTAGAAACCTGTCAAGATGAGCTATATCGGCAGGATATATGGTGGTTAGTAGTATACTTCAGTGAGGATGGCTTAAAACACACATACTTCCAGTCTTCAGCTAAAGCAAATCTGAAGGCTCTCGCAAATTTCATTCGAGAGCTTGAGGAGGTTAAAGCCCCACACATCGTTTTTGCAATCTGGCATGGTAGAAATCGAACTGACGCTTTTTTGATAGACCCTAAGAAAATAGTAGAGAGGTTTGGTAGTTATGAAGGGGTTGAGTGAGTCTGAAAAAGTGGGTTACGAAATACTTAAAAGATATGAAGGGGGATTCGTCTCCAGAAGAGATGGTGCTATTGCTGTAAAGATACTCAAAGAAGATAAAACCTTACTCGTCTGGATAAGGCAGAGTCCGATAACACAAGACGCTCTGAAGCTCTTCAAAAAAATCGCTGAGAAGCACGAATACGACGAACTCGTTCTACTCAAACTCTACTCAGAAGCAGACTACGTGAAGTTCTCCGAGCTTAGTCAGTTCCGAATCGTGAAATCTGTAGATGAACTTTAGGAGGATCGTTCATGAAAGCGGTTGCATACATCAGGGTTTCTACAAAAGAACAAGATGAAAACGTGCAAAAGGCTGAAATAAAGAAATTTGCAAAGCAAAGAGGTATTGAGATCTTGGAATGGTATATAGATAAAGGAGAAAGCGGAGCTAAACCATTTAAGGACAGACCAGAAGCAAACAGACTTCTCCAAGATCTCAATAGAATAAAACCAGAAGCTGTGGTAGTCTTTGCAATAGATAGAGTTGGTAGAACCATGCTCGATACTGTGCAAACCATACTTGAACTTGAAAGTAAAGGAATAGCTGTAATCAGTATCAAAGAGGAGTGGCTACAAACCCTTGACAGCAACATTAGAAAGCTGATTCTAAGTATTCTCTCGTGGGTTGCAGAGTTTGAAAGGAGAAGGATTAGAGAAAGGCAGTTATCAGCTTGGGCTTCGGGTAAACAGAAGGGAAGACCAAAGAAAGTTCCTGACTCCACTATTGAACATTACCTTAAGAGATATGGCAAGATGGGTTTATCACTAAGAGCTATCTGGAAGATCTTGAAGTCCTCAGGTCACGATATATCCTATGAGACCTTTAGGAGGAGAGCCAAGAAATTAGGGTTTAGGAAGGTGATTCAATGAGACTTGTTGTAAAGCATCATATAGCTATGAAAATTGCAAAGAAACACGGAGTAGCAGTTGCAGAAGTCTTTGAAGTCCTTGAAGGAGATTTTCTTTATATGAGGGTTAAAGGTAATCGATACAGGATCATAGGAAAAACTTTAGGCGGGAGATTTTTAACGATATTCGTCGATAAGAAAGGTCAAATTTACGAATTGGTAACAGCAAGAGACTCTACAGACTCTGAAAAAAGGTTATATAAGAAGAAGATGGAGGGTTAAGTATGGTTAAAAGAGTTGGAAAGTTAAAAGATTTAGGCGAATTAGCGAAACTTGAACTTGAAGAGGGTGAAGAGGTTATAGTCGAAGGAATCGAACACGTTGAGATTGTCATAGTTCCAGACGATAAGCCCAAGCGTAAGGTATCTCATAAATGAGTCAAGAAAAACTTGACTCATAGCTTTAGTAACACCTCGAGCAACAGGACCAAGATTGAATCTCTTTTCTCATAATCTTTTGTTATTCATTATAAAATTAATCAGTTAGTTAATTGACGGATTAAGCGCTACAGGTTCCAGTTATCGACTCTCGACAATTGACCTATGAGTCAAGTTTTTCTTGACTCGACATAATAATATCATTAAATATTTAATATATGCCGTCTTTAAAGCCATAAAACGAATTATACGACTTGAGTCAAGAAGTTCTTGACTCGTAAAGCCTAAAAACTTAAATACTTGTGAAGTTAAATGTTGTTTGTAAAATAGGGCCGGGGGCGAGACGGCTGAGTTGGTCAGCGACGACATAGTTGCCCGGCACTCTCACAACAAAGACATGGACCATTCTCTACACTCCCCGGCTCTTTGAGGGGGGGGGTGGTTAGTTGGGAAAAGGAGTTAGAACGGTAAGCTGGATTCTTGCCCTTCTTTTAATCTCAGCCACAACCGTCACTCCCGTTCTTGCAGAAGAACAGGGCTTTTTCGGCAAGCTCAAGCTTGCGATGGATTATCTCAAGGATCCGGGACTTCTCATCGCTTACATCAAGAACGAGATCATCAATCCGCTCTTGCATAAGGATCCTTACAGTCGTTATAAAGAGATCGTCAAGAAATCCGGAGCGACACCAACGTCAGAGCCGGAATATATGAAAAAAGTCCGGGAGAAGCTGAACGGCTATTTTGCAAGACTCAACGGCTATAATCTGACTGCCGATCAGCTTGAAGCTATCTGCAAGATGGGAGTAAGTGACGTTACGCTTGCGGTCATGGATTCTCAGAGGACCTACTACATTAAGCACATCTACGTCTCCGGGGACGTTGTAAAGGTTGACGGCAGGGCAACTCCGAACATGGTCTCGATAACTCCGAGAGCCGCTTATGAGCTTGTTCTGATGCTTGATGACTATTTGGAGGACGGCAGTCTCAGCAATTCCGAGCTTAAGAGCTTAGGAAATTGGGGACTTCAGAAGTATAAGAGCGGAGAAATCAGCGGCAAGAAGTCTCACATCGAGGCTGTTCTGAACTTCCTGCTTTCCGGAGGTGGTGAAGGTTGAGAAGCGTAGTTATTGCCCTTCTCATACTTTTGATGCTCGTCAGTCCGGCATTAGCATCGACTGTCGTTGTTCCGGGACTTCCTCCTGCTGTCGTTCCTGATCCTCCGTATTCAGGATGTGTCATGTATCTGCCGATGGACGAAGGGACTGGCAACATCACTTATAACGCTGTAAATCCGTTGCAGAATAACGGAACGCTTGGAGACGGCATCAATTACATGCCGACGTGGGTTCCGGGAAAGCTTGGATATTGTTTAGAATTTACAGACTATACTCAGTATGTTTACATTAACAATCCGGATCTCTGCAACAATCAGCTATCTATCGCGTTCTGGGTATATGTTACGCAGTATCCGCCACGCTATGCTGACATAATTAACAAAGAACAGTATAATCCAGATGCAAGCACATTTACAGGCTATTGGATCCGTATCTTCAGTGATGGGACGCTCGGCTTTTGGTTAGGCAACAAGGTGAATGGAGTAGGTTCTGCTACAAGTTTATGCACTCCTTCAGGGTTTATCGAACTAAACAAGTGGTATTTCGTCACAGCAACGTATGACGGGCAGTTCATGAGGATTTACATTAACGGAGACTTGGTTGCTGAAAGAGAATACACAGGAGGTATTGGCAGTAATCCCTATGGTGTCACACTTGCTGGAGTAAGAGGGATCGGAAACCAATTTTACGGGAAGATTGATGAAGTCATGATTTATTACCGAGCAATCAGCAAGCAGGAGCATCAGCTTTTATATCAAAGAGGAACAAGTCATAGATTTGATACGAACATTACGATTGACCTCAGACAGATCAGCGTTCCACGTCTCGACTTGAGCGGAGAGTCTGCAACTGTTGAGATTAGCTTTGACATCTCAGCGGATGCGGCTGGAACCGTTTGGATTCCCGTTCCTGCTTCTGCGAAGATATTGGATCCTGTTGATTTTGCTTATGGCATCGACGGCAAGGTTGTCACAATCGATGATAACAGGTATGTAAACGCAAGCAGTGTCACCGTCAGCATTCCGATCAGCATTGACACAGCAACGGAGTCAGAACTGCCAAATGAACTCTATCTCGATTCTGACTCAAAGACTTTCGAGTTTAAGAAGAGCATCAGGATCAGCAATCCGTCTGATATTAGCATCATGGCAACTCTCAGCGTTGATCCAAGTTCAATCGGAGTAGCTAATGCTTACCTCGACGGCAGTCCTATGAGCATGTTCGATGGCTCTCTTGTCTCTTCCATCATCCTGAATCCGGGAGAGTCAAAGGTCATGGAACTAACGGCAACTCTGCCGATAGCTAAGACAGAGCTTGAGTTCAGGGCAACTCTTGACGACTTCTTTGAGATCGACAGCTTTGAGGAAGCAACAACAATTGCTCAGAGCGCAACGGAGGGTAAGATCGAGACGGTGACCAAAGTCATAGCGATAGATTCGGCTGACTTCAAGAGCTTTGGCAATAGGACCGTTATCATTCCGCTGGACGTTAAAGCAAAAGATGTCATTGAAGCCAAAGCTCTGACAGGAAGCAAGGAGCTTCTTGAAGTCAGAGAGGGCAAGGACGGCAAGGCTGAGATTGTTGTTCCTGCAACGGTATTCGAAGGTTCACCGCTTGGGACTCAGCATGCAGAGATCAAGGTCATTTACAACAAAAAGCCGGCTTGGTGGGAGAGATTTCCGTTTTTAAAGAGTTTGGGTGGGATTTTTGAGTATTTGGCGAAGCTTTTGGGATTTGGGAGGTGAATGAGTAGTGAGGAGAGGGCTTGCCCTGTTTGGGATTTTGGCTATATTGTTGGCAATACTGCCGACAGTGAACGCAGCAACAATAAGCTACAACTTCGATCCGGAGACGATTTTGCCGACGGAGTGGGGAGATGAGATTGTAAACGGACATCCGGCAAATCTGACCTTGACAATTCTAACGAACACAAGTCAGCCGTTCACCGCAAGTTCGTTCCCGGATCCTGCAAACACTTCGATCAGCGTAACTGTTCAGTTCCTTGATTCTCTCGGTTTGGCTGTCGATGTGACAGGAGACGGAGTTGAGGATACATTCACGGCAACGGAGAACGCAACGAATCCGGGAGTTTACGAAGTCAGCATAACGACGAACGCAAGGCCGGGAGAATACACGATGAGAATCCATGCCATTGCAACTGACGCAAACACAGGAGAGGTCCTTGACGAAGGAACGCTTGACGTTCAGGTTTACATCTCGGAGCCGTATTGGGCAACCTGCTGGGCTGACGAAGGTGACAAGCTTCAGATCGGAAGTCTCAGCATCGAGCTTGATACCTTAAACGACAGAGGAGCCGTTCTCGTTCTTGGGAGCAACCTCGTAACTCTCAGCCCGGATGACTCAGGTATAATCTGCACACAGGTTGATCTAGACGGAGATGGAGTTGCTACTGATTGGATGTTCGTAAAGAGGACCGAAGACGGACCGGCTGAGATCAAGTTCTACAGCAGAAATGAGAGCATAATTCCAGTTGAGCCGGGAGATACGATCAAAGTCAGCGGAGACAAAGTCATAAGAGAAGCTTGGCTTAAGAACAACAGGCAATTCAGGCAGATCATCTTATGGGATCAGTCACCGTTTGCATGGATAAAGGCTGTTGATTACTACATTATACCGAGCAAGAACATAAGAGATTGGAAAGAGGGATGGGGTCGTGGATACAGCGGTAAGGTCACCGTAATTAAGAGAACTACATGGTTCGGTCTATTTGCAAGGGATGAGAAGGTCTTTGAGGGCAACATCTTTGGCAGGAACGTAAAGATCGACGACACTTGGGATCTATTCGGCAGATGGTTCTGGAATAAGGCAAGATTTGGATGGGGCTGGGAGGTCTATCGGGGAATTGCAAGAATGATCTATCCGAGCAGCTATGAGCTTAAGTTCAGGAACGCAGCAATTCCGGCAGAGCTTGATTTCAGAGGAAAGATAACGCTGCCGAACTTATTTGGTGAGAGCGTTGATTGGAACGCTTTGATCATAGGGGAAAACACAACAGCTTCGTAAGGAGGGATCGACCATGAGACTTTTTCCTATTTTTTTAATCTTAATATTGGCTGTTTATCCTGCGGCTGCGTTCGATCTATCGGATGTATTCAAGCCGATTGATAAGATTTTGAAGAAGCTGAACGATCTGTTTTATCATTCCGATCTGATTGAGAATCTCGAGCTTTTCAAGGCAAATTATGAGATAATCAACGGAGTTTACGTCGAGAAAACTTCGTGGAGCATAATTTCAGGCTCATCCGTTAATTTTTCAGATCCCGATTTGAGAAATCTTGCCCTTCAGCCTGAGGTTGGAGTTATAATTCAGTTCAAGAGACTTCCGGATCTTGATGTCATCTATCGAATTGCAGAGCTTCTCGGGGCTGAAGTCGATCACATTGACAAGGGCATAAATGCGGTTATCTTCAAGTTCGTCGATAAGCCGAAGCTCAAGGAGTTCATTTTGCAGGATGCAAGTCAGTTTGACGTTGCAAGCGTATGGCTTGATTTTACGACGAGAGTTCCTGAGAGACCTAATCCTCCGAGACAGCCTGATCCGCATGAGATCCCCGAGAGACCTCCTGACAACAGGACCAACAACACGATGGAAAGACATCCAGGTTATAGGTATTGGGTTGGAAATCCTCACGTTCCCGTTTGCGTTGAAAATAAAACGGTTAAGGAGGTGATAATCGAGAGGAAGCAGGCTGAAAATGCTTATTGGAATGATAAGCTCATAGCGGCTTCCGATGTATGGATGGAAAACATCACAGGAAGGAACGTCGTTATTGCTATTCTGGACACAGGAGTTGACGAAAATCATCCCATGCTTAAGGGCAAGGTTATCGGATCGATCAGCTTCGTTGAAGGAGAGGATCCGCATGACTATCACGGACACGGAACCCACTGTGCCGGCATAGCTGCGGGCTATCCCGTTCAGATAAACAAGGACGGGAGACTCGTTTGGGTTTCGGGAGTAGCTCCCAACGCTGCAATTCTGAACGTCAAGGTTTTGGGTAAGAATGGAGGTGGATCCTTAAGCAGCGTTATCAAGGGCTTGGATTACGTTGCACAATGGCATGACAAGCATCCTGACGTTCCCATTGTAGTCAGCATGAGTCTCGGGACACCTTTCGGTAATCCTTCGGATCCCGTTTGTCAGAAGGTCAATTGGCTCGTCAAGGAGAAGAAGATCCCTGTCGTTGTTGCAGCCGGCAACGAGTTCATAGTCATCGACAGTCCGGGACTTGCAACTTATGCGATTACGGTTGCAGCGGTTGATCAGGATGGCAAGGTTGCATCGTTCAGCGGTAAAGGACCAGGAACGAACTATGAGGACATCAAGCCAGACATAGCGGCTCCGGGAGTTAAGATTCCTTCAGCAAGAGCGAACACAAGGGAACTCATAGAGATGTCTGGAACTTCAATGGCAACTCCTCATGTTGCCGGTGTTATTGCCCTGTTATTAGAAAGCGATCCAAGCTTAAAGGACAAGCCGGAGAGGATCAAGGAACTATTACAAGCAACGGCAAAGGATGATCCGACACAGCCCGAGATATGGGAAGGAGCCGGAGTTGTCGATGCTTACGCAGCGGTGAAGAAATTACCAAAGAGATCGAACGTCTTTGACCCTCTTGGTTGGATTAAAGCTCTTTTCGGAGGTGGTTAAGTGGACTACCTTAAACTCATTCTGACAACTCCAATTATTCCAGAGAACTCAGAGATCTTCGGAGTTGTAGCGATGCTTTGGTGGGCTTTTGCAGTAGCATTGATGATCATTCTTCATGGAGATTGGAAGGATTTTCTCACTTATCTACTTTGGAGCATAGCAATCGGGATTGGGCTAACATTCTTCATAATTCCAGGATTAATCATCCTTGCAATCTTTCTCTGGAAATACGGGCTGATTAACATAATAGCGATTCTATTGGGCCCAGTTGGCTGGGCAATAGGTTCATCCCAGGGGTGGTTAGATTGACAGTTTTGGCAGATCTTCCGTTCCCAGTAAAGCTACTGATAGCAATCGGATACGACGTTCTTGATGCTTTGAACGTGATTCCGCTGATCGGAGACTTTGGAGAAGGAATTGCAGGAGGATCTATTGCATTTCTACTGACCGGGAACTGGAAAGCCGGCATAATTTCAGCGGTTGATGGATTCCTTACTCCACCTCTTGACTTCCTGCCTACAACTACTGCGATTGTTATAGCTGATAAATTGGGGTGGTTGGAATGAGGATGACATTTATCATATTTATCTCAGTCCTTGTGCTGCTATTGCTCTTCTTTGGAATAACAAGCTGGGAAGAACTCGTGAAGGTGACAGTTCAGTCGGTAATAATTGCTCTCGTTGTAAGAGGGGTGATCAAGATTGCCGATTGACCCATCGCTAATTATCTTGGCGGTATTTTTCACATTCATTATTGCGGTTGGATTGTTCAGTAGTTGGGAATATGCAGCGGTATTGGCGGCGATAATATCTGTCGTTCCTTTGGTAGTTGCTACCAAAGAATACTTAGCATTCCTGAAAACACCTCTATTCGACGCAGATGTCTTTAGAGTAACAAATTTCTCGGCGATACTGATATTTGACTCGATAGTAATAGCCTATGCCTTTAACGCATGGGTTAGGACATTCTTCGTTGCCGCATTTATAGCATTGATTGCGTATTATTGCGGAATTCTGACGCCTGAAGCTATTACAGGCATCGTAGGTGGTCCATGATGGCCTATAATGCTGATCTTGCGGCTGCAACGGCTGGAGGAATGTTAATTTGGAGCATAGTTTTAGCCATTATTCTTATTCTATACGGCAACTTCAAGCTGAGAGAAGGGGATTCGACGGCTGGAATCGTAGCAATCGGATCAGCAATCTTTATCCTGTTCATAAATTGGGCAACGGACTATTATAAGGCCGTTTGGATAGGTGGAGCCCTGCTTGGAATAAGCATATTAATGTATTTCACCGCAGCGGATGAGGGGATCCTGCAACCTCTACTATTTTGGACAGGAGCCGGATTAATTCTCGTTTCAATAATGGGATATTTTGCTCCGATCACTCTTAACGCTGATACGAATGCGTTCATTCTCGGGGTTGGAATAATCGGCTTGGTTATGCTCGTTGACGTGAATATTGACCGTTACGCTCATTCTTGGGAGCTATTCCTGATCTTTGGATTGGCCATAATGGGTTCGGCCCTTGCGATATTCACCTTCGGAGTAGATCATGCTTGGTATGGGTTAGGGATGATGTATGCTGCTTTAGGGCTTGCATTATGCGGAATCTATACGAAAGTTGTTGATCCGCTGTTTATGGCCGGCTTCATCATTTTCCTTGATGATTTTCTCGGTCATGAGACCGTAGATCCGAAGCCGGATCTTACTCCAATTTGGTTCCTGCTCGGATTCATCGGAACGTCGATCTATTTGATTTGGAGGTGGAAGGATGAGATTTCATAGAGTTTTGATGGTTTTGGTTGGACTCATGCTCATAGCGGTTCCAGCATTAGCGGACGACTCTATTCAGGTCTATCCTCCGTTTGCGATTCCGAATCAGATCGTTCTCGACAAGAAGCCGCAGCATGTTTATATTGTCGTATTCGGTGGGACCTATACGGAAGGATCGAGCAGGGTTAATCCGTTCTCGGCAAGCTTGGGAGCAACTGCAACGTATAGGATCCTTGATCCGAAGGGTGGAGTTTTAGCATCCGGATCATTGACTTTCAACGATTCCGTAGATGCGTTTATTGCTGAAGTAAGCCCGGCATTGTTCAGAGATCCGGGAGCTTACAAAATTATAACAACGGTATCGGCTGACGTTGACGGAGACGGGCAGATTGAATCCTCTACTGCCGAATCAACGCTTAAAGCGGTATTCAGTCACGGCTCGTTCATTAAGCTGTCAGAGGATGGAATTAATGCAATCTCACTCACTAACGGCATTCTTACGGTCAAGAAAATCGGAGCTTCAAGCGTAACGTTCAACATTGCCGGCAGGGATTTGACACTCAATCCCGGTCAGAGCTTAGATCTTAGCATAGCCGGGATGAGGGCAGCGCTTATCGTGGACAGCATTGACGACATAAACGGGACTCGATTTGCTTCGGTTACGATAACTTATCCGGAGGATCTGAACCTATTGAGCTTCATTAAGCTTCCTGTAAACACAAGCACGGACTATCTGACGTTGAGCGATTCTGATAGAATATTCAAATATAAGGAATATCATCCCATTGTAGTTCTATCAAAGGAAGGGGACGTATTCAGGGCAAGATTGTCCAAAGACGGAGCGATTGAATTCTCTCAATTGCTATATTCGGGATTGTTCGGCTTAATTCAGATATTTCAGGACTTCCGCATTGAACCTCCGTCCGCAGATGTCAAGTGGTATGTAACAATTAGGGCCGGGATAAGCTTTGCCGATTGGGCTGCGGCAGGATTCCCTCTTGAACTGAACAGGGCTTTAGATGCTCTGCTTGTTTGGGAGAGTGAGCCGCATGTTATAGTCAATTGGAAGGCTGAGAAATGGAAGCAGATCATAATTTTTGCTACAAAGCTTGCGGAGAGGGTTGAGAACTTCGTCGATCTGATAACTCCGAGCATGATTGAGCCGAGTTACTTCAACTTCAGGATTCCTGGAGGATTTTGGACGAAGCTTTATGCCGAGCATTACGATGAAGCCGTCTCGGCTTACGTGGTTGCGGCAAGTTGGTCAATCGGTGACATCGAAGGAATAGAGTTCAATTGGGACGAGATGTTTCAGGCTCTGCTTAATGGAGAGATAATCGTCTCTGTGGACTTCATCATTAAGGAGGTTGCTTTAGAGTTTAGAATGTGAGGTGATGGCCGTGATCCTGACGGTTATCGAGGTTGTTTGGTTTTTGGTGATAGTTGCATTGACGATAGTCTCGGGGGAAATAAATAGCGGAATGGGATTCATAGCGGCAATATTGGGCTTATGCTTGCATTACATAACGAACAAGGGCAATCCGTTCATCATGAACCTTTATCCGTTCTCAGCGGGCTTCAGGATGCTTATTGCGGATATGATCCTGTGTCTCGTCATCCTAAACATGATCACCGGTTACAGTCAGAATTGGCTCCTGCTGATTCTTACGCTTGTCTATATCCCGTTTGAATACTTCGTAGGTGATTAAAATGGATGAGCCGGCAGCGGACATAATTCAGGAGATCGAGGAAAAGGTTAGGGAGGAAAGCAAGGCAACGAAGATCGCAAAGTGGATCTATAAGCATAGCACGTTAATATTCAGCATTTCAGCGGTGTTATTTGCGTTCTGCGTATTCTTCTTAGTTAATCCTGAATACACTGCCAAAGGTTTGGGAGCGCTTGCGGACCTAATAGGGAAGGCTCATGCTGAACTTGCAAAAGAGAGGTTCAACGTCTATCAGGTTGTTGGTCTCATTGCGTTCTTGGGCTTCATGACTTTGATGACGATTGAATCAGCCAAAGCAAGGACTATCAGGATCATTCCTGCAAGGAATCCCGAAAGGGAGATATGCGTAAGGGTTAAGCCCTTGATAGGTGTTAAGCTTCCGTTTTTGCCCGAGAGGAAGATCATCAAGCCGACAATAATTGAAACGGAATACGGTTATATTGTTTATCCTTCAAAGTCTTTGCTAAACGCTCAATGGAACGGAGAGAAGCATTTTATCCCAAAGCATGCCCGTTTGAGCTTCGGCAACGTTTGGATTATTGCAGGTTATCCTCCGGATAAGCCGACGTGGGTTGAGAAGGTTGAGACTGCAAAGGGAGTTATTGATGTTGATTTCTATGAGTGGGAAGTCGATAGTCTCGGAGAGATTCTCGTCGAGAGACAGCAGAAGGCTATTGACACCTTGTTGAAGGAGAACAAGGTTCTGAAGGAGTATCTAATGACCGGATGGAAGTTTGCTGAGGATGCTATTGTTCCGATCAAGGAGAGATTTGACAAGATGTTTGAGGACAATCTCGAGAAGGTTGAGAAGATCGGTAAGCTGTTCGTTCACATTGAAGCCGAGAGGGAGAGAACGGCAAGAAAAGTTTTGTCGGCTATTCAGGATAAGAGAATCATTCTCGGTCCAGATTTTGAGGAAGATGGAAAGGAAGAGGTGGTTAGTAAATGAGTCAGAAGAAGGGTTGGAGGAAGATTGGAAAGGTGAAGAGGAGTCCCGGGACCTTATGCTATGTGGATAGGTATGGGAACGTCTATGAGAAGCCGGTAAAGAGGAAGAGGAAGAAGAATTAACCTTCTTCCATTATTTTTTACGCTCACAGCGGGCTTCCCGCTGAAAGGAGGTGGTATCTCGGAGTCGATAAATGGTGTCGTCGTAGACTGAAAACGGCTGTAAGCTGAAAAAAAGAGTAATTGGAGGTGAGAATTTGGGGGATAACGAAGTTAGCTTGGAGTATCTTAATGGGAATAGCCCAAAAATTAGAAACAAGTTTGTAGAGATCGCTCTCGACTACGAAAATGAATTCAGAGAGCACATTGAAGAATACAAAAATGCTGTCTTTCCGAGTGAAAAGCTGAGAATTCTCGAAGATGCTGTTGAGAAATTGATAAAATGCGTTGTTTATCTCAAAAAATCGATAACTGTTCAAGAATCAAAGGAGAATTTCATTAAGGAGCTTGAAAGTGTTTTCGATAGGGAAAACGATGTCAGAAGTGCAATTGTAATGTCTATTTTCGCTAGGAGACACGAAAAACCTGCAGATCTTAGAGCTATTGCGAGATGGGTATATGGAACCGATGACAAAAACGCTGTAGATCATGTCAGAAGGGTCGTTAAGGCATTCGTAGAATTTGGAGTTCTCGAAGTTGCTGAAGAAAATCCGCTCAAGGTTTTACCAAATCCGCTCTACGCAAGTCTCATCAGAAAGCGGTTCTTAGCCGGGATTTACGAAGCTGCCGAAACTTTGATCGTGAGGTGATATCTGTGCTGTCTGCGACTTTTAGGAGGTATTACGGAGAACATAGAGGTGTTAAAGTCAAAATAAAGGACAAAACGAGAGAATTGGGAGAGCTTGCTGTCGGGATCAACAAAAAAGGGAAATTCGTCACAGTATCAAGCAAAGTCAAGCATAGGGCTATTGTCGGAGTTACAGGAGCAGGAAAAACAACCCTTGCTCAGACTCTTAAAGAGGTCGATTACGCAAGGGGCAGGAAAGTCGTAGAAATTGAACCGAGCTTAGAGGCAAAGTGTGAAGGTATTTTCATGAATCTACCAAATGACGATCCAGAAATGATTAAAGTCCTGAAAAATGAATTCGATCTTGAGCCTAAGCCGATTAGAACAATCGCATATACTCCAAACACACCGCAATATCAGAAATTTGTCGAGAAGTATCCAGAGGCTGAAAAGTTCTTCAAGCCGATAAAGCTCACCGAAGATGAGTTGCTTAATCTTATCCCGAAGATTCTTCCGAGCGGTCCAGTAGAGAGACTACTGCTCACAGCATATCTGCAGGATGCTGGAAGTTTAGAAGAGCTCAAAGATGTTCTCGAAGGAGAAGATGTTCCCGGATATATGAAAGCTACAGCCCAAAAGATTCTCTACATAGCCAACCTGAATCTTATTTCAGATGAGGGTTACAGCCTGAGAGAAGTTCTGAGTGGAGATTACATCAGCATAATTACTTTCGCATTCGTTGACGATCCCCTAGACCGTTTCGTCTGCTCGCTGATTTATCTCAGCGCCATCTATGAGACTTGGAAGGATATGCCACATGATCGTATTTTGAGCTTCTTCGTTGCAGATGCCAACCTCTTTGCTCCAAGCCGTAGCAAAGACTTGCTTGACAGCTTGTCAAGATACCAGACAAGAGCGAGAGCTCAGCTTCAGATCTATGCAAGGATAAGCAGAGCCCAGCATTTGGCTTGGACTCTCGACTTCCAGAGTTGGCAGGATATAGATGAGGTCGTTAAGGAACAGATGACTGAGCGGTTCTTTAAGAGAAGCTGGTCTGAAGAGATTGCGAAAATGCTTGGAATCGAGCCGCATGAGCTTAGACGATTGGGCAAGTCCTACGCTTACTTTCACAACATGCTGACATGCCAAAAAATCATGGTTCGTCCTCCGATGAGCCGGAAGGCAAGGGAAGGCCAATTCACTCCGGTTGATTTTGTAAAAGAGTTTAGGAGGTTTGAGAAATATGAGGATACTTTTGATATTGTTTAGCTTGCTTATGTTGGTTGGTTTAGCGGTTGCAGGGAACGTCACGGTAAACGAGACGGCAGTCAATCAGACTCTGAATCAGACGAATCTAAATCTGAGCATTAACGTGACTCCGACACCAATTCCAACGCTTACTCCCGTTCCGACACCTACACCGACACCAACTCCGACACCGGCAAATCAAACGAACATGACTCTTGAAGAGCTTGTGAAAGTCCTTCAGAAGCAGGTTGAGGACTTGAGGAAGCAGAATGAAATCTTAAGGGAGGAAATTAAGAAGCTGAGGGAAGAAAACAAGAGGCTTAAGGAGAAGCTTGCAAAGCTTGAAAGGAGACCGATAACTTGGGAAGACGTAGAAAACAAGGTGGATGAGTATTACGTTCAGTTCACCTATTGGACAGGATGGCTTTGGCCCATACTGACGTTTTATCTGATCTTACGTTACAGGAAGCCGGCCATCGAGACCGAAGAGGAGAGGATTCAGGAAGCCGTTGAGAAGATCGTCAGGGAGAAGCAGAGGGAATGGTTCTGCTATCAGGTCCGGAAAAAGGGAATCGAGACGGTTGCAGAAGATGATACGGAGCTTGCAATATTCAGAAGCCTGGGCATCTACACAATCGGAGATCTACTGTCAAAGAGCGATGAGGAACTGATAGAAGCATTCAAGGAGAAGTATAAGCCGACCGCCGATCTGCTTGAGCATTTCAAGAACAGGCTTAAGGAGATTAAGGAAAAGCTGAAGGAGGTTGATAGCGATGCCTGATCCGTTCAGCGTTTGTTTTACTGTTGTCAAGGTTACAGGGTTCCTGCTTGCGTTGACAGCTATGGGTTACTTGATTTTTGACAATTTATTCCTTAGACAGCTCGGCAGAAGAACAGTGATCAGACTCGTTATAGATGGGAAGGTCAGCAAGAGGGAGATAGTCAGGCTGTTGGAGGAGAGAGGCTATAAAGTTGTGAGGTGGAAGTAATGAACTAGTTTGATCTTTAGCTGATTGGAATAGTTGCCAGTAGAGTATTCTTTGGTAATCTTGCGTACGATGTAGTTAAATCAGCCGTTAAAAAACTGTATAAGTCCAAAAATTTCTATTTTTTAGTCCTTTTAACCTAAATACTACTACCTAACGCTATAAGTCCAGCAATAACCTCAAACCCTGGCGTTTTAACCTCCTTTGGTACGGTGATATTTATTTATAATCCTTCCCTTCTTTTTAAGTAATGCTATCTATTAAACTTTTGAGTCAAGTTTTTCTTGACTCAGAAATTATAATACCTTATATTTAGTAATAATAAACCCATGAAAGGGTGAAAATAGAGTTGGAGATAGACGAGAAGTTGCTGAAAAAGGCAGTGGAACACGGAATAGACTTAAAAACGTTCTTAGAAGTGAAACTATACGACTTCCTAACAGGAAAAGAGGAATTCTACGATCCAAAGCCCTTGAAATATGAAGAACTCAAGGAAGACTTTGAGAGATGGCTTAAAGATAAAATTAGCCTCGAAACAGCGGAGAGATACCTCCACATTCTGAAGGGATTAGACGGGATTACACCCAAGTCCTTGATCCAGTTGTACAAGAGCAGACCAGCTAACAACGTTGCCAAGGCTATTCGAAATCTGGTGAATTACTTAGAGGAGAAGAAGCTAATCAGCCACGAAACCGCTAAAGAGATAAGAAAGGCTGTTCCCATCAAAAAGGGTAAGGGTGACAAGATAATACCTACCGATGAGGACGTTAGAGAAGGTTTTGAGTATTACAAGAGGAACCTAGCGGAGGAGTATTACTTAGTGGCGTTAATAATAGCCTTCAGCGGTGCCAGATTGAGGCACGTCCTCAGGATGCTCGAAGAATGGGATCCCACGTATCTCGTGTATACGGACGATTTTGCAAGGTACGAAATAGGACACTTGACAATGGGTCATAAAGAGGGATTCTGGATATATATGCCCACTTGGCTTGCAAAGAAGATT
This sequence comes from Archaeoglobus profundus DSM 5631, assembly GCF_000025285.1. GTDB lineage: Archaea > Halobacteriota > Archaeoglobi > Archaeoglobales > Archaeoglobaceae > Archaeoglobus_B > Archaeoglobus_B profundus. The sequence goes on from NC_013741.1 coordinate 736,564, forward strand.
AGGAGAATGAAATTATCGGAAGAAACGGTAAAAACAAAGAAGATAACGTATAAAGCCAAAAGTGGACGACTCGTAACGTCAAAGTACATCAGAAAGTGGTTTAATAACGTCCTCGCAGACTTTGAGAAAGATAAAGACGTTAGGAGCTTCATAATGGGTCGTCCCGGCGATATTGGTAAATCGGTAGAGGGTGAATACTATTTGGAACTCCTACGTCGGGCAGATAAAGTATATCCACTCGTAATGAAGAGAATAGAAGAGATTTTGAGCGGTTTATTCTAAGCTCTATTTTTATCAAATTTTTATGTATTTTTCGTCTCGTGCGAAATTCGAGGTTGGGAAGTCTTATAACACCCCCCAATTTGTGGTCACAAAAAGTCGATTGGACCAAATTCTAAGCCTGTTATATAACTTGTGGACACAACAATCTGGAGGACGTCCGCTTGTGGTCACAACCGCAGGTCCTGTAATTGTGGACACAACTTTACCTGTAACCTCTACCTCTCCTAAAAGCTTCTACCACGTAAACAGTATTACCTTCAACGAAATATTCGAATCGGAAATCTCCGACTCTCAATCGATACATGGTTTTATCTCTACCTTTTAACTTCTTTATGTCCGCACCGGGATGAGGAGTAAAAGGATCTTCTTTTAACCTTCTTAAAGCTTCAACACATCTTCTTCTGTCTTCTTCGGATAACTTGTCTAAAAATTTGGCTACGTCAGGATGGATCAAAACCGAGAACATTCAAAGACCTCTCGAAGATGCGTAATCTTCAAGGTCTATAAACTTCTCCTTATCTCTTTGAAGCTTCTCCCATTTTTCGTCAATATAATCCTCAAGCTCCTCGTAAGTTTCTACTAATCTTTTTATTACATCGTTAAGCGTTTCTCCTTCTCTTCTGATCCTTTCCAACTTTTCTACTACATCCTTGTTAAGCGTAACCGTAACCATAAGGTAACCTAATCAACGCAAAAATTTAAGACTTTGTGTCCACAGGTCGGTACCTGCGGATCTTCTTTGTGGTCACAATTGCAGGTCCGATGATTGTGACCACAGCATTACTAGTAATATTGTGACCACAACCCTCCCGAGCCCGTTGCCCGGGTTCAAATCCCGGCGGCCGCATCTATTGTTTCACCAAAACCAATATCAACAATACTGACCTACACAATTAAAGTGGTAACCTTCGGCGTAGACATCGTCGGGAATAACAGATATGCGTTGTTCGTGCTTGAGCATGAGGATGAAAAGATAGTTTCAAAGATAAAGCTCTTCAGACTTATCAGAAGGTACAAACCCGAGATTGTAGCAGTTGATAATGTCTTCGAATTGTTTGATTCGAAGGAAGAGCTCGTAACGTTTTTGAGACAGGCTCCTTCAACAACCAAGCTTGTTCAAGTCGCTGGAAAGTATCCCCTCCCCGTGCTAGCTAAAAGGTTTGGGCTAACGATAAATCCAAGAAACCCGGTTGATGAAGCAAAAGCCTGCGCGTACTTGGCAAAACTTGGGGTTGGTGAAGAAGTCTCTGTATTCATGGACAGAACGATAATAACAGTTTCAAGAAACAGAAGTCTTGGAAGGGGTGGTTGGAGGCAGAAGAAGTACAAGAGGAAGGTACATAACTCCGTAAGGCAGGTTTTCAACGAGATAAAAAGCAAGCTCGATGAGCTTGGCTTAGAGTACGTTGAGAGTGTCAAAAGCGGTTACGGTGGAATCTCGAAGGGAGTTCTTGTTGTAAACGCACCTAAAAGCTCGATTCCAATAAACTCCTTCAGATTTGGAGATGTTCAAGTGAAGGTTGAAGCTGTTGAGAAGGAAAAGATAGAATTCATTCCACTGAGAAAGTCCAAGCCTTTCGTTATAGTTGGAATAGATCCTGGAACTACGACGGCTGTTGCAATGGTAGACTTAAACGGGAATTTCTTAGATGTAAAGAGTAAGAAGGGATGGAGTTACGGTGAGATCATCGATTATATAACGTCTGTAGGAAAGCCCGTTGTCGTTGCAACTGACAAATCCAATCCGCCGGAACTAGTCCTAAAGCTTAAAGCTTCATTTAATGCCGTTTTATGGACTCCCAGAGAGGATATGAGTGTTGAGAAGAAGAGACAGATAACATCGGGCTACTGCTACTTAAACGACCATGAGAGGGATGCAATAGCTGTAGCCATATCCGCCTACAACACTTTCAAGAACAAGATAAAGAATATTGAGAAGAGAGTTCCTGCCGGATTGGATGTAGACTTTGTTAAAGCCGAAGTTATAAGGGGTAATTCTCTAAAGAATATCATAGACAAGGAGAAAGAGAAAAAAGAAGAGAAAGTCGAGAAGAAAGAAAAAGTTGTAACTCCAACAATGAACCTTAAGATAATTGAAGAGCTTAGAGAGGAGAATGAACTTCTCAGAAGGAAGGTAAAAGAGTTGAGTGAAAAAATTGAGAAGTTGAGAAGTAAGATAGTTGAGATGTCCAAAGAAAGCTACGAGAGAATTAGAAGAGACAACTTGGTCAGGTCTTTGCAGAGTGAAATAGTAGAGCTAAGAAAGGCTCTAAAAGAGAGAGATAAAAGAATTGAAGAGCTTGAAAAGGAGATCGAGAGAATTAGAAAGATGAAGTTATTGGAATTTAAGGGATGGATGGAGGTAAAGGTTCTCAGAAAATTCACGAAAGAAGAAATAGACAAGCTTGAAAGAGAACTTGGAATAAATAAAGGAGATGTAGTGTTAATACGTGATGCAAGCTGCGGTGGTAAGAGTAACGCTGAGTACCTCTGCGAGAAAAGAATTAAAGCTGTCATAGTTAAGAATGAGATGTCCCACTTGGCAAAGTCGATTTTAGAGGAGAGGGAGATCCCCGTCATATCTGCAGATGAAATAGACATTATTGAAAGCGAGACTTTTGCCTTAGTTAACGCTGAAAGCTTTGAAAGAGTTTACAGGACCAAAGTTGAAGAAATAAGGAAGAAAAAGCTCGATAAAATCGAGGAGTTGTTCGTAGAGTATAGAATGCGTAGAAAGTTTTAAAATCCTCTTGAGAACTTCCTGAGGATGCTGATAGTGATATCATCACTTCTAATGTTGGCATTCATAGTTAGCAAGAAGAGGTTTGTGGGCTTTATCGCTTGGCTTCTAACAGGCTTAGCATTCTTTCAAAATGTACCATACTTTCTCGAAATCAAAGATTACTTTAACGTCACGGTGTTTACGCTAGCCTTTCTCTTCTTCTCCCTGTTGGGATACACCACCTTGAAAGGAAACTTAGATGTAATGGTCGAAACGACGAGATTTTCCTTACTCGCTATAGCATTTTACTTTCCATTTGAACTGTACGAACCTCTTAGAATAGCTCTAATAAAAATTGTAACTGATCAAACACTTATTTTGGGCAAACTTCTCGGTTTTGAGTTTAATAGATTGAGCTGGAATGAAATTACGCTTAACGGTAAGGGTGTCGAAATAATACTGCCGTGCACAGGTATAGAGAGTATGGCTCTATTTGCTGGGGCTTGTTTTGGCGTCAGAGCTGATTTAAGCAGAAAGGTAAAGGCATTTTTGGTTTCTGTTCCAGTTATATACGTTCTAAACCTGTTCAGGAACGTTTTTGTGCTCGCATCTTACGGATATAGCTGGTTTGGTGAAAACAGCTTCTACATTGCACACCATATTGTGGCGAAATTTTTAGCATTGATATCGCTCATAGTCATAACACTTTTAGTCTTCAGGGAACTGCCAGAACTCGAAAACTTGATAGTCAATCTAAAGAGGGAAGTTGAGAAGGTGATTAGAAATGATCGTTAAGCAGGGCTTAAAGTTTATCGCATTGGAATTTCTCTTACTACCGTTAGCTCTTCTCAGCCCTTACTTACTGATAATCCTGCTACCTATAATAGCACTAACCATCCTATTCTTTCGAGATCCTGACAGAGGTATTGAGGACGGGGTAGTTTCGCCAGCCGATGGGAAGATAGACTACGTTAATGATAGAAGACTTGAAATTTTCATGAGTATCTTTGATTGCCATGTAAATAGAAGTCCGGTTGATGGGATTGTTAGAAAAATTGTTTACAGTAAGGGATCAAAGCTTCCAGCTTTTATGAGGCATACCAATTCAGAGAGAAACGAGATATACATAGAGACCGATCATGGAACATTTAAAGTTGTTCAGATTGCCGGTTTTCTTGCAAGAAGGATAATCTGCTTTGTCAAAGAGGGTGAAAGGGTTAGAAAGGGTGAAAAAATAGGTATGATTGTTATGGGTTCAAGAGTTGTAATTGAAATCCCTGAAGGCTTTAAGTTTGTTAAGAGAGTCGGTGATAGAGTAAAGGCTGGTGAGACGATTGCAGTCAAGGCTTAGATTCGCCGATGTGTTCTCATTACTCAACGCTACATTTGGATTCTTGGGAATATGCGTTGCTTCAAACGGCAATCTGATCCTAGCTGCTAAGTTTATAATGATCTCAGTTTTGATGGACGGAATAGACGGATTTGTTGCAAGGAAAAAAGGAGGTAGCGATTTGGGTAGAGAGTTGGATTCTCTTGCAGACCTCGTATCATTTGGAGTTCTACCATCTCTGATACTCTTCAAAATGAATCTGCTTTACGTTTCAATTCCATACCTTCTGGCAAACATTTACAGACTCGCGAGGTTCAACGTACTAAGGTATGAAGACTTTCTGGGATTACCAACAACAGCTTCAGCCCTATTCTTTGCATGCCTGATTATCGCAGACTTTCCGCATATTTACGCAGTTGCTTTAATACTCTCGATATTGATGGTAAGCGGCGTTAGATACGTCAAGGTGAGAAACAAAGTTGTTTTAGCTATTGTTGGAGTGATTATCTTGCTAAGCTTATTTTTGGATACGTTAATATATATAAATCTAATCCTAACTCTAGCCTACATTATAAGTCCCATATTCAAGGTTAGGTTATGATCTGCAGAGCATGCTTCGAATTGGGAATAAAGTTGGGCGCGCTGTTTCATCAGTTTATAGGAATTCCAGTTGGATTTGAGAATGTAGATATTGTGGAAAGGGCAATTGAGAGCTGTGTAAAGTTACAGCCGTTTGTGATTGATGCAAAAGTTGAGATTGTTAGAGATGTTCTAAAGAGGAATATATCAAAGTTTGGATACACAACGCTTTCACCGGAGATGCTAAAAGCGGAAGTAGTTGTAGAAGTTGAAAATGTTAGAGTTAGAGGAACTTTGAAGTGGGTTGAAGACATGAAGTATCCCTACATGAACTTCGAGGTGATAAGCTTTTAAACGTCTGAGTAAAATCTTGATTCATGAAGGAGATTAGGATAAGAATACCAACACCGGATGAAATTGTCCCGAACGAGTTCAAAGAGCACATGGCGAATGCTTACAAAGAAATTTTGCTGGCTTTAAGATGCTTAATAGATGAGAGTATCAAGAGGATTGAGGAGAAGAAGGAGAAGAAACTTAAGAAGATTGAAATCCAATGAAACCGAAAATTCTGATTACAAACGACGACGGACTGTATTCACTGGGGTTGAGAGCGAGTTACGACGCTTTGAAGGATTTGGGAGAGGTTTACGTAGTCGCTCCAATGATTCAGAAGAGTGGAGTTGGGAGAAGTATCTCGATAATGACTCCCATAAGAATGCACAAAGTCCACGTAAACGGTATGGAAGTTTACGCTGTAGACGGAACACCGACGGATGCAGTCATCTTAGGAATTTATGAGGTCATTGGTGAAATTCCGGATTTGATAGTTTCAGGAATAAATCTAGGTGAAAACTTGTCAACTGAAGCAGTAACAACTTCAGGAACAGTTTGCTCGGCCTTAGAGGGCGCTACGCAGGGTAGTAAGGCAATAGCTATATCTCTCGAAATGCCAGATCACGAAAAGTTTGAAGTATTTCCCAAGGAGTTCGACTTCAGCTTGGCTAAGAGAGTTTTAAGGAAGATTGCTCGTAAAGTTTTAAAAGATGGATTGCCAGAAGGTGTGGACGTTCTGAATGTGAACGTTCCATCAAAGGCTGTCGATGAAAGGATTGTTGTCACTAGATTGGCGAGAAAACTCTACAGAACGAGGGTTGAGAAGAGGTACGACCCTCGTGGAAGGGAATATTACTGGATCTACGGCATTGAGATTGAAGATGCTGAGGAAGGAACGGATATTCACGCTTTGAAGAACGGTTATGTTAGTGTGACACCTATAAGCGTCGATTTGACAGCTGAAGTTGATTTTAAGAGCTTAGAGAGGTGGTTAAATGAATGAGAAGGAGATAGTTGCTGAAGAAGCAGTAAAGCTTGTTGAGGATGGCATGGTTTTGGGAATTGGAAGCGGAACGACAATAGCTGTATTTCTGGAGAAGTTGGGTGAAAGGATAAAGAAAGAGGGTTTGGAAGTTTACGGTGTTCCGAGCTCTTACCAGTCTCACTTTCTAGCTCTGAAGGCCGGGATAAGGATTGTAGACTTATTTGAGTATTCAGAGCTCGATCTCTGCATAGATGGAGCCGATCAGATTGACAAAAATCTTAACTGTATAAAGGGCGGTGGAGGAGCTTTGACAAGGGAAAAGATTGTCTCTCAAGCCTCAAAGAGGTTCATTGTAATTGCTGAAGAGAGAAAGTTTGTTGATAAGTTGAGCATGCCCGTTCCTATAGAGGTCATTCCTTTTGCCTACGGACACGTTGTAAGGAAATTGCAGGAGATGGGTGGGATCTGTAAGCTGAGAGAGGGTAGCGGAAAGCTTGGCCCGGTTATTTCAGATAACGGAAATTTCATAATTGACTGCAATTTCGATGAGATTGAAAATCCAAAAGAGCTTGAGTTAAGCCTGAATGCAATCGCCGGAATCGTTGAAAACGGTATATTCTGCAACGTAGATGAAGTAATACTCGGTAGCAAAGATGGTATAAAAATACTGAAGCGTTGATTACTCGAGTTTTTCAAATTCATTATTTCCGCAAATTGGACATACGAATTCAAACTTTTCAAACCAAGGGCAACCCTCTTTTTCGTCGTAGATGTAACCGCACACCTTACACTGGTAGAGCATGCTTAAAGTTGTTGAATTGTGAATTTATCCTTTTTCAAGGAACCCTACCTGATATTATAACAACGAGTTTGCTCCAGAATTTATAGGGTCCCATCTCAACGTATCTTATATCTTCAAGACCTGCTTTCAAAAACCAAGCGACACATTGCTGTGTTGAGGGGAACAGCATTATGGATTCCGCAAACTTTCTAAATATTGGATTATCTGGCTTTCTTGGTGCCAATATCACTACTCTGCCACCCGGCTTTGTCACCCTTGCCATCTCCTGAATTCCTAAGACTGGATGAGGCCAATATTCTATACTACCAGCCGAGATTGAAGCGTCAAACGTGTTGTCCTTAAAGGGTAAGTTTTCTGCATCTCCCCTTAGAAAGTTTGCCTTGGGAAATCTAGCAATAGCCTTAACCATTTGCTCTGGCGTTAGATCAACTGCAATAACATTCTCTTCACCAACCCTTCGAACAATTTCATATGTCGTGAAACCCGTTCCGCAACCAACTTCTAAGACAAGATCACCCTCATCAATTTCGGCCATGTCAACTACAGTCTTACGCATTTCCTCAGAATAGAAGAAGGGGTTAACTAAGTCGTAGATCTTGGAGAAGTATTTGTAAAAAGTTCTGGCCCTTTTTTTGTCATCTAGCAAGCCCATGGCTACTCTTGCTCACCTTCTTCCTTCTTGAAAAACTCCTCAAGAGGTATCTTTCCGTGCTTGACGACTTTCATGTTTATTTGAACTATGTCTGCCGAGATTACCCTCCCTCTAACGGTCTTTCTCCTTCTAACTCCCTTTTCCTTCGGATTGTAGCCTACTCCTCCAGAAAGCAATAATCTTCTCCTTCCGCTCCCCGGTAGATCTGGTCTCATTGGAAATCCATCCTTATCACTGCCTCCAGTTATCTGAAGTTCGTAGTCTGGAGGTAAATCTACGAGCGTTCCGTTTATCACATCACCGATCTGCTTTCCTATTAGCTTGTTCGCGTTAGCCCCGCTAACGACCTTTTGATAGGCTCTCCCAGTCTTTGGATCTGATATGACGACCTTGAACTCGACCATGCTCTAAGGGTAGAAACTCAATTTATAAATGTTGCCTCAGAAACTCCACGACGGCATCTCTCATAACCAATATCGGCGGATCGAAACCAAACCAAATCTTGAAAGCTTCAGCGCCTTGATAAACAAGCATATCCAAGCCGTAGATGACCTTGCAACCTCTCTTCTTAGCCAGCTTAATTAGAGGTGTCTCAATTGGATTGTATACTGTGTCGAAGACTACTACGTTTTCTATCAGAGATTCTGGGACGGGCAACTTCTCCTCAAAACCCTTCATACCTAAAGGTGTGCAGTTAATGAGTATGTCGAACTTACCTTTAAGCTCTTCAACTCTTTCGTAGGGATAAAATATACACTCACCGTACTTCCTGACATCTTCTGCCAGCTTCAGACCTCTCGATGCCGTTCTGTTGGTTATTATCAAAGTAGACTTACCGGCCAAGGCGAAAGCGATAGCCCTTGCGACACCTCCTGCCCCCACTATTAAAACAACTTTACCCTCGTAATCGACATTGTAAGCTTCGAGCGTCCTTAGAGCGCCGATTGCATCGGTGTTGTAACCTTCAAGCTTTGGAACATCCACGGTATTTACTGCTCCTATCCTCTCTGCAAGTCCGACAGGCTTAACGTATTTTGTGATCTCCTCCTTGTGAGGGATTGTGACATTTAAACCCTTAAATCCCAGAGCTCTTGCCCCATAAACAGCATCCTTCAGGTTTTCAGGCTTAACATCGAAAGGAAGGTATATCGCGTCTATGTTAAGGGTCCTAAACACCGTGTTATGCATTATAGGCGATGCAGAGTGTCCTATCGGGTGCCCAATTACACCGAAGTACAGCATGTCCAAAAATTGTGAAGAAAATTAAATAAATTACTTCAAGCCTACAAGCTTTTCGAGTTCCTCTAAATCCTTTTCCATCTTCCTTATTTCTTCCCTCTTCTTTTCTATGAGCATCTTGGCTATCTCCTTCAAATCCATGGTTAGTTTGTAGCTCTTCAAAGGTCTACCCTTGCCCTTCTTCTTTAACTCCCTCTCCTTAACCCATCCCTTCTCCTTAAGCTCCTTCATAGCTAAGCTGACCTCTGGCTGTCTAAGATTTGCTGCTCTTTCTATTTCTCTGGATATAGCTTCTCCTGCCTTTGACAAGTAAACAATGACTCTTGCGATGTTCTTGTTTAGACCAGCCTCTATCAGCAACTGGACTATTCTTTCATCCTTCTCGTTCAGTTCCTCAACCATACACATCACCCAATAACAACTATCTATATTGCTTCTATATATATTTTTTTCCATTCTGGAAATTATCTAATTGATCAAGATTGAGTCAATTTTAAGGTATATCGCAAAAGATATCAAAACAAAGAAAGGTAATAAAGTCTTTTCGAGTACCAAGATAGCTGAGATGCTCGGAGGTAACGTTTAAATATAGATCGGACTATGCGAAGCATGGACTTTCAAGCGAAAATCAGAGAGTACATAAACGTCCTGAAAATGGCTAGAAAGCCCGACCGGGATGAATTCCTGACCACCGCCAAGATATCGATGGCTGTAATGTTCGTAGTGGGATTCGTAGGATTCGTAATATACGTATTGATGGAAATATTGCCAAAGATGGTGAGATGATGGGGAAGTTCTTTGCAGTAAAGACGACGGTGAATCAGGAAAGGATAGTCGCAAATCTAATGGAGTTAGCCGTGAAAAAGTACAATCTTGAAGTCTACTCGATACTAGCTCCAAAGGAGTTGAGGGGTTACGTGCTAGTTGAAGCTAAAGATATTCAAAACGTTAGAAGAGCGATAACGGGAATTCCCCATGCTAGGGGAATTTTGAGTGGTGAAATACCGTTTAAAGAAGTTGAGCACTTCTTAACGCCTAAGAGAGCTGTTGAGCAGATCAAGGAGGGTTATAAGGTCGAGATAATAGCCGGTCCATTTAAGGGTGAGCAGGCGATAGTTAGGAGAGTAGATCCTTCAAAGAATGAGATTACTGTTGAGTTGGTAGAAGCTGTAGTTCCAATACCGATAACTGTCAAAGCCGATCACGTTAGGGTGATTGAGAGAGGTGAGTGATATGCAGGTTGTTGAGGTTTTGGTTCCTGGCGGTAAAGCGACTCCCGGACCACCCCTCGGTCCAGCCATAGGTCCATTGGGCTTGAACGTAAAGCAGGTTGTAGATGCTATAAACAAGGCTACTAAAGACTTCGAAGGACTACCTGTGCCAGTCAAAATAATAGTCAAGGAAGACAGAAGCTTTGAGATAGAAGTAGGAGTCCCACCAGTTTCGGCTTTGGTAAAGAAGGAACTGAGCATCGAGAAAGGAGCGCACAAGCCCAAGCACGAAGTGGTTGGCAACTTGACCATGGATCAAGTCATAAAGATTGCAAAGATTAAGAAGAAGCAAATGCTTAGCTACACACTGAAATCGGCTGTAAAGGAGGTTCTAGGAACATGTGTCTCAATGGGGGTAACCGTTGAAGGCAAGCATCCGAAGGATGTCATAAAAGAGATAGAAGAGGGATTAATAGAAATTCCTGAGGAGGAAGAGGAGTAACTTTTCAAATCTTTTCCATTACCTCATAGCGTAAGCGTTATATTTTGAGAACATTAGTATGACTTGAGTGGGGTCGTGGCGTAGCCAGGAAGCGCGGCGGGCTCCAGCGGTGTGATGACCAATGGGTCTGCTGAAGTGTGATGACCCGTTGGAGCTCTGACCGAAGAGACCCGCTGGTCGTGGGTTCAAATCCCACCGGCCCCACTCCCCCGTCTAAAATCATACTTCTTTCTACAACAATCGCCTAAGAAAATTCAGAAGTTGTAAGTAGCTACGATTTTACGATTTCTGTAAGAAGAGAATAAAAGATTAAATAAAATTATATGTCAAAACTGATATTTTCTATCTCGTTCATGTACTCGATCAGTTCATCTATCTCTGTTTCATTTACGCCTATATCAGTGATCTGAGGTGTTACTGTAGTAGGTGGTGTAGTTTCCGCTGGTGTAACCTCTTCTTCGACTTTCTTTTCGCTGACGCATCCTAGCGTTATTAGAGCCAGCATTACAATGCCAACTATTACAAGCCTTTTCATATCACTCACCTATTGCAATCGTTTCTTCACCGCTAAGCTCGAATTCACCCATTTTCTCTTCTGGCAAGGGCTTTACCTTGTAAACTCCCTCACCGTCCAAGTATATATTTGCGACGCCCTTGACGAACATCGTGTAGTTTCCTTCGACACTTACAGTTACATTACCCTTTACTACGATGTTTCCTGTGCCTGAGTAAGTTACCGTTTCGTTGTTTTCGCTTACTTTCTCAAATCCTACAGTCGTAATGACAGCAGACTTAGGAGTTACTACCACTGTAGCGTTGCCCTTTATGTGCACTATACATTTACCACTGACATCCGAGTAGCCGCTCATTCTTACCCAAAACTCACCCGTCCTGTTTCCCAAGGACAACGGCTGAGCTCTCACTTTGAATAACTCCCTGTATATATCTTTGAGTACCATAAAGGCTTCATTAATCTCCGCTCTCGCTTCCATGATATAGTCCATAGCATCTTCTCCACTCTCAATTCTTTCAACAGCCTCGTTCAAGTAATTTCTTGCATTGTCGATGTGTGCAAAGTACTCGCTCAGTAGATCCTCAAGCTCAGAGACGTTGTAATCTTGTACCGTAGCAGTCAGGTTCATGCCAATCATCTCAGCTCTATCTAAGACGTTCTCAAGCTTTGCAACTATTGTCAGTTGTGTGTACAACCTTATCTTCGGCTTTATTTCATTCCAAAGATCTCTCAATTCTCTGGTAGCACTCCTTAACTCCTCCGGACTTGTAGAGTTGTTTATCGCATTGATTTTTTCTTCAAGTGCCGAAATGTAGCTGTCGATCTCCTGCAGGATTTCGTCCTTGTTTGGCAGATTGGACATCTCTATATCACTTCTGATTAGCATAAAGAAGTTGATACATGCATATCCACCGTGATACACGAAGTGCTTGGCGTATTTGAATCCCTCCTTGCTGTTCAATCCCATCTTGAGATACAAATTCCTATACTCCTCGTACATTTTCATGCTGTTAACCATATTTTTCTTTCTCGCCTCCCTCTTCTCTTCAATATGCACAAACTTCTTCTTAAACTCTTCCAATCTCTCCCTTATCTTCTTCTTTATTTCGTGCCTGATTTCGTTTATGTGTCTAATTCTCTCTTCTCTATTCTTGATCCAGTTTTCTTCTTTGATGCTTACCTTATGCCTGTACTCGTGCTCGTATCTAACTTTACCCGATGTTGGCGTCGTAGTACTACCACCGACATTAATTTCGTGCCTCTCTTTTACGCCAACTGTAACGGTATTGTTGTTAATGCTGACACTACCTTCTACGGTGCCTCCCGTACTCACGGTGCTCGTGCTACCATTAGCCTCCACGCCCGCGCTTACATTTACATTCATGTGGCCATATCCGACGCTCATGTTTACATGGCCGTGTCCACCAGCATTTACACCCATGTAGCCCTGCTCACCCGCATTTACGCCCATGTGTCCCTGTTCACTTACACTTAAAGACATCTTTGCCATCGCTGTAGGCATCACCAACAGCACTACCATCACCAACGCCAACCATCTCACGTTGCACCACCTCATCCGTTACTTTACTTGAACCCTAAAGAAGATAAGCATTCTTTCGATCTTAATCGATTAAAGCTTTAATAAAGCTTTATGACTCTTTACAAAGCTTTATCTAAGCTTTTTAAAGTTAAAAACGTTTTAGAGATGTAGAAGGACTTAAAAAACAAAACGTGCATTTAATTTCTAATGAAGTGTTTCAGGGTCATCATGACAGCATTTCTACTTACTGTATTGATCGTACCAGTTAACTCCGCGATCATAAAAGGTGAAGTATACTCGTGGGAATTAAAGGAGATAAAAGCTGTGGTGGAAATAAATACTACGCCTGTCCAAAGGATTGTAGCTGAAAACGGAACTTACGAGTTTGTCGTTCCAGAGGGTGTTTATGAAATTAAAGCCTACAGCGTGGATAGGGAGTTAAGTTGTAACGAGACGATAGTTGTGAAGGGTAACGGAACGTACAGGTTGGATTTGATACTGTTTCCGAACCTTGAATATCAAATCAACTTTACAGAACCGGAATTCAACTTGGATACTGGAAACAACGGCATCAATTACATCTTCCCAGTTCTTGGTGCACTCATACTCGTTTTGGCGTTGGTGATGTGGCGTATCAGGGGGCGTAAAAGCCTTGAAAAAGTATCCAAAGAGAGCGAACTTCCAGAAGATTTAATGCAAGTTCTGGAACTGTTAAAGAGTTTAGGTGGTAGAGCTACTCAGAAAGAGCTCAGAGAAAAATTGGGTTGGTCTGAGGCAAAGCTCAGCTTAGCTTTAACGGATCTAGAGAGGAGAGGGTATATAGAGAAGTATAAGAAGGGTAGGGGAAATGTGATATTTCTGAAATAGTCATGGGGCCGCCGAGATTTGAACTCGGGTCACCGGCTCCCAAAGCCGGGAGGATAACCAGGCTACCCTACGGCCCCTCAAGCTTAGGAAAGTCAACCGTTTAAAAAAGCTATCGCAAAGGATTTTAATAATTAACGCACAATCGTATTGTGAAACTTATACAGGACACAATCCATGGATTGCTTAAGATAGAGGACTGGATGATCAAAATAATTGATACACCAGAATTCCAGAGACTCAGGAGGATCTCCCAAATAGGTTTTGCAAATCTTGTTTTTCCCGGTGCAAATCACACGAGGTTTGAGCACTCTTTGGGAGTTATGGAGATTGCACGACGTCTTGTCGAAAGGATGGAAATTGACGAAGATGAAAAGATGGAGATCGTAGCTTCAGCCCTCCTACACGACATAGCTCACTTACCTTTTTCACACTGTAGCGAATCCGTTGTTGAGAGACGTTTGGGACTCAATCATGAGAATGTCGAAGTCGTGCTAAGGAAAGGCGAGATAAAAGACGTTTTGAGAGATCTGGGATTTAACGTTAGGAAAATGATCGCTCATATCAAAGGTCTCTCAGACTGCAACGTCGTAAAAGGAGACATAGATGCAGATAGAATAGACTACCTTATGAGAGATTCACATTACACGGGAGTTGCTCACGGTGTTTTTGATGCACAAAGACTGATAAACAAGATAGTTTTTGTCGACAAGAAGATCGTTATAGACGCTGGAGGTTTAAGATCTGCCGAATCTCTCCTTATCTCGAGGTTTTTAATGTATACGACAGTTTACTACCATCACGTTTGCAGAATAGCGAGGAAGATGTTCGAAAAAGCTTTGGAGTTCTGTATAGAAGAAGGAAACTTAAAGCCAAGAGAACTTTTTCACATGGACGACTTTACAACCATAAATTTCCTCAAAGCGAGCGGTGGCTATCCCAAAGACGTAGTTGAAAGACTTCTCAACAGGAAACTGTTTAAGAGAGCGTTATACGTTGAGATCAAAAGAGTTGGAGTCAACTTAAACAGAATTGATCCCAGTAATGCGGAGAGAGAAATTGCGGAGAGAGCTGGTGTCGATGAAAAATATGTAATCGTTGATATACCTAAGCTTGCAAATGGTGAAGAATTCGAGGCTCTAGTTTTGGTTGGCGGGGAGATGAAGAGACTTGACGAGGTGTCAAGTCTGGTTAGGGCCTTGAGAGAAGCTGAGAAGAACAGTTTGATGTTAGGTGTCTACACACCTAAAGAATTCGTTGATAAGGTAAGTAGGGTAGCAGCAGAGTTCTTTGCTGTAGATAAAACTTATCAATCCAAGCTCTTCTGATAGAGCTCCTTTCTCCTCGCTTCGAGGAGGTTTTCTGGTTTTCCAGCAAACTCCGATGCGGATTTCACATCAACTCCAAGCTCTTCAGCTTTTTTCAACAGATTTTCCACTTTAGCTCTCCAGTTCAGATCTCTGAGGAGATGATGATCCAATACGAGAACTTTAACGCCAGTTTTTTCCAGAATCTTATTTAAATTTTCTAGAGATTTCTCCAGCAGTTTACGACCGAATATGTGAGGCATGTATGTCATAGGACCATCAACAAACAGCACGTCAGGATCCGAGGAAATTACGAATTCAACTTGCTCATTCAAAGGCATTCCTTCAACGTCCGATGTAAACAAAAACTTGATGTCCTCCTCTACTAGAACCTCGAGGACGTATCCTAACTTTGAGTCTTTGCCATGAGGAACGGGTTTTGAAAAAACTATTCTGGTATTTCCAAACTCGAATTCCTTGGAATCGGCAAATTCTACTTTTGCCTTGAGTAAACTCAGAAAGTAGTGTGCTCTTCTCATCTGACTGAAGTTTATCGCATTCTTAGGATGCTTGACGAGTAATATTTTATCATTTAGCACTTCTGGCTCGTTAGGATTGTGGTGATCGTAGTGATAGTGCGTTATTATTACGACATCCGCATCCTTCAATTCTTCTTTAATCTTACTCCAAAGCTCCTCCTTCTTTCTTAACTCGAGCTCATGTGGAGGTAAACCGAACCTCTTTGGTGCTAAAGCAACACTTGGATCTATAACGATCTTCACGTCTTTCGTCTCAATTGCGGTACACATACTCCTAGCTCCAAACGAATCAAACGCTATTGGCTTTATTTTCATTGGCAAAAGTAGCGATAAGTTTTTATTAAGTTTGGTGCTAGCAAGAGATGCGGGGGTTGCCGAGCCAGGCCAAAGGCGGGGGACTCAAGATCCCCTCCCGTAGGGGTTCGAGGGTTCAAATCCCTCCCCCCGCACCACGCTCATCTAATCACCCAATATCACGACTTCCTCAAACTCATTAAGCTCAAAGACATTTCTGATAAGGAAAAGAAGAGATATGCTACCGCCGTCGATAATTTTTTAGCTGAACTTTCATACACGCTTAATGATGAAAAAATAATTAGTTATATAAACCGATTAAAAAGTAGATACGCTCCGAGCACTGCCAGAAAGAGGATAATCTACATAAGGGCATTTCTAAAGTACATAAACCATCCCTTAGCCGACAAAATAGAAATCCCGAAAGTTCCGAAGAAAAGAAAAATCGTCATAAAGCTGGAGCACATTAGAGCCTTACTCAAAGAGATTGATAATAAGCTTCAGGACCCTTACAGGTTGAAGTTGAAGTCTGCGGTGTTGTTGTGTGCAACGTCTGGATTAAGGTCTGAAGAGTTGTATAAGTTAAGACTTGAGGACGTAGATGTAGAGAACAGGACGATATTCGTTAGGGCTGAAATAGCAAAGGATTACGAAGACCGAATTACGTTCTTCAATTTAGAGGCTCAAGAGGCTTTGCTTGAATATCTGTCAGCAGTCAAGCTTAAGCCGAAGGATAAACCATTTAGCGCCAAGTCTATTTATCATCACTTTTCCAAGCTCAATACGAGGGCTGGAAAGGTCAAGTTGAGGATGAAGCACATGCGTAAGTTCTTCTCTCAACAGTCAGATCGTTTGGGGATGCCTACAGCCATTAAGAAGATATTGATGGGCCACGTTATCAGCGACGAGGAGTTTGTAATTCCAAGAGGCTTGGATGTTGATTTAACGCATTACGATTTTCAGGATGAAGAGGAACTCAAAAAGATATACGACAAATATTGGAGAGATTTTAGGATAGATCCACGTGGACGTCCACAGGTTGAGTGAATTAACTAATTCGACGATTGACTAATCAACCCTATTCTTCCTCTTTTAGCCGAAAGCGAATTTTATAACCCTTGTTTATGTTTGGGTTCGTGACCTGGACCTAACAGGATCTTACGGGTTCCAGTTGCTCGAGAAGGCCCTGAATTACTACAAATGTCGAAATTTATAAGTTCCAGAGCATTTCGAAGTCTGCGATTTTTCCGGCTGTAGACCTCTTAGACTTTGGCTTGGCTTTAGACTTGGATCTACCAGTTTTATTGTTCATCTTTTTGAACTTCTCTCTCGCCTCGTCCACGACCTTTATAGCCTTCCTCCTCTTAGCTCCTCTGAAGTCTTCATCTCTCATGACCACCAACTTAAGCAGGTTCAGCCTCGTGGCGGCTAACCTTCTTGGTATTCTACCATACTCATAATCACTCAGTATCGCGTTAGCTATCCCTTCAACCTCTTTCAAGCTATCAAGTCCCTTCTTCCCTACATCTGGAACTCTCTTACCCAAATACACGTTTTCCCTACCCATTTTCACCACCTCAACAATTTTCTCAATTCCTTACCAATCTCGTCGAGGAGATCATCAACCGAATGAACGAACTTCTTCCTACCGTTAATTTTCAACCCGAAGTAGTTCCCTTCGGGTTCCAGCCAAAAACTGCCATACAATTTCCTCCTCTTCGGCATTCCAACCACCTCAGTATCCTCTATTACGCAATATCAGGTTGACAATAACGGGAGTAAACGACAGGGCTATGAACACGTAGAGGAGCGGTTTTGCGAGCTCGGGTAGCATAGCTTGTTTTATTTCCGTCGGCGTGCTCGGTAATAGAGCTACAGCCCAATAGAGTAACAACAGCAGAGCGGGCAGTAGACTGTCTTCGGTCCAGATGTATATCCCAAGGAGAATCAGTCCGAACACTAACAGTACCACGAAGGGAATGAAGTTGCTCCAGAGGTTGATCGTAAGAGGAAGAAACTTTCCTTGAAGTGTCAGGTTCATCAAACTCTCGGCTATCGTCCCATTTATCATTTAAATCACCTCTCAACGCTCCTACCGCTTATAAACTCGATTATGGCGGCGAGATAGCTGAACCAGACCACCGCAGTCAGTCCTGTAACTATAAAGCTCGGCAAACCCCAAGAACTGAGCATGATTGGGAAGAGCACCGTAGCGTAGAACATAGCTTGTATGAACCAAGGTAAGCTCCTAACGAAGTCACCCAATGCGTAAAATACGTCGGTTACGGGATTTGATCCGTACTGATTTGCGGATTGAACCTGTTCGTGTATAGTATTTGCCCAAGTAGGATCGTGCATGGCGCTGTAACCTAAGTCTAACGCGTTCAGCATTCCTATGATCAGGTTAAACACGAAAATAAACCCGGCAATCAGATAGAACTTGCTCATTTCTTGTATCCCTCCTCTAACTTACCTAATATCGCCATTACAACAATCAAGGCAATCACGGCACTGCTTACGGGTAGCCAGCCAAAAATCCACACGAGCCCTGCACATATTGCGAAGGCGAGTGCGCCAGTTCTGCTGTTTCTCTTGCTAAATAACCCTGCAAGGCAGATTAAACCGCCAAAGGATATTAAAGTCATAATAAAGTCCTGCGAATAACCGGTTACTTCTTCTCCAGGTAACAGGTTTAGTACGTCTTGTAGGAGTCCTGTAACGTTTCCTACGATCTGTCTTCTCTCAAACGTTACGTTATCTCTCGTTATGTTTAGCACTACCGTATAATATTTGCTGGAATCTGGCTTAACGAAAGCAAGGGCGTAATCGTTAGCTGTGCTCGAATCTTCGTATACTAAACTGCCCGATTGGTTATATATCCGTACAACTATCTTTTGCGTCTTGTATTCTGTGTCGTTGTAATTAACTACGATCTTGTCACCAGCGTCTTGGATACTGTAAGTTACGTTTAAAGGCGTGTCAGAAATGGCGTTAGGAAATACGTTTATGACTTTAGTAGTTGATTCGACAGCTGTAATCTCTCCAAAGGATCGTTCTACCGCATTTGCTGGATCCCAAACGCTTATGAAGTATTTACCGTTGAATTGCAAAACTACTGAGGCTTTACTCTCTACGTCGAATGTATCGCTGAAGATCTCGTACTTGCCGTTGTTAATGACTTTTGTTATTATTAAAATTGGGTTATCGTACAGGTTGTATATGTCGTTTAGCTTGAACGTGAGCAAGACGCTCGGCTCATTCTGGCTTAATATTGCTACGGACTTCTCTACTAACTTTTCTTTTTCAAGCTCTGTAACGTAATATCTCGTGTAGTAGCCATCTTTGGCAACTCTTATAGTATACAAACCGTATTGAGGCACGTCAGCATGGAACAGGACAGCCTCTTTAGTAATTGAATCGACTTGGGGGCTAATGCTGTGGTTTGCGTTGAATATGGTAGCGTTGGCGGTTATCTTCTCGCCAGTTGATTCGTCGTAGAATTTGACTCTCAGAGCTTCATACATTGCTTTGATTTCCTCATCGCTGAGAGCACGGTTGTAGATGCGGACTTCGTCTATAATACCAGCGAAAAATTCCACGCCTTTACAACCTATGCGTAATGAATCGGTAGGAATTACAACAGGTTCTGGGCAATCTCTTGAAGCTATAAGCTCACCATTTGCGTATAACTTTACGCTATTGTTTGGATAATCGTATACTACGGTAAGGAAATACCACTTGTTCAAATCCAGTTTGTAAGGATCGTGAAGATAATAATGTCCTCCTTCAGTTCCATACCACTCGAAAATCGGCATTTGGTTTGTGCTCCATTCCGAAAAAGCCCAACCTTCTCCACCACCACCATATTGTGCAAATCTACCCCAGTCTTTCACTTCAGTAATTTTCACCCATAGTGCAATGGTAAAAGTCTCATTTTCTTGTAGGCTTTCTGAATTGGGAATCTCAACATAATCATCCTCTCCATCGAATTCAAGTCCGTAACCGTAACGCCCGACAGTCCAGTTTGCACCGTAGATATTACCGTTATTACCGTTCCCGCTCTGATCGTCGGCTTGAACCTTGAGAATGCGGATGTTATCTATGTATGCTTGTATGCGATCGTTAGAAGTGGGAGCATACCATTGAAACTTTATGTCTTCACCAGCTGGAACAGTCACACTTTCGTTTAGGTATTTTCCTCCCGTATAGCTCTTTACGACAGAACCGCCTACCAGCACTCTTAACTCTCCGTTGTTTACCTTACCAGAAACAAATACATCATATGTTACTACTATCCTGTAACCGAATGCCTCGTATATGGCTGCCTCATCGCCACTAATATCTCCATACAAGCTGTATTCTCCATCCGTTTTCCAATTTGTTGAATAAGATAGTGATCCGTACGAATTGAAATCTTCACTGTTGTTGTCGTCATATAATGTCTGCTCAAATCCAAAATGGTAGAATTCGTAATCGTCAAAACTCAATCTTAGCACGAGTGAAGGGTCATCCGCTAACGGCGGTGTTACTCCAGCACTCGCTACCCCTACCACCCCAAACAATACAATAAAAATTAGTGAAAATAATTTCAGCTTCATCTACCACCCCACCGACCTGTTTTTCTTATCGCATAAGCCACAAACCAAATTCCGAGTCCGCCGAAAACAGCGTAGGGAATCAGGTTCCAGTTCTTGTCAAAAGACGTAAGCACTTCCTGTGGAACCTGTGTCAAGTCGAAAGCTTCTCTCGCATCCACGAATATGAAGTGATAAGTTAGAAGATACGCAATGCTAAAAACGAATAGAGTGAGTATCAGCACTATTGCGCCCCATGCCACACCTCTCTTATCTCTTCCTACGCCTACCAGAAGATTTACGACCCTTCTTGCCATTTCTACCACCCTTCTTCTTACCTAACTTAATCCCGAGCAACTGGAACGGCGTAGCAACAGGATGAATGTATAACCAGAAACGGTAGCGCTCCTTCGTCTTTCGTGAGCTTTTCTCTGTCTTAGCCGGCCCTATAAGTGATTTAGGTCTCATACCTGAACCGCCGGTCGGAGAGGATGGAGGAGTAGAAATTATCGGACTGCTTGGAGGACTGCCAAAGCTACCAAACGATCCAAAACTTCCACTTGAACCTCCTCCACCAGAACCTCCGCTACCTCCTCTTGATCCACCTGAACCACTTCCACCAGATCTGCCGGAACCTCCTCTACTGGATCCACAAGAACCTCCTTTTCCTCCGCCTGAAATTCCTCTTGAACCAAAGCTAAATCCTCCTTCGCCCAAGCTAAACCCAAGATCGCTAAATAATGAGCCTATACTACCCATCCTGTAAGGATATCTGGAACCGACAGATCCCAAACTCGCTCCGAAGAATCTTCTAAACAGACCTAAACCAACATCGTAAGGTGTAATGTATCTAACTCTACCGTATTCCTCGTTGTACCTGATAACGTCCAACTCCTTGAAACCCTCTTTAGGAACTTCTACCTCCTTTACTCCTTCTTTTACCGGTATTTTCTCCCACTCTGATATGTGGATCTTGTGATACTTCTCACCGTATCCTAACTTTTGCAAGGCCCTGCCGAGCCGAGTGCCTTCAAGCCAATCTGGTAGTGTGCTCTGTTTGTAATATGTAAATCCGACATCTCTAACTTTTTTGAGAATGGTTCCAGGATACTCCAAATCTGGAACTAAGTTGCTTCTGAACCTTGCAGGAGTTATTACTTGCCTTTCCGTGCTAAGCCCGAATACATTTTCACCCGGAATAAACGTCTCTCCAGATAGTTGTCCCGTTCTTACCTGATACTCGGCAAAGCTTTCTCCCGGTCTTGGCGGTATGTAATTCACGTAGTCGTGAGTTACGACGGCGGTTTTCTTCGGCCTTGTTAGAGAGAATTTCAGCACACTTTCACTAGTGCCTCTACCTATCCCAACGTACGCTAAGTATCCAAGAGGCTCTCCTTCTGGAGAAGGAGCGGATTGATACCAATGTAAAGCATCATATTCCTTTCTCCACCCTGTAGCGTATTCGGGCTTAGCTTCAAGGAGGACTTCTTCTCCTACCTTAGCTTTGCTGAAAGTAGGATGCTCGGTCATGTGAACTAAGGTGGCTTTCCTTCCAGCAACCTGCTTGACGAGAACATCCGCTGTAGCTGGTTCGTATGTTACGTCAGGAACGAATTTTATACCCGGATTTTCAATGTAGTTCGGATTGAGCTTCATATCAACAAGAGCTTTTGCCTTACCTAATGGTCCACCTACAACTTTAGTCGTTGCCCTACCCAAGACCTCTCCACCAGCTATCTCCCCAGCAACTTGACCGGCGAAGAAAGGGTTATCCGTGAATCCCAAATACAGCCTCTCTGGAACTGACTTGACCCATTCGACAAAACCAACAGCAGCATCCTTACCAGCCTGAACGGGATTGTGAATAGCCTCCTTTCCGATATGATAAACGCCCGCTCCAACGTTTACAAGTCCAGAAGCAAACCCTAAGCCCGCCAAAGCTAATCCTTCTGTGAATCTCGCTCCAAAGCGCATGACTGGATCGTGCAATTGAGAAGCAATCTTGTCTCCCGTAACTTCTATATCCAATCTTTTCTGAGTTATCCAGTTCTGAGCTTCGTTCACTTTCTGCTCCACTACGTCTTCCTGTGGTTTAGTATCGACGGGATGTAATTGTCCTTGTGCTACAGCTTCGACCCTATCCAGTGGACCCTGCGATTTTACGGGTTCCATGTGGACGTCCTTAGTTATTATCTTGACACCGTATTTCTTCTCGATCTCTTCGGGAGATGTTCCTTTTCTAAGTTCGTGAACTATTTTCTGTTCGAGCTCTTCGTGTGTTTTAGATTCACTCGGCGAACTCGATTTGCTACCGCTCGAACCTCCACTGGATGGACAGCCCCACAGTCCTCTCCCTTTACTCACTTGAGGAGGAGTGGAACTTTCTTTGCTTGGGGATCCACCAGATGAAGATTTTGAAGGTGAGCTTGATGGGTGTTCACTACCACCGCTAGACTTTCTTGACGGTTCTCCACCAGATGATCCTCCGCTCGG
Organism: Archaeoglobus profundus DSM 5631; assembly: GCF_000025285.1. Classification (GTDB taxonomy): domain Archaea; phylum Halobacteriota; class Archaeoglobi; order Archaeoglobales; family Archaeoglobaceae; genus Archaeoglobus_B; species Archaeoglobus_B profundus. The sequence continues at coordinate 759,326 of NC_013741.1, forward strand.
TCTCCCTGATGCTCCCCAAAGTCCTCTTCCTTTCGTGTATGAAAATCCTCCTGAGTAGTGTCCACCGGATGATCCACCCGAGTGATGTTCTCCACTCGATCCGCCACCATGACTTGATGAACCGCTTGAAGAGGAGCCTGAAGAGGATGAGCCTGATGGACTTGATTTAACACCAGTCCCATAACGGCCCGTATTACCACTCCAACCTAACGCCAATCAAACCACCTCCTCCAAATCGACTATACCATCAAGCTCATCGTCTAATTCCTCCTCTTCTCTAATCAGCTGAACGAGAATAGGCGTAATGATGCCCCTCGGCGGGAACTCGAACTTTGCCCAAGTTCCAGTGTTCTTATCCTCTATGAATGCCTGACCCTTATCGGCAAACTTCACCTTGGTCTTGTCGAGAACAGATTCTCGATGTATTTTGGCGCCAGCCATGTAAACGTAGTACATTATCTTTCCGAGGATCCTCGAATCGATGTCGGTGATAACCTGCGTTGCGCTGTACAGGCTCTTTCTCTTCTGTCTAAAATACCTCAAACTGTTCATCAGGAAGGAAACCATGTAATACTTGAATCCCTTGCAGTAGCGCTCCGCTATATCATCAAACTCGTCGAATAGAAGGCTGCAGAACCGTTTATCTTTCATCATTTCGTATATGAAGCTATACCAGAACGCATGCCTAACTGTCATCAGAGTGTCGCTCTTCACCACATCGGCCTGCTTGTATTCTCTAAAGATTGTTATGAGATTTCTGTCACAATATTTTGCCTCCCAATCTAAGCTCGGAGGATAAACGACGTTTATCATTTCGTTGTCTGCCTTCTCGAAGATTTCTTTGACGGTCCTGTAAGGCTCAAGCTCGTAATACTGCCTTATGCTGTCCTCCTCGAATACTACCTTGTCGTTTATGTGGTGAAAGATCCTGAATTGAGCCCTTCTATCGGCATGATGCCACTGATCTACCTCTCGCCCTCTCCAGAACACGACCTCTCTTCCATCAGCATACAAATAGTCCAATAAATGTAAGAGGAACGTTGTTTTTCCGGATCCCATTCCTCCAGATATGAGAACCGTAACTCCCTGCTGAAGCTCAAACTTACCGTCTGTTATCTCATCAATTAACTTCTCCGCAAAAGTAACCTTAAGACTCACCAACAACACCTCCTCTTTTCTTCCATTTCTCCTCCAGCTTCTGCTGGAAGTTGAGAAGCTCCTGAAAGTCGATCAGATCGTTTTCGTAGATTATCACGAGAAGTTCCTCGTGAATCCTGCTCGCCTCAATCCACGCCAACGGAATCGTTTTAGGATTATAGACGTACTCCATGACGTCGTACAGCCTTTCTCTCAGATTCTTCACCTTTCCATCCTTTAAAACGGCTGAGACGACTGCTGAAGTATGATTTAGCTTTTGAATGTACTCTGTAAGCCCTTCTCCCAACACTAAAAGACTTCCAACGAGATCTGCAATGTAGCGCTTGATACTCTGATTAACCACTGCGATCACCTCAAGGACTGCTTATACTAATAGGAACGCTCTGCTTGACACTCTGAACGGCGTGCTCAGTAGTTCCCGGTGCGAACATGCTAAGCATTATAATCGCAAAAGCAATGCCTGTAACAACCATGAATACAGCAAAAGCCGTTCTCAGTACATCTCCTCTCTGTCTTGCTGCGAGTTCAGCTTGGACCCTTGCGTTAATTCTTGCTCTCAAGTTTATCGGATTCAAGTGGAGGAGCATGTATTCGAAAACATCCTTGACGTTCAGTATGTACCCTACGACCTTTGCGGGACCGACACCCGGTATCTCTACCTCTTCCTCGTACTTTCCGTCGGAAGCCAATTCAACCAATTTTTTATCTTCTTTTTTAACCTTGTACTGCGGAACTTTCACGTTGTTTATCTCTTCGATCTGCACTCCGGGCTGATTGCTCTTATTCTTGTACTTGACGAAATCTCTCAGCTTAATTCCAAGCCTTTTCAGGACTGACGTCTTAGCAGCAAATTCAATCGGAATAGTAGCTCCTACCTTGCAGAATCCTATAGCAAGAGGAACTCCTGCAAGAGGTCTGAAGCTGTCAGGAATCGCAACGAAGTCACCGTATTTCTTACTCTCAAACATTCCTTCCTTTATTTTACCTCTAAGAAGCTTCCATCTGCCTTCTTCGGTCAATATGAGTAGAAGCTCGTCGCCTTTGAGTTTGGCTAAGAAGTGCGTTAGTACGGGTCTGGACCAGAACATTATCCATAGCAAAATAACTGTCAGGAACACGTTTCCAAGCAAAGAGCCCATCAGAGCGAGTATCAACTGCTCTACGAATTGCATACTACCACCCCACAAGACATAAACTTAGCTCGCGCCTCCAAAACCATCCAGAGCGCTAACCCGAAGGTAAAAGCCAAACCAATCAGCGTTAGAATCTTATCTGAAAGTTTAGTCAGCATAAATATCACCCGAACATTTTGCTAAACAATCCCTTGAACACTCCTCCCTTCCTCTGTTGAACCGGTATAGCTCCTTCAAGTTCCTGTGACATGACGAGTTGCTTGATCTGAGTCGTTTGCATTCTCCTTTCGAATCCATCTACAGCCCTATCTATCGCTAAATGCAATAGGAACTCGATGTTTTCCAAAATGGTGTAAAAGGCATGATCCACTCCGTCAACTACGGGATAGTTTTCCAGAATTTTGTCGATCTGGTCGCTGATCCAACGCTTATATATTATCGCCTGTGTCTCGCTTATTCTACTCGTAGAAATAAACCTGACGTTGTTTACTAAGCCCCAAAGAGTGCTCTTGAACTCATCTGGAACGTATAACTCAATTATATCGTAAAGATATCCGTAGATATCTCTCTCGTTAAACAGGCTTTGCAAATACTTCAATTCCCTTGGATCGACAGGTAGATTTTCAGGTAGGTTTTCTGCCACGTATATCAACCTCCTCTACAACCTCCTCAACTTTCCTAAACGTCAGAGCGTAGAACTGAAACATCCCGACGAGGGCTAAAGCCAAGCATAGGTAGGCAAGAGGAGTTTCCGCGTAGCTGACTTGGATAAGTTTAGCTGTGTTGTTCACTGAATCGTAGTAAACGGTCGTGTAGGTTATTCCAAAGCTTGAAATGCCTTCCAAAGCGAATATTACCATAGCCAACAAAGCGAATAGAGGATGCTTCGTCCTCTTGACAAATGACAATACTATCAAGGTAAATCCAAGAACCATTAGTGTTATGTAGATCGCAACGTCCACTTCGACCACCTAAAATTGTTGTAAAGATCAGCCCCGCCGAGGGGCTGAGGCTACGTTTCATCTGGTAGCCTCAATCACGTCTCGTCAAGAACGCAAATCCACCGACTACTGCGCCGATGATTACACCGAACACCGTAGCAAGCAATGCGAGAGGTGTAAGCTGGAAGCTCTTCCACACAGTAGACACAGTCTTGTTGTAGGCTAATTCAGCATCAGGATTACCTGTCGGCGGTGAGATGGTGTTCTGAGCCTCACTGAACATTCCAATACCCAACATTATTATCAGACCTGCAGCTACCAGAGCGATGATCAAGCTGATTATCTGCATGCTTCCTCTCCTGTCAGCCAAGAACACCGGATGCAACTGTAGCGAGTAGATCTTCATAAGCCATTTTTCGATCAGAGATGTCCCTGTTCTGGCTTTGAAGTAGGCATCTACTACCGTGTATATTGCTCCTACTGCTACGGCTATCAACACCGCCACCACTACCAACGGTAACATGCTCCCACCTCAACATTAGTTCGTAATTATAATAAATAAATTTTTTCAGAGAATAGTCCAGCTTTCAGCAAGGCTTTCGCTATCTTATACTAAATACTTAGATAAAGATGCTGAACTGTCAGCTGGAAAATCGAAGGCACGAGAGTTTTTGTTTTAATTTCTTATTAAAAAAGAAGATTTGATTAAGCGTAGTATTATGGCGAGGCTTTCAATCCAAGGAGAGTTTTAGTCGTTTTTTAGAAAAGATAGAAGTGCTGGTGATGGTAGATCACCCGCACTTTTTCGACCGGTACCACCTTCGTGAATCACCGACCCATATAATCCTGCTTGATGATCTCGACAGCCTTAAAAAAGAGGTTAGCAAACGATCCTTCCTTCTTCATAGTTTGTATCTTTAAAGTAAATGCTTTGTAATCCAGATCGTACTTACTCACTACCTCCTTGATAGGCTTTCCTGTAATTATAGAAGTAATGTAGAGCTTTACCGCACATAGATCGCACAGCTTGCCTACTCTTCCTAAAGGCTTACCACAAACAACACAAACACTATTTTCCTTGAATAAGCCCTTCCTCCACCCATTCTTCTTCCTCATACTCTCCCAACCTCCACTTCTTTATGAGTTGAGGAGGCAGAACCGAAACCTTACCCCAAACATTCAGATACTCTTTCGTGATCTCCTCAGGCGTAAACTTCCTGTAGAACTCCTCCGTGACCTTCAACCTCAGGGTCCTGAGTAACCTCTCAAGCTCGTCGGTGTCGTGACCTGCAATTGCGATCCTGTAGACGTCGTCAAAACCGATCCTTGCGGAGTGAATCGCAAAGAATTTCCTGAACGCTTTGAGAGGTAGTAACTGCCTACCCTTCTCTCTGACCCTCCTCCAGACGTACCTTATACTTCCATCGGGAAAGAGTTCTTCCCTCTCGGCCCTTTCCATGAGCTTCCCGAGAAGAGCCTTAACCTGTGGATGCAAAGGTATGACTCTTTTCGTGTGCGTTTTGCTCTTTTCCGCTGGCAGGATAAAGTAGTCCATTTTCAAATCAATGTCTGAAGCTTCAATCCTTTTGAGTTCCTCCGGGCGGAGACCAGTTGAGGCTGAAACTGCTACAGCTGTTATGGCTGTAAGCCTTGGAACATGCTTCATAGGCGTTACAAGTATGTTCATAATTTGCCTGTGGACGTCCTCAAGCTTGATGTCATATATGGAGCCTTCCTCCGCAAACGTGCTCTTCTCCCTTTTCTTATCCACCTTATCTACAGCCTGTTTCAGGATCCAGATCATGTTGGTGTAATCGTTACCGTGCAGGTTCTGCAAGAACTCAAGGAACCTCACAGCAGGGTTGAGATACTTAGAAGGATCCTTGCACTTCTCAAGTCTATCGTTTGCATACAGGATCAGCTTCTTAGGAGTTAGACTGAATTCGCAGAAGTTTAAGAAGTGCGTAACCTTTTTGCGGTAATCCTCAACGGTTGCCGGTCTTTTCCTTGCTAACGTCTTTAGGAACAGTTCCAAATCCTCTTTACTCACGACAACCTCCTTGGAGAATATAACACGACCGGCATTCTTCATTGTTATCACCCGATTTTAACTTTGAGTCCAAGCTTATGCACAGCCAAAAGAACGTGATACGCATTCACACCATTAACCCTGCGGAGAATTTCGTTTACACTAACCCGTTCTACACCCTGCTTCTTTAATCTCTCCAACTCGTTTATTATTTTCCTCAGACAGACGCTTTCCCTTATATTACTTCCCAAGTTCCCACAAGTCTCTTTCCAATCCGTGTAAATTGCAAAAAGTGTCGGGAAATATCTGTTTACTCTGGAAAAAGCGTGATATTTACCATCATCGTGCAGAATCCTAAACATTAGTATTTCACCATTGCAAACCTGCCCCAAGTTCAATCTGCCAAATCCACCGCAACGTGGACACTGGACATAAACACTTAACCTTCCAAGCTTGTTTCTCATGAAATAATACTTAATCCCGTTTATTTCCTTCATAGATTGCTCAATTATACTCATGCCCATCCCTCCACTATTACCAATATTATTATACTAAAAATCAATGAAAATATAGCTAAGAAGTCAAGCCTGTCCATTGGACTCGCCCTCCCTACACCTATTGCCGAAAACAACGCTTAGAATTGTTCGAATTGTTCTTTTCCTCTTAACAACCGGTCTCTCGAAATGGTGGCAGAGATATTTTAAAGCTGGAATCTCAGCATTGCAAGACTCTTTCAATTGTCTGAAACATTCTTCACAAATGTACCCTTCAACTATTTCTCCATTAAATTCAGCTCTTAGCTTTGGCGCTGTGTATGGCTCAAATGAGTAGACCGCTACTGGTGTTCTACATATCGCACAGACAAACCTAAACACATATTCCTTTACCCACATCAGAATCGACCTCCCATAGCATAATCGATTTTCCTAGCGTTCTTACGTAAAATAGCGTGAATAGTATCTGCTAGCTCGGCTTGAAGCATTTCTGGAAAACCAAGCTTTGATAAGCGCTCTAAGTACTTGTTCGTTTCTCTAATCACCATCTCATATCTGCTCTTCGGCAAGGCATCCTCTATGAAGGCAAACACTTCCTCAATAGAATCGTACCCTAAGTAAAACTTGATAGTATTCAGTTTGTCGTAGATGTCCAGGAGATACCTTATAAACCGATACTCGTTCATCCCATGCTCCTTAGCTAACTTCTTTAACTTCTCCTTATCCTCTTTAAGAACTCCCACCGTACTAAATCCCATTTTCATACACCTCCTTAATATTAATAAGAGTTGTTACTACTTCTTCAATTTCGTAACATTTACAAAATTTTTGTAAAAACAGACTCTTCTCCTTCCTCTTCAACTCCTTTACAACTTCTTCAACTTCAAAGAGATTTTTCTTCTCCTTCTCCTTCTCCAAGCTAACTACAACCATATTACTCCAACCTCCTTCTTTATCTTCTTCTAATCTAAATCTTCTTTAATTTAATTAATTGGAAGAAAGTCTTTTTCATCACCTCCGAAAAATAATTTTTGGAGATGTTTTCTGAGAAGCGTTCTTCTTGTTGAGGTTGATGTTGTCGATGCGGTGTTACTCTGCACTTTTGCAAAAATTTTGTAAAAGCCGTTTTCAATTGCAAATTTTTTGCAAAAAATGTCGGTGTATTTTGATTGCATAACCGGGCTTGTCAAGGCAAATCACCTCACTTCTTTAACAACTTCCCTCCTCTTCCAAGCCTCCTCGACCTCTGTGAATATATTGACGTCAAGGAACCTTGCAAACTCTTCGCTCAACTGGAACCTATCGCATGCTGGAGAATCGTCACCCTTATCCGAATCGAAGATGCATTCATGAGCTTCGTGGTCGAAGTTCCTGCAGAAGTAACAGACCTTTCTAAAAATGAGGTAAGGAAACGTCATGGCTGATCACCACGCAAGGATCGTGCTCAACTCCCTTATCAACTCCTTTCTATCTAAGAGCAGACCCTGACTAATAGGAATCTTGACGAATCTGCCGTTCAACTGCTCGTACTTGTCAGTGACGTGCTCCTCGTTGTAGACTTTCAGCAGGTCCAACTCGAGCAGGTGGTACATTCCGTTGGGAAGCTTTGTAAGGTAGTAAACCGGAACATTCAGCTCGAGGCTGAAGTATCTTAGCACGTTGAACTGTGACTTTGGAACCTTAATGTAGCCGTTGAGCTTCCTCCTTACCTTGAGCTCGAAAATCGCCTTGAACTCGTTGCCGACCTTGACGATCTTGTCGATGTCGTTCACGGTTATGGCACTCCTCTCGATCCCTGTTTGGTCTATTAAGCTGGAGAATTGAACTTGAAAGTTTATTTCCGTCAGCCTGTTTACTATATATCTGAGTGCATTGAGCTCGAACTCATCTTTTGCACTCTGTTGCATGCTCCTAAGCACTTTCTGAACCTTGCAGATCACTTTGGAAAATCTAACTGGCTGTTGGTAAAAGGTTTCCATCCTCATAACTCCTCAACTCCGAAGAAATCATCTATTTTCTTCAAGCAACCCTTGAGAACTGCTCGTATTGTGATCAAATTTTGTTTAACCGTGATCGGTGGCTCCCTCTCATCGTAGATTTTTAAAAGCATACTCAAGCCGTCGTTGAGCTTCACGGCATGCTCCTTGATCCTTTCACTTAACGTTGTCATGCCTTAACACCCTTTAGAGAGAATTTAGATCGACTACCTCTATCTCAATCCCAGCCTTCTTGAGCTCCTTCTCCACTTGCCATCTCGTTGCCGGATCTTCGAAACTCATTGCCTCCGGCTTTCCCGTTTTCACGTGCTTCCCTACGATCTCTATCATGCCCCATGGCACATACCTGTACGCCCTCTCTACCCTTATCCCGTACAACACCAACTCCGAAACCTTTTTTACCTCTCCTCCTAACTCATTCAACGGCTTTCACCTCCTCTCCTTTCTCCTCCCGACCCGGATTCAAATCCCGGGAATGACGGGGGGAGCCTGAATTCCTGAATACTTCAACGAGCTCAGAAATGATATCACCCATCTTGTCCGCGATTTCGTGAAGTTTCTTGGATAACTCAGGATCTTCCGTGGCAAACCTTTCTCCGGCCTTTCTGACAAGTAGTTGTGCAATATTCATGTTGCTGACCAATACTTGCAAAACACCTCTCTTATTGGCAGTTTCCACGAAAAGCTCCATTAAATCACAATACTCGCCAACGATGATCAACTCTCAACACCTCCTTTTTCCTCTCCTTCCTCCTCCTGGACAGAAGGATGACGGGAGGAGCTTGAGAAATCGGAAAGTCTTTTAAAAACGGTATTACCGTTATTTTCATACCAAGCCGGGCGAATAGTCTTCAATCGAACTTCTGTGAACTTACTAAGCTCTCTAATCAAAGAAAGGGTCTTTTCTCCTCTTGGTTCTGGAAGCTTACAATTGTGGTTGTCATAACCAATGTAAACGAATTTAGGACTAAGACATCTTATCCAGTAAACGAATGTTTCAAGGTCAAAATCTAATATCGGCTCGATAGTCACATAGTCAATCAGATTTGGAGTTATCCACCTATCTTCGGGCTTTGGTGCTTTAGAAATCTCTTCATACTTTTTGAATCTGCTTGGAGTGTTAAATTCGTCTAAATTCGTTTCAAGCGTTATTCCAAGCAGAACATTCTTCGGAAATCCACAAATGTCGTTTAAAGCTTCAAAAACCCTTGGGTCTTTCGTTTGCAGATAAAACGTCTTATCATCATGCTTTTCAATAGTCTCTAAGATTTGCTCAAGCCATTCAACCTTCGCAAACGCTATATCTCCATAAGCACACGCAAAAACAACCTTAGCTTTTGGAACTTTATTAAGCCTCTCCGGGTGAAAATGTGGTTCATACCTGTAGCAAAGCTCACACCTTCTCTTTTGCCTCTTAGCCTGTCTTTGGAAGCTTGGCTTACAATAAACACAACCAAAACGACATCCAACAAACGGATTCCACGTCTTTACTCCCTCATACATCCTACTCAATCCTCAACACCTCCCTTTTCCTCCCTAACCTCCCTCCCGGAGGAATGACGGGAGGAGCGTGACGGTTGCCAAACCTCAGTTAGAAAACGCCTAATAATGTCCCTGACAGCTTCAGAGTCGTGTATATGCCCTTTTTCTTCCTTATACATCTGCACGAGATTATACAACTGATCAGGAAGCCTAACACCAACGATTTTGCTCATGTCTTATCACCAAACATGTTTACTTTTTCTAAACCTGTTTGTAACATAGCAAGTATATAAGTTTAACGATTCGTAAACATGTTCATGATTAGAAAACACATCGATTTAAAGGAAAGAAGTAGTGTATCTTTATGCAAGTTGTTGATGATTACGACCTCATCAAAATAGTCACGAAATCACCAAATCTCAAGATACTTAATGCTATAAAGTCTGGAAAAAAGCGTTGGAGCGATTTTGAGAAAATACTCAATAAAAGACAAGTTAGTGAAGCTCTAAAAGAGTTAATCGACTTGGGATTAGTTAAAACAGTAAAGCATGTTCGAGGTTTGAAAGAATATAACACGTATGAATTAACAGAGCTTGGAGAGTTAGTTCTTGAATATTTAGAAAAAGCTGAACTCGCACTAAGGGAATTAAGAAGAGATCAGGAAAAGGATAGAGACGATGACAGTGAAACCAGCTTTTTTGAAGAATACATGAGAAAGAAGGGATGGATTAAGGTTGATGAAGGCGAAATAGATTAATTTGGAGGGATGGGTTGTGCTCATCCCTGTTAGATGTCCGCATTGTAAGGGAAAGTTTTGGGTCGAATTTTCGATTAAATATGAGCTTTATAAGTATGTAGAAGCTATGAGTGAATTAACGAGGATTCACATCAAGGATGCTATTGTTAGAGGAGTCTGGACGGATGAAGAGGTAGCCTCCGAGGTTCAGAGGACTATAGCATCTCTTTTGAAGAGAGGAGTTCCACGAAAGCAGGTAGTGGAGGAAGTAGCTCAGCTTTACGGAATTCCTCAGGTTCACGTAGATGAGTTAATCGAGAATTTACTGAGTAAGGTTCCTGAGTTGAATGGTGTGAGGTGAAATAAATGCGAAAACTGATTGCAATAGCATTCTTAATTGGGTTGGTATCTGCCTTAACAGGATGTAGCGAAGTAAACAAGCTTGTCGGATCGATCTCAGGAATAACAAAGGAGGGTGAGCTAAAAGCATTTCCAGTTACAGTAAACTATGAAATCAAATCTGGAACATTCGCTATGAGAAAAGTGTATATGTTGAGGCTAATCTTCCATAATCATGGATCTGAGAGCTACAGTTTTGCTATATCTGCACCAGTAGTAGTCGATTCCTCTGGAACGACGTATAACTGTCTGCTTTGTACAGCGGAATACATAACAATCTATCCCGATCAAAAAATTGTGAAAGAGTATCCGTTTGAGAAATTGCCTGATTCTGGTAATCTCTACATAGATGTTTATGTTAAAGATGAAGAGACAGGTAGATTCAAGAAATCTGAGACTTTAAAGCTTTCATTACACAAGACGAGTTAGTGATCCAAGATGAATGAAAAAGAGATTGCGAAGTGGGTAGTCAGATACACGAACATAGAACGGAAGAAGTATAAGCTAAGACGTTTAACTGGTCACAAAGCCTTAATTAGAGCCTCTATCAAGTATAGCAGGCTCTTAAGTAGAATCCGCAAATTAGGACATCATTTTGACGGAGATCCATTAAGTAGAGCATCTCGCGAAGGTTTTCCATCCACTTACATTGGTGAGAATTGTGCATTAGTCTATGCTGAAAGAAACGAACATCCTAAGGCAGTTGCAAAGAAAATCGTAAATCTATGGATGAAAAGTCCTGGACACCGCAGTAATATTTTGAATTGTAGGTATAACAAGATAGGAGTAGGCATATCTGCAAGATGGAGTAAAAAGCGTAGAATGTATGAGGTTTATGCCGTTCAGATGTTTGGTTATCAGCCTTCTTTGAAATCTACTATAGCTCCGTCAATACTTTCCATTATTGTAGGCTATATACGAGGCACGGTTTCTATACTTGCATTAATAGCAATTATCGCAATCATTTATTTGATAGTGACGACGATACGTGCATATTCACATATATAAATTATAAGGTGAAAATAATGAAGAAGAGGACGAGTGTTTACATTGATTCTGATTTGCTTGCTAAGGCTAAGGAGAAAAAGCTTAATCTCTCAGAGTTGCTTGAGAGGGCTATTAAAGAGGCTTTAAAGAGTGGGAAATTACGCTCAAGATCCCCTCCCGTAGGGGTTCGAGGGTTCAAATCCCTCCCCCCGCATGTTCTTAAAATTTCTCTGAGTTTTTCTTCGAGAATTGAGTTAATGTTATTTGATTATCAATTCTTTAAGAGTGTTTTGAATTCTATTACAAGTGAGAAGGATTTTGGGAACTTGAGATGGCTTGCTAATAATGTTAAGGATATTGAATTTGATATTGGAAAGCACAAAAGTTGCATAATTGGAATTTTCCAACACGAACAGTTTGACTAACAGTAACATTAAAATACCATGATTAATTCTGATAAATTTGATGCATGTGGATGAGTTAATCAGCAGGTTAAAAGAGCTGACTGAAAACAAGTATTTACAGTGCATACAGTGCGGAACATGCGGAGGATCGTGTCCTTACGGGATGTATTCACCTTACACTCCGAGAAGGATGATTTTGGCGATAAGATTTGGCTTGATTGAAGATATTATAAGCAGTAACGCTCACTGGCTCTGCACATCCTGCCAACTCTGCTCAAGCAGATGTCCAAGTAGAATACCAATTACAGATGGAATAATTCCTGCTCTAAGAGAGCTTACGCTACTCGAGGGAAATCCGCCAGAAGAGCTTTCAATGGCTTTAATGAACATAATGCGTTACGGTAATCCCTTTAAGGAATCTCCGAGAAAGAGAGGTGATTGGACTAAGGAGCTGGACTTCGAAGTTCCGCTTATGTTAAAGAAGAAAAAGGCTGATGTTCTCTTCATAACAGAGTGCTTCGGAGCTTATCATAGACGTTGTAAGCAAGCTACAAAGGCCTTGGCTAAAGTCATGAAGGTTTTAGAGATAGATTTCGCAATTTTGGGGCATGAAGAGCGTTGCATAGGTGATCATGCTAGGTTATGTGGAGAATTTGGATTGTTCGAGGATTTGATCGAAAAGAATTTGAAAGTATTTAGCAAATACGAGTTTAACAAGATTGTTACACATGACGCTCACGCTTTTAACGCTCTAAGAAACTTCTATCCCCAATACGGTTTAAACAAGCCAGTTCTGCATCATTCTCAGCTGTTGCACGAGCACTTAGAGGAATTGAAACCTCTGTTCAATGAACTCAATTACAAAGTGGCTTTCCACGACTCCTGCTACTTGGTCAGAAAGAACGGCATTTACGAAGAGCCGAGAGAAGTTATAAGAGCCATACCAGGCGTTAAGCTCATTGAATTCAAGCGAAACAGGGAAAATGCCCTGTGCTGCGGAGCTGGAGGTGGTGGAGTATGGCTCGACAGCGTCATAAGGGAATTCGTGAAGGAGAGGCTGGCTGAAGATAGAGTTAGGGAAGCTAAGCTTGTAGGTGCAGATGTAATTGTTACAGGTTGCATTCTGGATATTCCGATGTTTGAAGACGCTTTGAAAGTCACCGGCTTAGATGGAGAGATTGTTGTAAAGGACTTAGCTGAGCTTGTGCTTGAAGCCATAGAGGGTGGTGGTTGAATGAATATTGGAGCCATCGTAAGAATCGTCCCTGACTTAGTCGAAGGTGTCGAAGTTACAGAAGAGGAAGTAATACCTTTTAGGTTTGTTCCAAATGAGAGAGATGAGCATGCTGTGGAGGAGGCTTTGATATTCAAGCAGAAGTGCAATGGAACTGTTGAAGTCATAGGGTTAGTTGATGACGAACTTAGAGACGACGAAGCGATAGAGGAAGCTTTGGCGATGGCCTACGCTAAGGGAGCCGATAAGCTGAGGAAGATTGTGTTGATGAGAAAGACATTTAACAGACTTGAAGTTGCAAAAGCTATCGCTGAGTATTTGAAAGGTTACGATGTGATTATGATTGGTATTCAGTCAATTGACAGTTTTGCAGGATATTTAGGCGGTGTTTTAGCTAGCATGTTGGGATATACATATATAGGCGGTGTGGTAAGCGTAGATTTGAGAGGTAACGATTTGGTTGTCCAAAAGGAGTTTGGTGGAGTTTTTGGAGAATATAAGGTTAAAGTCCCAGCTGTTTTGGGAATAGTCTCCGCAGAGAAGCCGATAAGCTTTGTTCCACTGACAAAACTTAGACAGGCTATGAGGAGTATGGAAGTTGAGGAAATAGAAGTTGACGTGCCAGAGATTGGAGGAATCGATGTTTTAAGGTATTATGAGCCAGAAAAGCCAGAAATAACAATAATTGAAGGGGATGTGGAGGAAGTGGCAGATAAGCTTGTTGAAATGCTTAAAGCGTTATCAATCATCTGAGGTGATTGCATGATCTTAGTGTTTGCCGAAGTTATCGAGAACGAGATTCAAGACTTAACATACGAACTCGTGGCTTTGGCCAAGCAACTTGGAGATTATAAGGTTGTGGTTGTAGGGGCAGAGCTTGAAGGTATAGATGGCGATGTTATTCAAATTGACGGCATACTCCACCCCTACCACTATAAAATTGCGGAAAGATTGTTTGAAAAGTATAATCCTGAAGCTGTGCTCTTTGCAAACGCTCCTTTCGGCATGGACTTAGCTCCACAGCTTGCGGGTAAGCTAGGTATTCCACTAGTCACAAACGTCGTAAAGGTTGAGAACGGCGACAGATTTAAGGCAACATCTCTCGTCTATGGGGGTAGAGTTTTAGTTGACTTAGAAGTGGATAAGCCGGCAATTTTTGTAGTTAACAGAGGGTACTACGAGCCAGTCAAGGGAACTCCAAACGTTAAGAATGTTGTTATCAAAGTCGAAGACGGAACGGAGCTTTTGAGAGTTATAAAGCCTGAAGAAGCAGGAGTTGACATATCAAAAGCTGATGTAGTCGTTAGTGTTGGCAGAGGCGCTGTCGACAGCTTAGATCTTGCGGAGGAGTTAGCAGAACTCTTGAAAGGAGTGATTGCCGGATCTCGACCAGTGATAGATCAGGGGTTACTGCCAAAGACGAGGCAGGTCGGCAGAAGTGGCAAAACTGTAACAGGTAAGCTGTATCTGGCTTTAGGAATAAGCGGTGCTACTGAGCATGTCGAGGGTGTAAAGGCAAAGAACATAATAGCGGTAAACATAGATAGGGATGCTCCAATCTTTAGAGTTGCAAACGTAGGTGTTATTGCAGATGTGAACGAGCTCCTGCCAGTGCTAATTGAGAAGGTTAGGAAGGTGACTGAAAAACCCTAAGGTGCGAAATATGTCAATTCATCTTCTTATTCTCGCCACAACTGCCCCATCTTTCACGATATCAGAAGGAGATACCAAAAGTAGATGCTTTTCATCTCCTCCACCGCCATAGACCCTCTCATTTTCGAGAACTCTTTCATCAAGGATTACCTTACAGTCATGTCCTATAGGCGGAACACCACCAGCTGGAAATCCAATTAAATCTAAGACTTCATTTTTACCAGCAACTCTCACCTTCTTTCCGACCAGCTCTTCAACTCTTTTTAAATCAACTGATGACGTACCGTCAACAATTGCAATCACCGCTTCATCTTCTGCAGCGAGAACGATTGATTTAACTATCTGCCTTTTACTGCAACCAAGCTCTTCAGCAGCTTCTTTAACGGTTGAAGCCCTTCTGACTTCTATGATCTTCGCATTGATACTTTTCTCCTTAATGTAGTTCTTAAGCCACTCAACACCCTTCATTTTCTCCCTAATAATCCTAATACCTTATGAATATTTCTCAACCCGCTCAAACTAAGTATTCGACTATTTGGATTAGTTAACCACTCCTTATGGTATCACTCAATTTCTAGCCAAAGCTTCTTCAACATTAGAGCATCCTCCTCCAAGTTGGGACTCTCAACAATAATCGTTCCATCTACACTAAAATCCTTAAGAGCCCTCAGTAGATCCTCGTACTTGAAGTCTGATTCTTTCAGATTGAGATGTCTCTTCTCACCTTTCAATCCATACTCTATTCCGCTAACGTGAACGTGCAACATCTTCAGAGCATCAGATCCTAAAGTATTCTCAACTGTTTCTAGTATCTGACAGAATTCTTCGTAACTGTTAAACGCTCTATATCTCGCATGAATATGTGCGAAATCTATGCAGGGAAGTATTTCAAGTTCTTGACAAAGCCTCAAAGTTTCCTCCAAATCTCCAAATTGGGTAGGCTTTCCTGTTGTTTCAGGTCTGAGCATTACTCCTCTATCTCTGGCAAATTCGACAACCGGCTTGAGGTTGTCTCTTATTCTTCTGTAGGTGGTCTCCTTCGAATGTTTGAGGTAGTATCCGGGATGAAATACGATATCTTTAGCAAAGATTCCACCTATTTCAACGGTCTTCTTCAATCTCTCAATGCTACCTTTGAGCTTAACTCCATCAGCGTTCATGTTTATGTAGTATGGTGCATGAACTGAAAGCTTTACATTCAAGCTTTCGGCAACCTCCTTGACCTGTTTCGCCATGTCTATACCCATCTTAACCCCTCTAACGAACTGAACCTCCATAGCATCCAAGCCAAGTTCTCTTATAGTTCTTATACCTCCAATAGTCGATCTGTCTTTTGAACAGTTTGGAACTCCGGCCGTTCCAAATCTCATATCTCACCACCCGACTCAACTATCAAACGAAGATCGTAAAGTCTGTCAGCAATTTCAACAATGTACTCGTGATCTTTAAGCCTAACTATCCAACCTTTAGGAATAGCATCGACACCCAACTCACAACCCTTCAAACCGCACGCCATCGCACATATAGAATCTGAATCCCCTCCTACATTCGCAGACTTAACTGCACAATCTTTAAAGCTTTCAGTTGAGAGGAAAATATTGAATGCCAGAGGTATACAGTCGTAAATCGAAATAGAGTTACCTATTCTGTCAACAACAGTCTCAACATCTTCTCCAACTAGATCGTAGGCCAAACTTATTTTATCTGCTAAAAGTTCATCGTATCTCCTTACTCTACCAATAACCTCTTCGATTGTTTCGTCATGACTGAAATTGTTGACAACGCAAGCGACCGCTAAGGCGTAGGCTATTGCACCTACAGCTGAAGATCCCCTGTGGGTTACGCTTGCAGATATCATAGCATATTTCTCAACCAAATCCAGATTAAATGAGTAAACCAGACTAATAGGCAAGACTCTCAAACTGGCACCACAGCTATCAGACTCAACACCAGCTTCAAACCAGTGCGCTCCTAGCTTCAATTTCTCTAAAGCTCTTCTCGTTGTCCATCCTATCCGGTTACTCTTCAAATTCAACAATCTTCTAGACAGATCGGCGGGATCGAGATACCTCTTGCTCAATAGGGATTCTGCAAGTATTAGCATCTGCTCTGTATCATCAGTCCACTCTCCGGCCTTTAAATCTCCAAGAGGAGAGTCTAAAAAGTCATCTATTCTACCAAACATCTTCCTAACTTCATCGAGCTTTAAGCCTTCGGCCGGCATTCCCAAAGCGTCTCCTATTGCGAATCCGAGCAAAGCTCCCCTGAACTTTTTGAGCATCATAGGATGTGGGCAAACCTTATTTATATAGCATACCCCCAAGCTCTGTGGACATCACAATATATAGAAGTGAAGTTGAAGGTGTTGCAACACCCCCTCCCTCGAAGAGCTATACGCATAGAGCATTCCTATCCTCAGCTCTTTCGAGACACTCTGAGATATTCAACCCCTTAATAGCTGAAGACACCCTCGCAACTCTCAGATGTTGTAAGGGAATTGGTGCAAGGTTCTTCAGACACAGGTGTTTTGAATTCTTTGGATGCGATGAGATAAAATCGGGCTACTTCTACGTTTCAAACTCCGGAACAACTTTGAGGCTCTTTATGGGTATTCTGTCCTTATCAAAAGGGGTTTCCGTGCTGGATGGCGACGAGTCTATAAGGAGAAGACCAAACTTGGAGCTTGCAAAGGCCCTAATAAAGCTGGGAGCTAAGGTTAAGGGTTTTAGGGACTTCTCAGCACCTATCATAGTTGGAGGGATATTAAAAGGTGGATGTGTTAAAATAAGGGCTATAAGTTCGCAGTTCGTATCTGCCTTGTTATTTTCACTACCACTTGCTAAATTCGATTCCGAGTTAAGGGTTATAGACGTTAAATCTAAGCCGTACATAGATGTAACCCTCCACGTGCTTGAAGAAAGTGGAATAAAGTTGGAGAGGGAAGGTAATACATTCTACATCGAATGTGAACAGGAGTTTAGGCTTAGAAGATTTGATGTGCCAGCCGATTTCTCATCAGCCAGCTACTTAATTGCGAGCGGAGTTTTGGCTGGAAGGGTTGAGCTCAGAGGTGTTTACGATTCGAGACAGGGTGACAAGGCTATAGTTGACATCGTAAGGAGTATGGGTGGAGAGGTTAGGTGGAAAAAAGAGGATGGAGTTCTGATAGCGGAGAAATCGGAGCTTGAGGGGATAGAAGTTGATGCGGGAGACACTCCAGACTTAGTTCCTACCATAGCCGTTCTTGGGGCTGTTGCTAAAGGTAGGACGGTGATATACAATGCCGAGCATTTGAGATACAAAGAGACCAATAGAATTGAAACAACCTACAGAAATTTGAAGGCTCTCGGCGTTGAAGTTGAGAAGAGAAGAGATGGTTTGGTCATCAAGGGAGGAAACATTCGTGGAGGTGTTGTAGATTCGTACGGCGATCACAGAATTGCCATGGCTTTCGCAGTCTTGGGACTTGTCGCAGATAAAGTTACCGTGAAAAATGCAGAGGTGGTTTCGGTCTCCTTTCCCAACTTCTTCGATGTTTTGAAGGATCTTGGTGCCAAAGTTGAGATCGTCTGATCAACAAATTTTTAACTTAGGAACTAACTTTGACCATGATTCCAGCCATCTACAAGAATCTCTGTCACGTTTGTGGTAACGACTTTGATACCGAAGAGGCTGAGAAAGGAGTTTGCAAAAAGAAAAATAGAATCATGTGCAGATTTTACGAGGACTTTATCGTTGAAGAATTCTTTAAGTTTTTTGAAAAGATCGTAGGAGAGCCAAGAGCTATTCAAAAATTCTGGGCTAAAAGAATTTTGAGGGGTGAAAGCTTTGCCGCTGTAGCACCGACTGGTATAGGCAAGACAACTTTTGGTTCGGCTATAGCACTTTTCTTGGCTTTGAAAGGTAGAAAATGTTACATAATACTTCCTACAGCACTTCTAGTTAAACAAGTTGTCGAAAATTTGGAAAAATTCTGTGAGAAACTTGATTTGAAAGCTGGATTTAATGAACTTGGAGATCCAACAATCTTATATTATCATAGTGATATTAAGAAAGATGAAAGGGAGAGATTTTTCAAGCTGTTGGAGGAAGGTAAATTCAACATACTCGTAACAACAGCCCAGTTCCTTCCAAGATACTTCCCTCAAATGAAGCATTTGAGATTTAACTTCATATTCGTAGATGATGTAGATTCCGTCTTGAAAGCTTCCAAGAATGTGGACAGGATACTTCAGCTTCTCGGCTTTTACTACGACGCAAACGAGAAGAAGTGGAAAGGAAAGGCTAGAGGATGTTTGATGGTATCTACAGCTACAGCTAAGAAGGGGCAGAAGGTTAAACTGTTCAGAGAACTCTTGAACTTCGATGTTGGAACTTCTACTCATGCCGTGAGGAACATCGAGGATGTTGCGATAAACAGCGAGGACATTAACATTCTACGTCAGATTTTGAAAAAGATGGGAACTGGAGGACTTATATACGCTAGAACCACTGAAGAGGCAGAGAAACTTTATGAAATTTTAAAGGATGAGTTTAAGATAGGAATAGTTACAGCTGGAAGAAAGAAGGATTTTGATCTGTTTGCAGAAGGCGAGATAGACTATCTCATTGGTACAGCCTACTACTACGGGACGCTCGTAAGGGGTTTGGATTTACCTGAGAGGATAAGGTTCTGTGTATTCTACGGCGCACCAGTTTTTAGAGTGAGAGTTGAGGATGTAGATACAGCGAGCGTCGGTATAATCAAGGTTCTAGCAATGATTTTCAGAGACAACGAAGAGGTAAAGAAGTTCATACCTTACTTGGCTGTGATAGATAAAAGACCAGAGGACTTGGAGCAGCTTAAATCTATCCTGAAGAAGCTGATAGAGCAGGGAGAAGTTAAGGAGAGGGATATAGTCGTCAGGAAAGGAGAAATAATATTTCCCGATATTAGAACATACATTCAAGGCTCTGGAAGAACATCAAGGCTCTTCGCTGGAGGTATAACGAAAGGTGCAAGCTTCCTCATGGAAGAGGATCCAGAAATATTTAACGCATTCATCGAGAGGGCCAAATTCTACGATATAGAGTTCAAGAGTTTGGAAGATGTTGATTTCGAGAAACTGATTAAGGAGATAGATGAGAGTAGAGAGAGATACAGAAGGAGAGAGCAGTTCGACATAATTAAGCCGACTCTTTTCATCGTTGAGAGTCCCACAAAGGCAAGGCAGATTGCAAGGTTCTTTGGACAACCAAGCGTTAAGGTTTTTGAGGAAAACGGAGAGCTTCAGCTCGTAGCATACGAAGTGCCAACACCAGAGCACGTTCTGATTGTCACAGCGTGTATTGGTCACGTTACCGATTTGATAACAAACATGGGATTCCACGGAGTAATAACCAACGGTAAATTCATTCCAATTTATGCCTCGATAAAGCGTTGCAGAGATTGTAGTTACCAGTTCACGGAGGAGAGGGATGAATGTCCACGATGCGGAAGTAAGAATGTAGATGATTCCAAGAGGAGGATAAAGGCTCTAAGAAAATTGGCTCACGATGTCGATCTAATAATAATTGGGACAGATCCAGACAGCGAGGGAGAGAAAATTGCTTGGGATCTAAGGAACTTACTGGCTGGGTGCGGTGAGATTAGGAGAGCTGAGTTCCATGAGGTCACAAGGAGAGCAGTTGTTGAAGCTCTGAAAAATTTGAGAAACATTGACGAGAATTTGGTTAAAGCTCAGATCGTTAGAAGGGTGGAAGACAGGTGGATAGGATTCGTTTTGAGTCAGAAGCTTTGGGAAGTTTTTGGTGATCGCAATTTATCAGCTGGAAGAGCGCAAACACCAGTCTTGGGATGGGTCATTCAGAGGTACGAGGAGTACAAGCAGAAAAAGAAAGTAGCAATAATTAGAGATTTTGATCTAACATTGGATGTCGAAGATTCCAAAGAGGAGCTTGAACTTGAGATAGAGCTTTTGGAGGAAAGAGAAGAGGAGAGAGTTCCACTTCCACCCTACACTACGGATACAATGCTAAGAGACGCAAATGCGATTCTGAAGATTCCTGCAAAAGATGCGATGAAATTAGCTCAAGACCTGTTCGAATCGGGATTGTGCGTAACACCCGACACTTATATAATCATGCACGATGGGTGTATCAAGAGGATAGATGAGATTTTTGAGGGTGAAAAAGTCTTGGGCTTGAACGACTTTCATGAAAAAGATGCTCATGTGCTAAAATTCTGGAGAATTCCGTACAAAGGAACAATCAAGGAAATAACGCTTGACAACAACTATCGCATAAAGGCTACACCCGATCACGGTCTTTTCGTTTATAGAGACGGAAAGTTCGGTTGGGTTTCCGCTAAGAACATAAGGGTTGGGGACTATGTGGCGGTAGCTTTCAACACTAATGTGGAAAGAAGAAACGATTTGAGCTTGCTTAAACTGTTGGCAGAGTTAGGAATAACAGACATATGCGTTGAATTTAAGGAGAATTCGAAATTGTTTGAGAAACTTAGAGAGAAGATCGTAGGTATCGCAACGAGCACGAAATACAAGTATCTGAAAAATAGAGTGATTCCGCTGAAGTATTTAATAGAATGGAATGTTAATCTCCAAGAGGTTGAAAGAGAGGCTAAGGCAATATACAGACAAAGACCTTCGGCTAAAAAGATTCCAATATTTAAGTTAAATGCCGATTTTTGGTATCTCGTCGGGTTGGTTATGGGTGACGGAACCGTTAGGGATGGAAAGGTTGCCATAGCTCAGACTGATGTTAAGAAAGTTGAGAGTATCGTGAAAGATATCCTCCCGTTCATTCAAACTTGGACGTCAGGTATGCAAGTGTTCTTTGCAAATTCAATCATAGCTGAAATTCTAAAAAGGCTTGATGTAAGGGGTAAGCTAAACGGTTTGGTATTTTCGCTTCCAGAAGAGTGGATAAACGCCATGATAGCGGGTTATATTGACACTGACGGTTGCATTTCTTTGATGTTTGATAAAAGAACAGGTAAACACAATCTGAGAATTGCTATAAGTTCTAAGGATAGAGAAAAACTTGAGAAGGTGGGATACTACTTACATTCAATTGGAATTCTAAACACACTGCACGAAGATAAAAGAAACGGAGTTTGGACATTGATTGTAAGTAACAGATCACTTAAGACATTTAAAGAGAAAATCGGCAAGTATCTTAGAATCAAGAAGGAAAGGTTTGAAAGAGCTTACGAAGTTTACACCAATGAACACAAGCAATTCGAATCTGATTTAGTTCCGTTTGGTAAACTCTTCAAGCTACTAAAATTCAAGAGAGGAATTAAAAACAAGGTTCTCAAGGAATTTGGTATCGATGTTTGGAATTGGAACGATTGCGTATGTATTCCGAGAGAGAAGCTTAGAAAAATCGTGGAACTCGCTGAAGATTCCGATATTAAAACGTTTTTGCTTGAACTGCTAAACGCAAACGTTACGTGGATCAAGGTTAAAGACGTTAAAGATCGCTACTACAACGGTTACGTTTACGACGTAACAACCACGACATCGAACTTCTTCGCCAACGCGATGTTAAATCACAACTGCACATACCACAGGACGGATTCAACGAGGGTGAGTGAAGTAGGTTTGAGGATTGCAAGGGAGTTCTTGGGTGACGATTTCGTTGCAAGAGATTGGTTTATGGAAGGAGCTCACGAATGTATAAGACCGACGAGACCTATTTCGAAGGATACACTGCAGAGGCTAATTCAGGAGGGAGTAATTCAGGTTGAAGGTATAACTTCAAGACATCTCGCATTGTACGATCTAATTTTTAGGCGTTTCATGGCAAGTCAGTGTAAGCCCTACAGGGTGAAGGTTGCGAGGTACCTGATAAGGTACGACGGTAAGGAAGTGGAAGAGGAAAGGGTTCTTGAAGCTGAGGGAAAGGCTGTAGAGCTTTACAAGTGGTGTGTCTGGGTTAAGCCAGCCTTACCAACTGGTAAGGTTAAAGTTAAGGCGGAAATAAGAACTGTTCCAAAGGCACCGCTATTCACTCAGTCTGACATAGTTAGGCTAATGAAAGAGAGAGGAATAGGAAGACCCTCAACGTACGCAACAATCGTCGATAGACTCTTCATGAGAAACTACGTTATCGAGAAGAACGGAAGAGTTATTCCCACCAAGAGGGGTATAGACGTGTTCAACTACCTCGCATCTAACTACGGTAAGTTTGTTTCGGAGGAAAGAACGAGGTTACTTGAGGAAAAGATGGATGCAGTCGAGAGAGGAGAACTAGATTATTTCAAAGCTTTGCAGGAGCTTTACGAGGAAATAAGAGAGATAGCGTAATTCTTGATATAGCCTTCGGACACATAGGAGGTAACAAATAACATAAAACTTTTTATAATTGTTACTTAAGTTGAAAACATGGAGGAGAACATAACGAGGATAGGAGTAAGTCTACCAAAGAATCTGCTCGAAGAGTTTGATTCGATAATAAAAACTAGGGGCTATTCTTCGAGAAGTGAAGCTATAAGAGACGCTATAAGGAATTACATAATGGAGTACAAGTGGCTAGAAAGAGAGGAGGGAGAAATTGTTGGTGTTGTTTACATAATATACGATCATACTGTAAAGGGTGTCAGCGATGCAATTATTGACTTGCAACACGAATTCCTAGACGTTATAACTACGACAATGCATATCCATCTGAGTAAGGATTACTGTCTCGAAATAATCCTCGTAAAGGGAGATATGAAAAAAGTAAAGGCTTTGGTGGATAAAGCTACAACCATAAAAGGTGTTATGAACGTTAAACTTGTCACAGCCGTAAAGAGCTGACGCAAGTTTTAAATAGCAGTAGAACACAACACATTTTTGGAAGCGGGGTGGGGTAGTCAGGTAATCCCGGCGGGCTCATAACCCGCAGATCGGCCGTTCAAATCGGCCCCCCGCTATAAACCCTTACAATTTTTGAGAGTTAAATAGTCGCCCAGATAGTATCGATACTCTACTCTCTTCCCTTAGTTGTGCGAATGTCCAAATAGCTCGAAACAAAGGGTAGTACATGGATGAACTTCTCAAGCTCGCAAAGGTTAGATTCGTCGGAATGGACAAGACCAACGAATACGACAGAGAACTCCTTGAATATGCGAAGAAATTGAGTCTAATAAAGCCTATGTTCCTTGCAGAGCTCTGCAACGTTGTTGAAACAATTGCCAGATTTAACCCATCTCTAGCTCTGAGCATATCGGCACATCACTTAGCTCTATACTGCTTAAAGGACTGTAACGATTTCTGTGCTTTCGCTTTAACTGAAAAATCTGGTAGCAACGTTAAGGCAATTGAAACCAAAGCTGAAGAAGCCGATAAAGGCTACATTATTAGAGGTTCTAAGAACTTCGTTACAAACGGTGAATTTGCAGAAGTTTTTGTAATTACTGCAAGGCACGAAGGCAAAGTTAATGTTTTTGCAGTCGATAAGGGAGGAATAAAAGCTGAAAGAGTTGATCTAGGCTGTTTTAGGGGTAGTGGCATCGCAAAAATATACATCGACGGTATTGGTCGTGAACTTGGAGATTTAAAGCTTGCAATGTCAGCTTTAAACGTAGGCAGAGTTGTTTTCTCATCGTTAGCTCTAGGAATAGCCAAAAGATGTTTTGAGCTTGCTTTGAATAGAGCTAAGAGATTGGGCTTAATCAACAATCAAGGACTGAGGTGGAGGTTTGTCGATCTTAAATCCGATATTGAAGTTGTATCGAGCTATATAAATAGCGTTGTCAGTAGCTTCAGCGAAAAAGATGGTGTTAGACCGGCTATATGCAAGTTGAAGGCGTGTAAAATTGCTAAAGCTTGTGCGGACTTTGCAGTCGAGGTTTTCGGTGCTAAGGGATTAATAAAGCACTCAATAACCGAGATTCTTTACAGATATGCTAAGGCTCTTGACATTGGAGAAGGGACAAACGAAATAATGAAGGAAATAATCTCAAGATCATTCTAAAATTTTGTCTATCAGCTTTTCGAGCTCAACTGCATGATTTTCCTTGACTACGTTTAATACGAGCATAGTGTAAGTCTTTTTAACATGCTTCATTCCAGCTATCCTCTTAACAAACTCATTTAAATCCTCTCTAGTCTTAAACTTGGCTACAGTTATAACGTCAAATTCTCCAGTTACATCGTAAACTGCAGTGACATTTGGTTCTTTGGCAAGAATATTCTCAAGTTCTACTAGATGTTTTCCCTCAGCTGTGATGCCTATTATAGCGGTTAGATCAAACCCTAGCTTCGAATGATTGATTATAGGTATGAACTTCTCTATAACTCCCATCCTCTTTAGCTTGTTTATCCTGTTATAAACAGTTCCTTCAGCAACATCTAACTTCTCCGCAATCTCCTTTAAGCTCTTCCTAGCATCCTTTTGAAGCTCGATCAATATTTCTATGTCGAGTCTGTCGATTTTATCAGGCATTGAGTTTAAATGCTGAGAAAACCCTTAAAAGCTTTTCCTAACTTAAATCTCCGCAAGAGCAAAAGACTTCATTTATAGCTGATAGAACATTTTCAAATCCTACACATTTTAAGGCGGATATCTTTATAATCCTGAATCTCATGGTCGTGTACTCTATAAGGCCTATAAGCTTCTCTACAATTTCGCCTAAAACTCCCTCAACTTCCCCTAACTTCGATGTAACTTCCTTTAAATCGAAATCAGCCACGTCGCACTTGTTAAGAACTGTTATCGTTGGCATCGACAGTCTTAAAGATATTACAGCGTTTTGGGCAACTATTGACGCAAAGTTTTCCGGTGTAGATGCTACTTCAGCGTCTATAATGAATATACAAACGCACCAATCGTTTTTCGCAATCCTTTCGGCCATTGCAAGTCCATGTTTGCTGTAGAGGAAAAGCTCCATCTGACCCGGTGTATCGTATATTATATAATCTCCCTCCAGCATGAGTTCGTCAATGTGCTCAAGTGAGAGCTCGATCGATTTTAGTAGTGCACCGTTTATACCTAACTTGAATTTCTTCATAACATCTTCAGTTCTAACAAACTCTCTTATGTCCCTGTCCGCTCTATAAATAGGATCGGAGGCTGGATCAAGATTGACAACTTTGACGTTATATTCTTTCAAGTACTCAGAGAAGTTCTTAACGAATGTACTCTTCCCACTCCCGGCAGGACCTACGACAACAATATTCATAATAGGAAGTCAGGTATTCTCTGCTTATAAATCAAGTCACCGTAACTTTCTCTCTCTCTTACAACGTACCACCTACTTCCATCAACCAAAACTTCTGCACATCTTGGTCTTCCATTGTACTGGCTACTCATAACGAAACCGTAAGCACCCGTATCAAATATCGCAATTAAATCACCCTTTTCTACCTTCGGAAGTTTCCTATCCTCAGCTAAGATATCTCCGCTCTCGCATATTGGCCCGACTATTGTGTAAGTCTCTTCAGCTTCTTTGTCCATCTTGTTCGCAACCGCAACTCTATGATAAGCGTTGTATAGGACTGGTCTTATAAGTAGATTAAATCCAGCATCTACTGCAACAAAGTTCTTGTAAGCTTTCTTTACAGCATTGACTTTCGTTAGCAGTATCGTCGTGTTGCCAACAAGACTTCTCCCCGGCTCTAGGTATAGCTTTGGATCCGAATTCAGCTCCTTCTTTCTTTCATTAAAAACGGGTAATATTTCATTCGCAAAATCCTGTGGTGTAGGTGCTCCCTCGCCAGTATAATCTATGGCCAAACCACCGCCTATGTCCAAAAACCTGATTTCTACACCGAGTTTCTCAATCTCAACCGCCAAATCAAATAATCTGTTTAGAGCTTCGACAAAAGGATCTATTTCCTTTATCTGACTTCCTATGTGGCAGTGTATTCCGACTGGCTTTACATTTGGAAGTTCTACAGCCTTTTTGTAAGCTTCCAGAGCAATATCCCATGGTATTCCAAATTTTGATGTTTTCAATCCTGTTGCAATCTTTGGATGCGTCTTTGGATCAATATCTGGATTTACCCTGAAAGCAATCTCAACTATCTTACCTTTCTTTTCAGCAATCTTTTGGATTGTATAAAGCTCGTCTAAGCTATCAACGCTGAATTTAACGTTACAATCAATTCCCATCTCTATTTCTTCATCGCTCTTGGAATTTCCATTGAAAAGTAATTTATTGGAAGGGAATCCGGCCAGCCTAGCCATGTAAAGTTCCCCACCACTGAAAACATCCGCTCCAAATCCATGTTTTGCAATTATCCTCATTATTGCCAAGTTATTGTTAGCTTTAACAGCGTAAAGGATCTCGGCATCTGGAAATGCTCTCTTATAGGCTTCGATGTTCTCCTCGAGCTTAGCTTTAGACGTTATGTAGAGAGGAGTCCCAAGCTCTTCAGCTAGCTCTACAACACTGACATCCTCAACATGCAGAACACCGTCTATGACCTTGAACATGATCACACAATGACTTCACTTAATTAAGTTTTTCAGTTCTGCAGGCAAATGTAATTCATGAAGTTCAAGGGAAAACATTCGGAAGTTTACGTTAGAAATAGTAAAGCGGTAAAGGTGTTTAAGCCTGAGTTCAAGTACAACTTTTGGAAGGAAGTTAGATACCTAACGGTGCTTCAGAAAAGGGGTTTTGTCCCCGAAATATACGATTTCGATCCGAACGAACTTACCATAGAGATGGAGTTCATTGATGGGATTATGATAAAGGATTTCGTTAAAGAGAGAGATTTCGAAGAAGTTGTAGATGTTCTTAAGAAGTGCCTAGACATCTGTTTCTACCTAGACAGAATGAGAATTCAGAAGGAGGAGATGAATCATCCACAGAAGCATATAATAATAGGTGATAGGGTAGTCTTCATAGACTTTGAAAGAGCCTACGATAGCCCAAATCCTAGCAATGTTACACAGTTCTTGGAGTATATTAGAAAGGTTACGGGGTTTAAGGCAGATATCGAACTTGTAAAGAGATATAAGGAATACTATAGAATTGGAGACTACAACATACTCAAAGCCAACGTCTTTAGCGCTTACAAATCTTGACGAAGTTCCTGTAGAAATCAACCCCGTATTCAGTGTGATAAACTTCAGGATGCCACTGAACTCCGTATATTGGCTTACTTTTATGTCTCATAGCTTCTATTTCACAAATTTCAGATTTTGCTAAGAGTTTAAAGTCTTTGGGCAGCTTTTTCACCTCATCCATGTGACTTGCCCAAGCCTTAAACTCCTTCGGAATTCCCTCAAAGATCTCATCGTCTTCAACTACCTTAATTTTGACTTCGGCGTATCCCCCAGCTTTACCTTTTCCAACTTCTCCACCGAAAACTTTGGCAATCAACTGGTGACCTAGACAAACACCCAGAATGGGTATGTCGAGCTCCTTAACATAGAGCTCACAGTTGCCCGTTCTATCTAAAGAAGGTCCACCACCCAAAACAAGTCCGTCAACGTCTTTAAGTTCTTCCACTGGCGTAGTATTGGGGATGAGCTTCGTTTCGACTCCCAAATCTCTCAGTGTCCGATGTATGAGGTGGTTGTACTGTCCGTAGTTGTAGACAACGTATATTTTTACCATCGAACGTAGTTACTTTTGAGTGTATTTAACGTTATTCAAGTAGCTCGAGCAAAGTTTCTTCTCCCTTTTCCCTTCTAAACAATCTGAATAACCTCTTCCTAGCGACGGTTATTTCAAATTCTCTGCTTAATTCTCCAACACTCGATCTGGCATTCACTATAACTTTGAATGTCCCTTCGTACTTCGGAACGATTTTTACATCACTTCTAACGACCATACCCCTTCTAACGGGTGGAAATTCAATCATTTTTGGCTCAACTTCGAAGTACTTTTCAAGATCTGTTAGATCAACGACCAAGTTCTCTACAACATCGTGCAGAACATTCTTGTAGCCAATTTTAACATTAAAGGCCTCGTTGATGTAAACTTTTTTCGGAAGTTCAACAACGAGTTGCAACCTTTCAAGCTCTTCAATCGCTGTAAGTATGAACTCGTAACTTCTTCCGTACTCTCTCCTCTTGAAGTATTTCTTAGCTTGCTTAACTAGTCTTTTGACACTTTTAGGCTTTAGATCTTTGGAGAGCTTTAACAGAGATTTAATCTCATCTATCTTCCTCTGGACGAGTATATGAGGAAGGGGCAGGAACTTGAAATCGTACTCCTCTCTAACAACCTCTACGATCCTACCCTCGAAATCGAACTTTACCTTGCTACCGTACGTATAAGCAGTTATGCCGTCATCACCGAATTTAACGTCATACACAATTCCGTCGAGCTTTTTGCTCCATAGAACGTGTCCATCTCTAGTCAAAAGTATCAGATCGTTGTAGTTGGAAACTGCAACAGCGTATCCAACTCTCACAAGATTTGCCTTTAAATGTAGTTTCCATAGCTCTTCTCCTTCAGAGTTGAGACATTTTATACCTTTATCTGTAGCAACGATGAAGATTTCTCCGTCAAAATCCAAGGCTAAGACTTTTCCAACCCTCTTAGAGAGTACTTTCTCACCACTCCCGTTCAATACCAAGACTTTCTTACCAACACCTACAGCAACCTTATCGTTACGGCAACTTACGGCATTAGCCTTAATCTTCTTCCTCCAGATTATATTTCCTTCAGGACCGATCAAAGCAACTTCATTCTCAGTTCTGACAGCTATGGTCTTGTCAACAGAGATCTCGAATATAGGTTTGTCAAAACTTACAACGAAATTTCTTCCGACGAGAATATTTTCATAGCAAACTATCTCCCCCCTTTTACAGTAAACCCATCTGTCCGCAGGCTTGATCAGCTTAATTTCTTTCGCCTCTTCAAGCTGAGTTTCCATTGCCTCTACTTGACACATTCTTAAATATAAATTTGACCTAAGAGAAACCGAAACATTTATTGAGTCAGCACAGTTCTAAGTCTCGTGAGGCAGTTCATAGAGGTCATAAAACCTAAGCAAACCGCTTTACTGATGATTACTTGCGTTGTAGCTTATCTAGTATCCCTCAGGAGCTTGAGTATAGATATAGTTCACTTTCTAAAAGCTATGATATCGACCTTTCTAGCCGTAGCCGGAACAACCGCTCTGAACATGTGGCTCGATAGAGATATAGATGCTTTGATGTGCAGAACTAGAAACAGACCTGTACCCTCTGGAAAGTTAAGCCCTAAAACATGTATGATCTATGGATCTACCCTATTCATCTCTGGTTTTTTGATAGGATTAACCGTTAACGTCGTGCTTGCAATCGTGCTGCTCTTGGGATTGATATTTGACATTGTGATATATACTATTCTTCTGAAGCGCAAAAGTCCATATTCGATAGTCCTAGGCGGATTCGCTGGAGCTATGCCCGCTCTAGCAGGTTGGTGTGCAGTTAGAGAAGTGGACATCTTAGGTGGTCTACTCTTGGCCACCATAGTCTTACTATGGATTCCCGCACACATCTGGTACATCACCATGCATTACGAGGACGATTACAGAAAGGCAAACATACCGATGTATCCTCTCGTTGTGGGAATGGAGAAGGCATCTTGGGCGATAGTCTTCTGTACAGCATTAATGTTGATTGTAGTCGCCCTCCTATACATAGTAGCGGATTTAAGTCTCCTTTACCTAGTATTATCAACTCTCGTCGTATCTTACTTCCTGTACAAAGCTGTAAGATTCGCAAAGGCGCCGGATAGGGTTAAAGCCAGAAAGATGTACAAGCTTGCGAGCGTGACCTTAGGAATTGTCTACATCTCCATGCTTTTCGGAATCTTTGGCTGAAATCTTTTGAATTCCTTCAGGAGGCTTATCAAATCCTCTCTCAAGGAATGGACAGTGCTTCATGCAGAATTCAAACTGCTTCATTTGGGCCTTTAGCTCGAACTCCATCTGCTTGTATTTGGCTTTATAAAGTTCCTCTCGCGCATTCATGTAAAGGTCAAAGGCCTTGCATATCACAACACTTAAACGCCTATCAAGCTCAAGCAACTCATCCTTGTTAAGGTTGATCTTGTTGAGCACTATTTCTCTCAAGTAAAAGAGAGTACCTATACTCCCTCCTGCAGACAACCTCGAGTCAGTTGCCAAGTATCTCATGAGATAATCGAGAGATGAATCCAGATCCTTGTAGTTGTTTTCAGCTATAGCATAAACTATTCCCTTGGCACACTCATCTAAGAAGTCGACTATCTCCACTGGAGGTCTGATAGGGTATCTCTTCAGGAAAAGCTCCCTAAACTCTTTAGCTATGTCGTCCTTCTTTTTTTCTAATTCCTTCAGCATAAAAATAGAGATGTTCGGGCGTTTCAAACAGTTTTCGGTTTACCATGGATGAGTGCCGACTATTACCTCCTTATTTGTGAAGTTCTTTACAGTCTCTACAAGCTTATCCAGATTCATCGGGCAGCCGCCCATACTCGTAGCAGCCTTTATGCAGTTTCCTATAAATACCACATCAAAGTCGTCGAACCCTTCAATCCACTTCTTGTAAAGCTTCAATCTCGGAATAACAAATCCCGGACAACCACCACATCCCAATATTCCTACAATATCCACCTTATCGAACTTTTCAAAGTTTCCAAGCCTCTCTCTTGCCGCAGTAAGACATCTCTCACAGCCTATACAAACTCTATCTCTAATCTTTTCGCAACATATTATCAAAGCTTTCACCATTTTCGATCACCCAAAAAATAAGGTTTAACAACAATTTAAAGATTTCTATATTCGCAATTCATCAGAAACGTATTTAAACAAAGTAGTGATGGGCGGTGTGATGCAAGGGGTAGTCGAGTACGAATATCTCATTCCTCCGGATGAGTACCTAGCCGCTGGCGTTCACATAGGCACTCAGATAAGAACAGGCGACATGAAGAAGTTCATATACAAGGTAAGACCTGACGGACTTTACGTCTTAGACATTAAGAAGCTTGATGAGAGAATAAGAATTGCAGGAAAGTTCTTGGCAAGATTCGAGCCTTCAAAAATCCTTGCAGTCTCAGCAAGGCAGTACGGCCAAAAGCCAGTGATGATGTTCGCCAGAGCTGTTGGATGCGATTATGTCATTGGAAGGTTCATACCGGGAACGCTCACGAATCCAATGCTTAAGGAGTACAGAGAGCCAGATGTAGTAATAGTCACCGATCCGGCCATAGATAAACAGGCAGTTGAAGAGGCGACTAGAGTGGGAATCCCAGTGGTAGCTCTGTGCGATACGAACAACTCGACTGCAAATGTGGACTTGGTAATTCCTACAAACAACAAGGGTAGAAAGGCATTGGCACTTGTATACTGGTTGCTTGCAAGAGAAGTACTTAGAAACAGGGGAGTTGAGGAGTTCCCCTACGCTGTAAGCGACTTTGAAGCAGAACTATAATGCCGGACTACTTGGTAGTTTTACAGGGCGCTTGGATAGTTAGGAATGTCAAGACAGTAAAAGATGCAATGAACATAGCCGTCGCTGAAGCTGGTAAGAGGTTACACCCCGATTTAGATTTCGTAGAGATTGATGTTGGTGTGACTCAGTGTCCAAAGTGCGGTGAAAACCTAAAAAGCGTTTTTTTAGTTGCCAACACAGCTTTAGTTGGCTTAATATTTGAGATGAAGGTTTTCAACGCTCAAAGCAAGGAGCATGCAATTAGGATAGCTAAGGCGGAGCTTGGAAAGCGATTGCAGAGAGTTCCACTCGAAGTGGTTGATGTTGTTGAGTTGGAATGATTTTGAAGGAAATTGAAAGTTCAGACGGAGTTTTGGAAGTTGTAGATGCCAGATGTCCGAATGAGCTGAGATGTATCAAGCTTGAAGATAAAATAGAAGAGCTGGGAAAACCATTTTGGATAATAATAAACAAGGTTGATCTGGTTCCGAAAGAGTTCGCAGATAGATGCAAGAAATTTTTGAAACGGGAAAGTAATGCCGTTGATGTTATTCACGTTTCAAGTAAGAAGTTCTACGGTTTTTGGATACTAAGGAGAAGCTTGAAAAACTACTTTAAAGACACAGATAAAAAGGTTAAACTAGTGTTGATAGGTTATCCAAATGTGGGAAAATCGAGCCTGATAAACATGCTCGCGCAGTATACGGCAGCGTCGACAGCTCCAGTTCCCGGTCACACGAAAGGTAAGCAGTGGATTAGAATCAGTGGGAAAATCGTTCTCTCCGACACACCGGGAATAATTCCAAGGGAGTATGCCAGCAAGGACTGGGCTAAGATACTCTTCCCACGAGATGTTGAGGAATCGGCTCTTATTCTCCTTGAAAAGATCGAAAAAGCTGAAGGTTCGAACTTTAAGGAACTCTACGGCTTTGATCCCAAGGCCGATGAAGATACACTTGTTAAGATCGCTCAGAGGTTTGGATATCTTAAAAAGGGAGGAGAACCAGATACTCATAGAGCCAGTCAGAAGATTCTAAGCGATTGGAATAGTTGTAGGTTAACAGCATGGTGGTTGTGACAGTCCAACTTTGTGTCAAGTCTCATCTGTTTTTGTTTTAATTGGCTTGAGATTTCCAGTTATTCTTGTTGCACAAAAACATCAATCTATATTTTTTCGTGAAATAATATTTTTTATGTGTCTATGCATGATAC
The DNA here is from genome assembly GCF_000025285.1 of Archaeoglobus profundus DSM 5631. Classification (GTDB taxonomy): domain Archaea; phylum Halobacteriota; class Archaeoglobi; order Archaeoglobales; family Archaeoglobaceae; genus Archaeoglobus_B; species Archaeoglobus_B profundus. The sequence continues at coordinate 792,531 of NC_013741.1, forward strand.
AATGAAATATTTAATTCAAAATGCAAATCGATAAGTAAGTAATTTGCCTCATTATACTCTTTATGAAAGATATTTGAAAAAGTATAAATATTATTATTCTCAAATAGGGTATAGTGAAGGTGTTTCAAATGAAAGCGCAAATATTAGGTTTGGCCATAGTAGTGCTACTTCTTGGCGCTACAGTGACCATTGTTGAAGCAAAAGGCAACGAGAAGAATGGATTATGTACAGCGATAACTGAAGGTTCTCTTACTTATGGTGAAGAACATTACTTGGCGGGACAACCACTACAGCCAGGATTCGATATTTATGGATACAACTACAACGCACATCTGTTTATAGGGTACTTTTGCAATGTGTATCTGGGAGGCTATGGATTCCCTCCATATGAGGGAGATGACGAGGCTTACTATCAAAGACTCGTGGAAGAAGGATATGCCAACTCTATTGAAGAAGCAAGAGAGTTGATGGAGAGTGTATGGTGCTGGGAGTACAGGAAAGACTGGTTAGTAATGAAGTGGAACGATGCTTGGCTGAGTAACAAGGACTGCGATGGAGATGGAAAGCTGGATACACACTATGGCTACGACAGCTACATAGGCTCTGGAGCGTGGGAAACAAATCACATGTGGGGGACATACGAACTTGATGGAACGATATGCAGATGGGAGTACTTCGTAAAGATTGTTGCTGTGCCAGAAGATGCATACCTAGAGAATGGAACTTGGTACACGGCGGATGGAACAGAAATCGGTCCAGCCATTTGGGGACAATTTGCAGTAATTCAAGAAGTTTATAACGATCCTTGTGGAGGTTACCATGGCATAATGTACCTATCACCCGCTCCGGCTGGCCTTGGTTTCTACGGAAAATAATTATTGATTTATTTTTATTCTTATTTTTATTTTTAATGTTTGGAAAGATGCTTTAGCTTTGCTTTAATTTTTCCTTATTGCAGAGAACATGAGTTGGTATAGGTCCAAATACGGCTTTGAAACTCAAGCAAAATATCACTCCAACCTTAGAAACTTTCTGGAATGGCTATATAAGAAGACTGGAAACCCATACTTCAGAGAACTCAAAGAGGTTTTTGAACCTCCAAAGAAGGACTCCAAGAGACTCAACCCAATCCTTATCAGAGAGCCTGACATCCACAACCTGATTAAGGCAGTTTGGGAGAAGGATCCTACACCCTACCTCAAGCTAAAGCACATCTCAGGAATTCTATTCGCAGCCTACACCGGACAGAGACCGAATTCAACCATTTCAAAGATAACGGTTAATGAACTCAAAGAAGCCATCAAGAGAGATCACCTCTCCTGTGGATTCCGGAGGAGAAAGATAAGGAGAGAGTCCCTCACTGGGTCCCCATTCATCCAGTTCTAAGGGATTGGCTGGAGGTTTATGTGGAAGTCTATGACCCCACTCTAGAAAAGAAACAGAGCAGGGGAATAGCCTTCAGTTATTACAGCATGAGAAAACTCTTTTACAGGTTGAACATCAAGGCAGTCCACACAGGGAGGAAGATCTCCTTCTCCCACCCTAGGAAGTTCTTTGAACAGATGTGCAACAACGTTCTGATGGTCCATCCAGGGCTGAGAGAGTACATCATGGCACACAACACGGGAAGCCTGGATGTTCAAAGTTACGATGGGAAGCTTCCATCTGAAATCTACGATCAATACATGATCGCATGGAAGGATGTGAACTTGGTTCCAGAAGAGGTTAGCCTTGAAGAGTTAATCAAAGAGATTGAGTCATAAAGCCTTCAACTTTTCTTCAATTTTTGAAACAGCTTCCTTCAACTTCATTATTTCTCCCCAGACATCTAAGCGCTCTTTGATTATTGCTACATCATTACTGATTTTATCGATCTTGGCTTCAAGGAGTTCAATCCTTTTACTGAGTTCATTCGTTCTCTTTTCAAGCTCTTCAAGTTTAGTAGTGTGCGTTTTAACCTCTTTAACTATACCCAAGACTTCTTTAACAATCGTTAGGATCTCTTTAATTTGATCCATGCTAATTGTTTGAGATTTATGTTATATAATTTCTGATGTCATAAATTACATGGTTTGGACCAGGCATTACAACAGTAATGTCGTTGACGACGGTGTCGAGACAAAGCCTCTTTTTGTTTTTTAACCGAGGGTGATTATACCAAACACTCTCATTCAACGGTTTTTATCTAAAAAGATTATGATTTTATAAAAAGACATTCTTAGTTAACCAATTTTACATAAAGCCGAAATAAAAATGATATTTTTACTTTAAAGGTTTAACTTTCTTCTTTAACTCTTCAAGTTCATCGAGTAAGTTTTCCCAGATTAGGGAGTCCTCTAAAATTTCACCTAAATCAAATTTTTCCATAAGCTTTTTTAGACCACTAAATGATTCAACCATTTCAAAGAATTCGTCGAAATCCATTCCATACTTTTGTCTAAGCTTGTTAATTCGCTCTTCAATTTCTCTTATCTTTCTTTCTGTCTTTCTTAATTCAATTATCTTATTCTTTCGCATATCCTTTGGATCAAACATTACCTGCAATTTAGCATAACAAGCTTTAAGTATCGATCGATTCATCTAATTCATAGAAAAGAATGAATAAATATAAAAGCATTTTTATAATTTTATAATCAGCATAAGATTTATAAGCTTCAAGGTAGTTCCACTTGATAAGGATGTTCCCTCCTCGTTAGCAAGGGGGTGAGATCGGAGGTGTTGAGTAAAATTGTAGGATTCGGGAGGAAGATTGCCAACGCTTGCAAGATGCTAAAGGACAAAAGAGGAGAGATTACACTATTGGATTGGATCAAAGGAGTAATTGCAGTAACGATCTTAGGTGTTGGAGTTGCTATTCCGATTGTAGTGAACACGATTCAAAGCGTAAACGTGAGTGATCCAACAACTAAATTAGTTCTGGGGTTCATTCCTCCTGTTGTGGCAGTATCTTTCCTCATGCTGATTCTTGGCGGTAGAGAATAACCTGTTTCTTCTAATTTTTGAGGAGATCAGCTATGCCATATGCAATTGAAAACGGAATTGTCAGATTCAAACGTAAGCTGGTCAAAAGGAGAAACGGAAACAGTAAACTCTGTTTACTATATCTCCCAGCATTCATCGAGAAGTATGGAGATGAAGTTCTCGTTGAAGTTGACACGATAGTGAAAGTCAACGGCAAGGTATGTATTCCTGTATATTGCAAAACTCGGCTTTTCGTCTGGAGGATGGAATGGGCAATGGATAGAGATGTAATTACCTTTATCATCAGCAACATCAAGGTGTTTGAGGAGTATCTCTAACCACTTCTCAAGGAGGTCGTCAGCTTTCTTCCCTTCCTCTCCTGTATCTGCTCTCGACTTCTCCTTAAAGTAATCTTCAAACAACTCGTTTATGAGTTCCTTGTTTGCACAGCACTCTAAGAGGAGAGAATAAAGTTCTTCGATTGAATTGATTGTCAAAATTTGATCGGGTGAATTTGGAAGCGGAGTGAGCCACTCGTATCGTGTGCGCTTGTCGGGATGAATTGAAGGTGGCGCTACAAACTGCCTTCCGTCTCCCAATATTTCGAGAATAGTGACTGTCTCTTTTCCAGCATCTTCGGGGTAAAAGAGGAGACTTTGGTCGATTTCCTCCTTTCGCTTAACTAACTTCTTCGAGAACGCTAAAACTTCAGGGTTTTCCGATCTGACTACTAACGCAACCCCTCTGGAAGTGGTGTGAGCCAACCCTCCTTTTTTGATAGCTGGTTCAGGATTCCATCCAAGAATTTTCGGTTGGTCAACGTCAATTCTCAAGATTTTACTTAATGATCCTGTAACAATGCCAACATTGAACTTGAATCGAGAGGTTACGATCTCGTTGATCGTTTCTTCGTTTGAATATTCTCCAGAATACCATTTTTCAGGATCATCCCATCCTTTCCAAAACGGTCTTTTGCCTTCGAGAGGAATGAATTTCCAGCCGAGTTGATCGTATTTTTCCAAAAGACTTAAATATTCATTTTTTATATCTTCATTAAACCCGCTCACCTGAACCACCCCTTATTTCTAAAATCAATTATCGTTGAGCCTGACACCCAAATAATCTGCATAATACTCGATAGCCTTCCTAATCACTTCAGAAGCGTTTTTGTGAGCAATTGGTTTTGAATACTCCTTTCTCAGGATTTTCTCAATTATTCGAGCATGTTCTGGGTAAATTGTGACACTTAGTTGCACCTTATCCCACTTTGTTCGGATACCTACCATTTTACTCACCTTCTGCAATTACTCATACTATGAAGTAAAATGGATTGATAATGTTTAAATACTTTTTGGTGTGAGTATCTTCATGGATCGAGAAATTGTTGGCAAGATTGTAGAAGCTTTAATGGATGGTCCTATGGATTGGAAAATGCTTAAGGAAAAAACAAAATTAGCAGACGGAACATTAGCCAAATATTTGAAGAAGATGATTGAGGAAGGGATTATTGAAGAGGAAATATATATGAAAGACAGAAGAAAGAAGATTTATAGATTAGTGCCTTGTGAAAAGACTTTTGAAATATCTATTCAAAAATTTATTGCGAAGACCTTCTTATTACGTATTCAGCTTGATTTTGAAGAGGGGAAGAATTTAGAAGTTATTGAAAAACGATTTGGGAAGGGTATGCTAATCTTTTTGTTTAGTGGTGAAAAGGGGGTTGAAGTTAGTAAAATGGTGGTTGATCATTTTCAAGAATTCATGCAGAGTGTAGATGAGGAAATTATTGAGAGATACAAGAAAGAATTTGAGGACATTTGGAACCAGGCAAAAGAATACATTGTAGATATGATTAAAAAGTATGCTGGTATTGACATACATCAATTCGATCCTAAGAAATATAGAATTGAATTTGATATTAAATTTATGAGAGGCGAAAGTGCAGACTGAAGTTTTCTTTCTTAGCATCATTGTGTGATAACATAGCAAAGGAGTTGAAATTGGAAATTTGAAAACTTTTACTTTTTTTCGAATCTTTTTATAAAATTCTTTGGAAGAAGGTCACGGGTAAAAAGATGATCGAGTGAGTTTTTTTCATTTTTGAGATAATTAAGGAGAATGGAGAAAATGGTGTTTGAGGATTTTATAAGGGAGTGGTATAAAGGTCACGGGTAACAGGTTGTATCTATTATTGTTTAATACTTCTGTATGCTACATCATCACAAACTTAACCAAATCAAAACCCATTAAATGGAACCCAATACCCATGACTAAAATTCTTCCCCCTTATAAAAACGCAGAACTCTTCCTTCTCAATTCTGCGAAAATATTTCCAAAACAAATAAAAGTCACTCGCCCGTCTTTTTACCCGTGACCTTTCTAAACGATTAATATATTTTCAAGATTATTAAATCTGCTACCAACTACCTTTAGCAAACCTTATTTTATTCTTGATCAAGAATCATTATGCCGAGACCTAAGCAAAACGAGGCATATTTACACCTTTACATCGATAAAAATATTCTCGAGAGAGCTAAGCAATTGATCCCCAATCTGTCTATTTTCGTTGAGAGTAAGCTCAAGGAATACGTTATTCTTGCAGAACACGGTTTAGTTGGAGGGGTTGGATGGACCGGTGGGGATTTGAACCCCAGGCCTTCGCCATGCCAAGGCGACGCTCTACCAGGCTGAGCTACCGGCCCTCTGCTCTCTATGGAGCTGAAGTGATTAAAAACGTTTCGCTCAAATTTCGAAGAAGTGCTTTACCCTATCAAAAACATCACCCAAAACATCTCTCAATTCATCCAAACTACTGTAGGGTCTATTCGCAATAATCTTTCCAGCTAGAGCTTTGCCTATACCCGGTACGGCTTCAAGCTGATAAAGTTTAGCTGTGTTTGGATTTAGAATGGGAACGGCTGTAATAGACCTCTGACCGTAATCGACAACTCTTGCATCAATAATCGTGTTTCTTTCGTATTCTCCAACAATCCCAACAAGGAGAGGATATGTCGCGATCTGCCTTGCAAAAGTAATCCTTCCTTTTTTGAGCTCGCATCTAAGATCTGCCAACTTTCTACCTATTGGAACTATCCTCTTAAGCATCTCCCGATCTATCTCCTTCCTAACTTTTTCCTTAAACACCTTGAAATACTTCTTATGCTTCACAACGTTCCTGTAACCTACCTTCTCCATTGGAGTTCCTTTGAAAATCTTAACCTGCCTTATGTTTATCCTCCTAACCCAAAGATCCTCCTCGAGAAGCTCCTTAAGGAACTCGTAGTTTTTTTCGAAAGTTCTCTTTGTCTCTCCCTTTAAACCTATGACGAAGTTTATTCCTGGCAGAAAGCAGGGTAAACCGTTATACCCCACACTTCTATACTCGTTCACAAGTCTTATGGCAAATTTAACCTCTTCCGGAGTTGCACACAAGTTGTTTTCCCCAACAACCCTTTCATCCGCACTTTCCAATCCCATAGCCCCCACATTTCCCGGTGTCTGGTACGTTATGATCGTTTTGATAGCTTCTCTGCTTTCCTCGGGATGAACTGCTATCGTCTTTGGATTAACATTATCGAGGTGTAAAGTCTTTATGCGTGGACAATTTTCCCATATGGCCTTGTGAAAACCTTTCATGAATTCTGGATTGGGTTTAGGTATGTCGTACCTGAAATCCGCCATGTATGTGAAGAAATCAGTCTGATTTCCCAGTCTGAAGTATCTAACGCCGTTGTCGTAGAGAGCCTTTATCTCAGCTATAACACCCTCAGGACTTCTCATTTCAAGCTTATGGAACCTCTCTATGCAGAATGAACATCTCCCCCAATAACAACCCTTGTAAGTCTCAATTTCACAAATCACGTAAGGGAAATCGGGATGCTGTTTAACTACTTCCGCACCCAGTATGGCGAATCTGTTTATGAAGTCCCTTCCACTAGCAACCTTCACATTCTTCTTAAACCTCCTAGCTAGTAGTTCCAGCAATTTTCGCTCAAACGGATAGTCCACTATCTCGTAAAACTCCTCCAAGTATCTCCTATCCTTGTCATCTATTTCTAGCGTTATAGGACCAACAAGTATCTTCTCAACATTCAAACTCGCTAAGTTTTTTAGATCCTTAAGGGAAAGAGGATTTCCACCAAGATACTTGCCCGGAACTGCTATTCCTGCTATGACAATTACCAAATCGAACTTCTCAAGGTCAAACTCCCTTCCTCTGATCTGATCTATCGTAAAGTATTTTGAATTGACTCCAAAGTTCTTCAATATCCCGTAGATGTATCTCGGATAGGGAGCTATATAAGGCGGAACTCCTAGACAGGAGGGCTCATCTACGTAGCCGTCGAGTATTGCGACTTTCACGAAGGTGAGTTGGGTGGAATGTTTAAAAGCAAAGTGCAACTCGAAAACATGGCAGTTGAGGATAGGATAAGGAGAGCCAAGAAAATGCTGAGTCAGATAAACCCCGATAAAGTAAAGGATGATTTGAAGAAGCTTGAAAGAGCTATAGAGGAGACTTGGAGCTATATGAAAGAGATAGGAGTTAATGAAATATGTAAAAAATGCGCTGAAGAGACTGGAAGCTGTTGCAAAGAGTGGGTAGAAGATGAGGTCGACGATGTTATGATTGTCATGAACATGCTGATGGGTGTTAAAATGCCAGAGAAGCGGTTTAAAGAAGGTTTTTGTTACTTCTTAAGTGAAAATGGTTGCATTCTAAAGGTTAGACCAACCATATGCGTAAACTTTCTCTGCGATAAGATCACAAAAACGATAGGGTTCGAGAATGAGAAAAAACTGCAAGAGATTGCCGGAAGGGAGTTAGAACTGGGTTTTATCGTTAGAGAGAAGATTCTGAAACAGCTATCCTTCTATTTTTTGGAACGAAATTCCTCAAAATCTTACCGTTTGCCTTCCCACAGCCGAGAAAAAATTTCCTCCACTTAACTATTACGTAACCTCTCAGATTGCACTCTATATCCTTCCCGCTCATCCAAGCTAAGGCTTTCTCATCATCCACTGTAAGAACGTTCTTCTTAGCAAATTTACCAACCAAAAAGCAACCCTCTATTGATAATCTAAAGCCATTGTCGTCGAGCGTTCCAAAGTATATGCCGTAGTGATAGGTTGGAAGATCGAGGTTACAGGGTTTAAACGCGTATACTCTCCTCTTACCTCTCTCTTCAAACTCGAGGTTTAAGCTAAAAAATTCTTCTTTAGATATGCCAAATTGTTTCTCTAAAAAATTTGCTATTTTCTCTTTCATAAGAGTTCAGTTGCTTCAACCTCTACACTTTCAACTCCATCGATATTCTGAATTCTTTCGACGAGCTGGTCTCCTATCTCTCCCTCGTCCGGCATTACAGCCACAATCAAGAGTGCTTTCAAGCCGAATGCTATTGGCTGAATCTTGTAATCCTTGATCTCCACGTTTTCAGGGGCTACCTCTTTGATTTTCTCATAGATCTTTTCCAAGTCGATGTCTACGTCTTCTGGCATAACTCTCAACTTCATGTAGACCTTACCCATGCTATCACCTCACGGTCCCTCAAACCCGCAGTTGGGGCATTTGTACGGGTTCGCCAACTTCCTACACTTCTTACACCTGTATATCGTCTCACCGCAAACTGGGCAAGGGAACGCTACATACGTTGGTCCGATCAAATTCGAGTTACATGTTACGCAAGTCGGCATGCGTTGAAGGAGTGTTTGAGGATATTTAAAGTTTGGGATAAATCTACAGACTAATTCTGTGCATAACGTTTTCGTAATTGTTGATCCTGGTTGCATCTCCACTTATATACAATTACTACAAATCCTAGAGCATGAGTGAACAACTAATTAGGATGTTAAACTTTATAAAAATCTTAAACGATGAATTTTCGGACATCGTAACTGATGTTGATTTACATTCAGATAGGCTTAAGATTACGCTTATCGATAACTCGTGGATTGAGATAAGGTATCCCATAAAGCATAAGTTCTCATTTCATTGGCAGAGAGGTAACAGAATCTATCGACTCGATACAGCCCCACATCACAAATACCTAAAAACTTATCCGAGACACATTCACTTTGAAACGGAAGACAATGTAATTGAGGATTTCATAACCAAAGCGGGAGATGAACCCGAGGATGATTTTAGAAACTTCATGAAATGGGTTAGAAAGCAGTTGATGAGGTAGTCTTTATTAACCTATCAGCCTAACTTTGTTTGATGTTGAGAGGTGAGGTAGAACCAATAATTTTGATGACCGAGTTGATCAAGCAGAAAAAAGAGCTTGAGAAGATTCTATCCAAGTATGGGGTCAAAGAGCCTGAGGAAATTGAAAGAAAGATTGAAAGAGGAGAAATTCCCGAACATCCGAGTTACGAAGATTTTCTATCCGCTTTAGCCTTCAAGCAAAATATTGCAGAATTAAAGAAATCTATTGAAAAGTTTTTAAGGGAGATTTAATTTTCTTCTAATTCTGTTCATAACATCCAAACCTTTTTTCGTAATTCTGATCCTATACGATGGAATCCCCGTGGCACTCTCTTCCCTTTCTACCTTCACAATTTCAACAAGTCCTAAAAGCTCAAGGAAAAAGCAATTCTTCTTAATCGTGTTGTAATTCGTTTTGAGCAGTTTGGATAAAAGGTAAAAGGAGTAAACCTTCCCGTTACTCAAAACTTTCAAGATTTCGAGCTTTATTCTGTCCGACTCGAGTAACTCTGCCATTTTGTATCGTTCAAAGCAAAATAGTAACATTTAATAGCCAATAACGGTTAAAATTGAATTGATCACTACAATATTGTAGGTGGTGATTTACGTGAAGTCAATCATGAAGTTTGTAGGATTGATAGCTTTACTCTCGGTTTTAGTAATGTCAACAGCATCCGCTTTTGGGATTCCAAAGATCGGAGAAAACTTGAAAAACGTGGGTGAAAGACTGCCAGCAAATGCAACAGTTCTTCCAAAAACTCCATCACAAACACTCCTGAATGTAAAGGAAGTGTCTGGTGTCGTTTTTGCTCCAAGTAAGTATGCAAAGAGCTTTGTTGAAGATGTGTTAAAGGATGTAAATCTGCCAGATTTCTTGAAGGGCAGGGTTTTCAAGATATACATACTGCTCTCTCAAAACGATCGGGCTATACTACTGTCAGAACAAAGCATACCGACATCTAACGCAAGGTTTGAAGGTTGTCGGAATTGATTTTAAGGGTATCAGAGGACACGATTGGAGAATCTACTACGTCAAAGAGGTTGTGGAGTGTGATACAAACGGAATTCCCACAACGGTAGATGCAATCTTGGACAATCCCAATAACTACAGGTTCAAACTTCTGAACATATCCACTCATTACAGAGCTATCAGTTTGATGTTCTACTCCGAAAAACAGTCGAGAGCCTTACCTGTAACGATCGGATACGTTTCGGATCACGAAAGAACTTTGAGAGGATTTTTGGAAGATGCGGACGAGTTGTCAAGTAAGCTTGAAAAGAGCAAATTTGACAGAGATGCAATTGATAGGATTTTGAACGTCAAAAGGGGAATAGGTGTTTTCAGAATAAAGCCGAACTACTGGATTGATGCGGATTGCCACATTAAAGCAATCCTTCTCGGTGCGGACGATTTCAAAGCTTACATGACTTTGATAGATGCCAGTGAACTAATTAACGTGGCAATTCCCAAGAACGCCAAAGTCGTTCTGTTGGAGGTCGATAGAATTATAAAGGCCAGTCCTACAACGATATACGAACTGAAAACGTCCGATTTGAGGGGTAAGCACGTCGTATTCGAATGTGTTGGAGATGGATTTAACGTGAGCGTAAAGAAATCACTCGAAAAGGTTGCGTTGTATCTTGATCCAGAGGTAGCAATGGCTGTGAAATCTAATCCGATTGATACAATAGTTCAAGCTGAAGTCTTCTGGTATCCTCTCATTCCAGAATTGAAGGAATTGAATAAGCATTCGATTTTGGCAGTCGGAATTTTAGGGAGCGATAAGGTTCCTAAAAGTGCCATTGAGCCATCAGGAGATTTGGGTAAAGTTTTGAAGGTTTACGCGTACATTCCCAAGAACAGAGATGTGGTAATCATCGAAGACAAGAAGATTGTAAGTTACGTTAACCCGTCAAAAGTTACTGGAGAGCTAAAGGATAGATTAGATGAACTTAAGGAAGAGATTACGAACGAGATCGTTCAAAGAATAACATCTAAGCCTAAAATAGTGAGAATACTACCTGTAATAGAGCCGGGAAAGCCTACAACTATTAGAATAGGAGGTATAGTAGATAGCATAAAGCTAAAAGTTAAGAGCAAGGTGGAAAACGTTGCTGTCAACGTTAAAAAGCTACAAGAATTACCCAAAAATGTCCCCAAGCTAAACTTTAAGGTTTATGCCTATCTTGAGATAAATGTTAACATTAGTGCGAATAACATCGAAGAAGCAACAATATCGTTTAAAGTTGATAAGAGTTGGTTAAGAGAAAACGGTTTGAAAGCGAGGGACATCGTCCTCATGAAGTTCCTAAACGGTAGATGGATTCAGCTTGAAACGAGTGTGGTTGGCGAAGATGATCACTATGTCTATTACGAGGCAAAAACTACATCCTTCTCCATCTACGCGATAGCGACCAAAACAACATCACCTACTACCGTGAGCACAACTCAAACGGTTGCAAAAACAACTACTTCAGAGATTACGCCAACCCAAACCGAAACTACAACGGTTGTAGGAATTACGACTGCAAAGGTTGCAACAACTCAAAAAACTCCGGGATTCGAGTTGGGAATTACTTTGATCTGTATTGCAATAGCCCTATATCTTAGAAAGCTCTAAATTTAGCCTTTAATTTTTAATTGAATTTTTTGTTTTGTTGATTCAGGCGACTTTATTGTATTTGAGAAGATGGGGCCGCCGGAATTTGAATCCGGGTCTCCGCCCCCCCAAGACGGAAGGATAGCCAGGCTACCCCACGGCCCCTCAGAGGCGTCATCGCCTAAAGGGGCATAATTCGTATCGTTTTTTAAAACTTTTCTCGACACTTTAGATATGAAGATCGTTCTGTCTTTAGGAGGATCAGTCTTTGGTATGAACGCCGATAGGATAAGGAGATTTGCGAATGTAATAGAGGACATTGCAAAAGAGCATAAGATGTTCGTTGTAGTTGGAGGAGGAAAGACTGCAAGGGAATACATAGGTATCGCGAGAGAGTTAGGTGCGGACAACACCCTTTGCGACTATATCGGAATAGGTGTTACGAGGCTAAATGCCATGTTACTGATCTCAGCTTTGAAATCTGCACCAAGGAAAATCCCCGAAGATTTCATTCAAGCCTACGAACTATCTCTAAATCATAACGTTATAGTTATGGGTGGAACATTCCCGGGACACACTACAGACGCCACATCTGCCTTGCTTGCAGAATTTGTCAATGCTGATCTGCTTTTAAACGCTACCTCCGTTGATGGAGTTTATTCAGAGGATCCGAAAGTTAATCCGAACGCTAAGAGGTTCGATAGGATTAAGGTTTGCGATTTAATAGAAATCGTGGCCAAGCAAGAAGCTAAGGCAGGAGGTAGCTTCGTTCTCGACCTCCTAGCTCTGAAGATCATTCAGAGAAGCAAGATCAAAACCATCGTGTTTTTGGGTGAGCCGGAGAACATACCTAAAGTCGTTAAAGGCGATTTTGAGGGTATCGGAACTCTTATAGAACCTGAAATGAGAACTTGATAGGATGAGAGATAGGAGGGATTACTACTACTGGCAGGCTAAAAAGCTTGGATACAGGAGTAGGGCATCCTTTAAGCTCATACAGATGAATAGAACATTCAAGCTCATAAAGGAAGGAGACTGGGTACTGGATTTGGGAGCTTCACCGGGAGGATGGAGTCAAGTAGCTGTTGAATTGGGTGCGAAGGTTGTAGCTGTTGATATAAACCCTATGGAACCCATTGAGGGTGTTCACTTCATAAGAGGGGATATAACAAGGGAAGAGACTTTAGAGGAGATAAAATCCGTTAGGAGGTACTACGATGTTGTTTTGAGCGATGCTTCACCGAAGATAAGCGGTAAGTGGACGATAGATCACCTCCTTTCCATAGATTTGGCAAGATCAGCTTTCAAGATAGCAAGAGAGGTTCTAAAGGACGGTGGGAACTTCGTAGTTAAGGTTTTTCAGGGTGAGGAGATTCAAAACCTTTTTAACGAGTTCAAGCGTTTCTTCAGATTCAAGAAGTTCCACTCTCCTAAAGCGTCCCGTAAACAGAGTGCTGAAATATACTTCGTCGGTAAGGGCTTTAAGAGGTTTAAAGCTCAAAGGAACATCCAGCAAAGCAGGGTTTAGCGTTCCTCATCTTTAGAATTTCCCTCTTATAAGCTGTGCAGTGGCAGGGGATTACGAGATCGTAACTTTGGAGGATTTCAAGTTTGCTAAAGCCGTGAAATCCGCCCATAACACCGAAAACATCTCCAAACTCCTCAGCCTTTCTCAAAATCTTGTCGAGACCGGGATGAGAACAGCCCGTAATCACAAAATTACCTTTCGAAGTCTTAACTACGAGAGACTGCTCCTTTACAATCCTCCCAAGCGATCCAGTGGTAACGAAGTTTTCGAACTCTATGGGCTCTACAACCTCGATGAGCTCCGCTTTAGAACTTATGAACCCCTTTAACCTTCTTGAGAAAGTTTTTAGGGCTAAAACGTAAGAGGTCTTTTCAATTACCGCACTTAAACCCCCTACGTGGTCGTAGTGCTCGTGAGAAAGGACGACGTAATCGAAGTCATCAACCCCGATTAACGACAGGTTGTGTGATAGGATCTCTGGACTTGCACCGGTGTCGAATAAAACTCTGATGCGAGATTCGATTAGACAGGAAAAACCCCAATCTGCTATGAACGGACTTTTTGCCTCGTTGTCGTAAACTACCGTGATTTTCATGGATCAAACTTTGTAATTCAATTTTTAATATCTATCTACGAAACTGTTATATACAGTCTATAGAAGTGCAAGCCATGGCAAGGTTTCCAGAGGCGGAAGCGAGACTCTTCAATGTCAAGATATGCATGAGATGCAACGCGAGAAACCCCATGAGAGCTACAAGATGCAGAAAGTGCGGTTACAAGGGATTGAGACCGAAATCTAAGGAGAGGAAGGGTAAGAGGAAGTGATCATTTTCTCATTAATTCGAAGTATAGATCTTCGAGCCTCTTTACCTCCACATCTATACTCAGAACTTTTTCATTTCTCAGCACATCGACAAGTTCGCTAACATCGTTAGTCCTAACGACTCCTTTCTCAGTCTTAATCACGTAAGTCTTCAAGCCCCTTATCTCCTCAACGTCCCCCTCGTAGATAACTTCTCCCGATTTCATTATTACAACCCTATCGCAAAGGTATTCGACGTAGTAAAGGTTGTGGGCGGAAAACAGAATGGCCTTATTCTTTAAACTTTTCAGGAAGTCTGCGAGCGTTAGAGACACCATTGGGTCTAGGCCACTGAAAGGTTCATCGTATATCAAGTAATCTGGATTGTGGATGAGCGAACGAGCTACAGACACTTTTCTCTTCATTCCCTTGGACATTTCCCCTATCGCTTTATTCGGGATTCCAAGCTTGTCCATTATCTCTCTCTTAAATTTTACACCGTAGAGGCTTGCAAAGAATTTGAGATATTCCTCAGCTGTCATGTCATCGTAGAGGGCATCAACTTCGGGAACATATCCTATCCTACGCTTTAATTCATCCAAATTCGAAAAGAAGTCGACGCCATCGTACTCAACCACTCCAGAAGTAGGAGTTATTAGACCTACGAGTATCCTTATCGTAGTACTCTTCCCAGCTCCGTTCTCTCCTATCAAGCCGAGTATTTCCCCTCGCCTAACTCTGAAACTCACACCTTTCAAAGCTGTAAAGTCTCCGTAAGTCTTTACTAGTCCCTCAACTTTGAGCACGGACAAAGTTTTAAGTTAGGCTATTTATCTTTGATCGAATGCTAAAGATTGCAAAGCTCGAAATGAGGCTTAAGAAGGGATCAAAGAAAGTATCCTCAATCGCAATAGCTTCCCTCATTCTGACCTTAATGCTAATGTATCAGATAGCTTCAAGTGGAGTGAGGCTGGATGAGGGAATTTACTCATCAAACTTGGAGATAGGACACAGATCGTTCACAGTCTCAGAAAACCCAGACATACTGATCGAACACGGTAAGGTGTACTTAAGAGGAGACTTGAAAAGTTTATCAGCCTTTGATGAGTTTAGAAAATATCTAAGAGAGGAGTACAACAAGTGGATTTACGAAAAGTACGGTGAGAAGGCTTTTCCAGTGCTCGTAAATCTGCATGAGATTCCAACTGAGGTAAAGATTGCTATCAAGTCAATAGAAAGACCTGAGAAAGTTGTAACTCCTAAAGAAAAAGAAGTTGGAACTCCAAAGCCCGTAACAACCGTTGAGGAAAGAACGACAGTTGGAGAAAGTGAAACACAAGAAGTTGTGCCGACCTTTAAAGAGTTCAAAACCGAAGTAAGGTACACTATCCCTGAAAACCTGCAACCGCCGATACTTCTCGAAAAGTTTGTCTACGCATTTCTATTAGTGATGCCATTCTACTTCGTAGCACAGATATTTTCATCCTCATTCATGGAGGACAAAGTCAAAAGGAGGTTTGATGTTATTCTTACAGTCGTTTCAGCTAGAGAATTTTTGCTTGGGAAGATGATACCCTACGTAACCTTAGGATCGGCTATCTCGATCGCAATTGCTATAATCTTCGGTAAAGCTCTGATAATGGTTTTATTAATTTCAATCTTAATATTGATGTTATCGATAGATTCTTTCCTAGTTTTTCTTTCTAGGAGTTACAAGGAGATGTCGTTCATATCAGTTGTCGTTACTCTTGTTGTAACCGCTTACCTGTTCATTCCAGCCGTTTTCAGCTTCATACCCATGAGTAAACTTTCACCAGTAACACTCTTGGTCGAATCCATTGAAGGTGGTGAAACTGACCTAAGATATGTGCTCTTGTCTGTATCTCACCTAGCTTTAATGTCCTTCATTCTGATCAATCTTACATCAAACTCTTTCGAGTTCATGTACACACGTGGGTTAATTGAGAAGGTTGTTGAGCTAACGGCAAAGTTGACTGATAGATACTACAAGGTCTTTACGTTTGTGTTAGTCTCAATCCCTTTCGTCTTGTTGACAGAGTTATTTACCATAGCGATAACTTTTCCCTTAAGGGACTACATATTTCCAGTTCTGATAGTTTTAGCTCTTGTTGAGGAGTTCTTTAAGGGTTTATTCATCTACTCGGCAAGTATGAACAAGCTGAATCCTTACGTGTCCGCAATACTATCCGCTTCGGGGTTCTTTGTCGGAGAAAAATTGATACTAATTCCCCTTATACCCGCAAACGTCCTAAGCCTACTGCTATTACCACTTCTTGCACACATAGTTTCTTCATTGATCTTTGTTATAACCATGAAATGGGGGTTTAGAGTTGGTTTGGCAGTCTCGTCAATCCTACACTCAACATACAACGGGTTGATGGTATGGATGCTCTTAATATAGCCAAGAAGGATTTGAGAGCCTTAGCGAAGGAAAGGACCGTGTTAGTTGCCGTGCTCTTACTCATATCACTCTCATCACTTTCCCAAATCGTTGCAATGGGATTAACTATTTTGTACAGTCCAAGCTCCAGCGCCAATATTAAGATTGGTTTGGTTGGTAGTGCTCCTATTTTTGAACGGATTGCACACCCCGTTAAGTTTGATAGCTTGGAAGAGGCACTTGCAAGCTTAAAAGTTGGTGAAGTTGATGCGATTATAGTTTTGAATGAAAGTCTGAAAGAGATAAACTATGTTGACGTTTACATCCCAAAAGAAGATGTTAAAGCTGTAAAGGTAATTCCAGCCTTAAGAAAGATCCTTATGGATTATCAAGACACTTTGAGAGCCTATAGAGGAATACCGATTTTGAAGGTTGGAACGTACGATTTGAGCGGTAAACCTGTAGATGTTCCGGAGGGAATTTCTATCCAGTTCAGATTCATGTACACGGCGTTAATTCCGCTGATAGTCGTCTTAACTTCAATAATACTAGGCGTGTACATCATAGACATACTCTACGAAGAGCTCGGATGTTTGGAGGTCTTGCTCTGCTGTGTTCGATTAAGGGATGTTATACTTGCAAAGATTTTAGCAGTAACATTCGTTTCAGCAGCTCTAACTGCTACGTGGTTACTGGGATTGATTGCGAATGGTGTGAGTATTAATGTACCTCTGACTGTAATTTCGTCCTACATTACTTACATCCTTTCGGTTTCAGTAGCCATGATAGTTTTCAGATTTTCGAGAAATAGAGAGGAAGCTCAACTCATATACTCATTAATCTTCATACCCCTGATATTATCTCTCCTGACGTTCAGTCCATCTCCCTTGAGCTTAATCGTTAAATCATCTCTCTCCATTTTTGATCTTGCCATCGTAGCATTCTTAGCAATTGATCTTATCTTGATAACCCTAGCTATAAAGTTAGCTGAATTTGCAATGAGTAAAAATTTATAGGTGCCTTCGAGGAATGTAATAGATGAATTCGAAAAAGATTATCGCACTAATAATATTCACCCTAGCAGATTTAATCATCCTCGATGTATTTGTCAACGTTTACACAGAATATCTCTGGTTTGAATCTCTAAATTACGGGCACGTATTTATCGAAATGCTGAAGTATAAGCTTTTAACTTTCCTTCTAGCATTCTCAATCTCTTTTACCATTCTAACTCTAAATGCAGTTCTGCTCAAAAGAGCTATAATAGAGTTTATTGGCGAAAAGATAAGGTATTTCCACGAAATAGATGCAATAGTTTCCTTGATAGTTGCCTACGGATTTTCAGAATACTGGCTAAAGCTAGTGTTTTTCATGAATTCAACGGATTTCAATCTTAAAGATCCTATATTCGGTTACGATGTATCTTTCTTCGTCTTTAAGCTCCCATTTGTTGAAATAATTCTGCAGATCATTGCATTTTCAACTTTTCTGTGTTTTGTAAACGCCTTTACATACTACATCTACCACTTCAGATGGGTTAGAAGTTGGGAGGAATTTAAGGAGGTATTCCCAGATTTGGGTTACCTTCACATCTCGATACTCTCAGCTGTTGTATTCTTCTTGATTGGAATCTATCTGTACATTGAGAGGTTTGAGTTGCTATTTTCGCAACATGGTGTGGTTAGTGGTGCGAGTTGGGTAGAGGTAAATGTGCTGATGCCAGCCCTCCTCTTGATTTCTTTTGCATCATTCGGATTTGGCTTAGCTTGTCTTAAAATCAGGGGATTTGAGAGAGTTGCAATACTCTTCGGAATTTACATAATAGTTGTAGCGTTCACATTGGGTGTAATCCCATTTGCCGTTCAAAAGCTCAAGGTTGAACCAAATGAGCTTCAGATGGAGCGGGATTACATAAACTACAGCATTCACTACACAAGATTTGCATTTGGCTTGGATGAGATCAAGGAGTTTCCCTACGAAGTCAGGTACGATTTAAGCTATGAGAAGCTTGAAAAACACAAAGGAACGATTAGGAATGTAAGACTTTGGGATCACAGACCTCTCTTAGACGTTTACAGGCAACTGCAACAGATAAGAACATACTACTTTATTAGCGACGTTGATGTGGACAGATACTACATCGATGGAAATTACACTCAGGTGATGATTTCTGCAAGGGAGCTTTCAACAGATTTGTTACCAACAAGAGCCAAAACTTGGGTAAACGAACATCTTGTTTACACGCACGGCTACGGAGTTATAGCATCCCCCGTAAACGTTGTGTCAAGAGAGGGTTTACCAGATTTCATCATCAAGGACATACCTCCAAAGGGAAAGGTGAATGTTACAGAGCCGAGAATATACTACGGAGAGCTTACAAAGGATTATGTAGTTGTCAAGACCAAGCTTAAGGAGTTCGATTATCCCATGGGTGAAGAGAACATTTTCACAACGTATAACGGAACTGGAGGAGTTAGAATTGACGGCATTAAGAAGTTTCTATTCGCGATGCGCTTTGGAGATGTAAACCTGCTTCTAAGCCAGTACATAACGGATGAAAGCAGAATAATGATTCACAGGAATATAGTCGATAGGGTCAAAACTATAGCTCCATACCTCAAATACGACTCCGATCCGTATGTGGCAGTGATAGACGGTAAAATTTATTGGATAATAGATGCCTACACAATTCTCGACAGGTTTCCATATTCGGACATTCACGATGGTATCGCCTACATAAGAAACCCTGTCAAAGTATTTGTAGATGCGTACAACGGAACCGTAGAGTTCTACATCGTTCAGGAGGATGCAGTTCTAAAGACTCTTGAAAAGGCTTTTCCAATTTTTAAGAGAGATATGCCTAACGATTTCAGAAAGCATATAAGGTATCCTATAAACCTATTCGAGCTTCAGGCTAAGGTTTACGCGATATACCACATGACAAACGTTGAGACGTTCTATAATAGAGAAGATGCTTGGGAAATACCTCAAGAAGTCTTTGAGAGCACTAGAGTGCCAATGGAACCCTACTACGTCATTTTGAGTATTGAGGACAAGCCCGAGTTTGCCCTCATGATACCGTTTACACCCAAAGGTAGGGAGAACATGATAGCTTGGATGTGTGCTAGGTGCGATGAGCGTTACGGAGAAATAATAGTTTACGAGTTTCCGAAAGGAGAGCTAGTTTATGGACCTATGCAAGTAGAAGCGAGAATTGATCAGAATCCCGAAATTTCCAAGCTCTTTACACTTTGGGGTCAGGTAGGATCGAGGATAATAAGGGGCAATCTGCTAGTGATACCGATAGAGGGTTGTATACTCTACATCGAACCGATATACTTGAAAGCTGAGAAGTCGCACATTCCTGAGTTGAGAGGCGTTATAGTAGCTTATAACGACTACGTCGTAATGAGAGATACACTCGAGGAGTCCCTTAAAGCAATATTGGGCGAGAAGATTGAAAAGCCCGAGAAGGTTGAAAGTACGGAAGATTTGGTCAGAAAAGCTCTAGAGTATTACGAAAAGGCGATGGAGAGTGTTAGAAGTGGCAATTGGAGTGCCTTTGGAGAATTCTTGAGGAAGCTTGGTGAGACTCTGAGGTTGTTAAATGAGAGTGTAAGATGAAGGCGGTAATATTCGGTTCAACTCTGGCAGGCATAATGGGTGTTGCTATACTTTCTCCAGCCTTTCCAGAGGTTCAAAGAGCCTTGAATTTGAACGACTTTCAAGTTGGACTGTTAATAACAGTATTCACACTTCCGGGGATTTTCTTTGCTCCCTTAATGGGGTATCTAGCAGACAAATACGGGAGAGGAATACTGTTGTCAGCAAGTTTAATCTTATTCAGTCTTTCAGGATTTGCATGTGCCTTTGCAGATTACAGCACCATGCTTCTGCTGAGATTCGTTCAGGGAGTTGGTGGCTCCGCCTTAACGTCTTTAGCCGTTACGTTAATTGGTGACATCTTTGAAGGCATCGAGAGAGCTAAGATGCTAGGATACAATGCAAGCGTTCTGAGTATGGGTCTGGCATTTTACCCCCTTTTAGGGGGAATTTTGGCTGAGATAGACTGGAGACTGCCTTTCATAGCTTTCATTTCAGCCTTACCGATTGGTCTGATGGCTATTAGAATAAAGTCAAGGGGTCACCATAATAAATTCAGACTGGAAATTAATAGGGATATAATCGTAGCATTCGTATTGGGCTGTGCAGTCTTCATATTTACGTACGGTGTGTTCTACCTTTACGTTCCTCTAACCTTGGAAAATAAATTTAGAGCTAGCCCAATCTTAAGGGGTTTGGTTCAATCGTCAACCCTCATTTTCACAGCGCTGGTTGCTACAAGGCTTGGCACATTTGTTAGCAGATTTGGAGTATACAGAACAATAAGTTTCGGCTTTCTAGGTTACAGCCTATCCCTGCTTCTTATACCGCTCTCTCCCGACATATTAACAGCTACAATATCGACAACAATTTACGGTTTTGGACACGGAACAGTTTTGCCAGCCCTTCAGAACCTGTTGGTCGAGAGAACTAGTTTGGAAAGTAGAGCAACAGTAATAGCGACATACAATTCAATGATAAGGGTAGGCCAAACCGTAGGCCCAATTTTCGCGTCTTTGATAGGTTTCAACAGCTACTTCCTAGCCTCTCTGATGTCTTTGATACTCTTTGCAATTACGTTCAAATTCTGGAAAGGTTGAGTTGTTTCAGCAAATTTGTGTACTTCAAACTGGAGAAATTTGGCGGAGTTAAGTAGGGTGAATGAGTACGAAAATTATTTATTGTGATAGATTCCCCGCTGAAACATGATTGATCTTTTGCTTGATGAAGGTTCACAGTCCCGCTTCTCGGATGGTTACTTTGGAACCGTTGACGGTAGACCCGTATGCGTTCTCTATAAGGAAGGTGTATTCAGCGGTTGCAGTTGCAATGTGATCGATCTGGCTTTGAAGGTTGGAGTTCCGATTGTAAACATATTCAACTGCGAAGATTTTGAAATTAGCATGAAAACTCTTCTCGATACTTCAAAGTTCTTGACTAAGATGGGTTTAGCGAATGGTGTCATCCCCAGAATAACTGTCTTTCTCAACAAAGCGCATTGGTTGTTGAGTTATCAAACAGATTTCGTCGGGATGAGTGAAAACGTTGAATATAGCGTTGTTATGCCAGGAATAATAAAGTCCTTCACTGGAAAAGATGTTGAGATTTCAGCTGAGTTTCATGCAAAGTCTGGAAACTGCCATTTCATTGGAGAGAGCGATGAAGCCGTTTTGAGCTCCATTAGAAAACTTCTGAGCTTTCTACCTTTGAACAACATGGAAGACCCTCCACTTGCAGAGACGAGAGACGATGTTAGGAGAACAATAGATTTCGAAATTCCATCAGATCCCTATCAGCCCTTCGATATGAAAGCTCTAATAGCTCAAGTACTCGATGACGAGGATTTCTTTGAAATTCAGGGTAGCTACGCTCAGAACGTTATAACGGGTTTCGGTAGACTGGATGGAATGAGTGTGGGCATTGTAGCAAACGATCCCGCCTACAACTTGGGCTGTCTGGATGTGGAAGGAATTAAGAAGATGCTATCGTTTGTAAGGTTTTGCGATGCCTTCAACATACCAATCGTAAATTTCGTAGACACACCCGGATTTTTACCGGATTTCGATCAGGAGATTGGAGGTCTGGCTAAGTACATGAGTAGGCTTGTGGATATATATTCGCAGGCAACAACCCCTGTGATTTCTGTCGTCGTTAGAAAAGCATATTCAAGCTTCGTCGTAATGGGTTTAACTGGATCTGATTTCATTTTTGCCTACCCTAATGCGGAGTTTGCCGTAGTAGATGCCGATACAGATTCCACTAAGCTTGAAAAAGATAGAGGTGATTACGTCAAAGAATTTAGAGAGAAAGCTTTTGAAATGTTCGTTAACGAAGTCATAGACATTAAGTGGACTAGAGCCAAGTTGATAAATACCCTCAGATTACTCGAAACTAAGAGGAAGAAGCTACCTCCAAAGAAGTGTGATGTGATATGACTCCAGAGGAGTTCTTGGCATGTGTTGCGGCAATTAAGAAGTATTTAGAGGACAAGAAGAACATGCCAAACGATTACGTCAGGCAGATAAGCTACTGGAAACGCTTAGGGAGGATGAGACTGTGAAGTACAGAATTAAGGTCTTGGGAAAAGAGTACGAAGTTGAAGTCGATGAAGTTTATAAGAATGTTTTTGAAGTAGTTGTCAACGGTAAGAGGGCAATAATTAAATTGGAGTGATGCCCCCGCCGGGATTCGAACCCGGGTCTGGGAGTCCGCAGCCCCCAAGGATATCCAAGCTACCCCACGGGGGCATTAAAAAAAGTTAGAACTTCTTTTCTCTCTTTCTTCTTCTCTTCGGTCTATCGTTCAGCAATTCCTCGAACTCCTCATCCGTTACGGGTCTCAAGTTTTCTAGCTCTTCCTTCAATCTCCTCTCCCACTTCATCCCTAAACCTTAAGCTTTCAAAGGGGGTATATAACTTTAATGCAGTAGGCATAATCCCATTCTATGAGAACGTTCCCACAAAATGGAACAAATCGAAATGTTTAAATATTGCCTTAGCTAGTCGATTCGTGATGCATAAGATGAAAATACCCTATAACCCTTGGAGCTTTTTCTTCTTTAGCTTTAGCTTCTAATACGTGCAAGGTCTTTCCTAAATCTCTACAACCTTCGGGGGTGTTTTGCCATGTCCAAAAAAAGGCGCTTGAAAAGGGTTTTGCGGGATGGAAGGACTGTGATAGTACCGATGGATCACGGAGTATCCAAACCAATAGCGGGGCTTGAGGAGGTTGAGAGAATTCTTAAGGAGATAGATGGAATTGTCGATGCGGTGGTTCTGCATAAGGGGGTAGCTAAAAGGGTTGATTACGTGAACGAAATGGATATGGGGCTTATAGTCCATCTGAGTGCTTCAACATGCTTGGTTGAACCAAACGAAAAGGTGTTGGTTACTTCAGTTGAGAAGGCTATAAAGCTTGGTGCCGATGCCGTAAGCATTCACGTAAACTTGGGGAGCAAAACCGAAAGAGAGCAGTTGAGAGATTTGGGGATAGTTTCGGAGATATGTGACGATTGGGGCATTCCGTTACTTGCAATGGTTTACGCGAGGGGGGAAGGCTTGAACGAAAGGGATCCCGAGCTAGTCAAGCACTGCGTTAGAGTTGCGTATGAGCTTGGAGCAGATATTGTGAAAACTGCTTACACAGGAAGTGTAGAAAGCTTTGCAGAGGTCGTGGAACTTGCAGAAATCCCAGTGGTAATCGCCGGGGGTAGCAAGAAGAGCGAGTTTGAAATTTTGAGAGAAGTAGCTGAAGCCATGAATGCCGGTGCAAGTGGAGTTGCAATAGGTAGAAACGTTTTCCAGCATAGAAATCCGAAGGCCATGGCAAAGGCTTTAAGGATGATAGTTCATGAAAATGCGAGCTTGAAAGAGGTGATAATTTGAAGGAGATTTGGCTATTAGCTTTGGGTGAGAACTGGGAAGATGAGAAGGAGAAGATAAAGGATGCCATTGAAATAGGATTTACGGGAGTTGTCGTCAGGAAAGAGTTCGAAGATTTAGCTAAAAAGCTTGGAAGGATAAAGGTCTTTGGGGTTGAGGATGGCGTTGGAGAGAACGCGATATTCTTTGAGATAGAATCAGCTGAGGATCAGAACAAAGCTGTTGAGCTTTCTGAAAAGTTCGATTATCTCTTCCTGAAGTTTTCAGATTGGAAGGTAATACCGCTCGAAAACCTCATAGCGATGAAGAAGAAAGCCAAGCTTATAGCTATAGTGAACGATTTAGATGAGGCAAAGGTAGTTCTGACCACGCTTGAGAAAGGTGCAGATGGAATTGCTATCGCAGAGGATAGGAGAGAAATGATGAGAAGGTATTACGAGCTCGCAAGTGGAGAAAAAGGCTTTGTGGAGCTTAAGAGGGCTAAGATAGTTGAGATAAAGCCCCTTGGAGTTGGAGACAGAGTTTGTATTGACACCGTGACGTTGATGGGTGTTGGAGAAGGAATGCTCGTTGGCAATAGAGCTGGTTTCATGTTTTTAGTTGCGAGTGAGAGTGAAGAGAGCGAGTATGTTTCATCAAGACCCTTTAGAGTAAATGCTGGGAGCGTTAATGCATACATAAAGGTAGGAGATAGGACAAAGTACTTGGCTGAGCTTAAGGCGGGAGATTCAGTTGAAATAGTCAACTACAAGGGAGAAACAAGGAGAAGCTATGTCGGGAGAGTTAAGATAGAGAAAAGACCGTTAATATTGATTAGGGCTGTTGCCAACGGAGAAGAAGGAACTGTAATACTTCAGAATGCGGAGACGATTAAATTAGTTAATCCAGAGGGTAAGCACGTTTCAGTTGCGAATCTAAAGGAGGGAGACGAGGTTTTGGTTTGGATCGGAGAAAAGGCAAGACACTTCGGCGTAGGTATAGACGAATTTATAATT
Organism: Archaeoglobus profundus DSM 5631; assembly: GCF_000025285.1. Lineage (GTDB taxonomy): Archaea > Halobacteriota > Archaeoglobi > Archaeoglobales > Archaeoglobaceae > Archaeoglobus_B > Archaeoglobus_B profundus. The sequence goes on from NC_013741.1 coordinate 817,507, forward strand.
GAGCGTTGATGTTCATCTTTTTCGGAGTAAAAGATTTATATCGATATCCTACCCTATTTCATTGTGGGCTCGTAGCTCAGCCAGGTAGAGCAACGGGCTTTTAACCCGTTGGTCGCGGGTTCAAATCCCGTCGAGCCCGCTCCCACCAAAATTTGGTGATGAACTATGAAGATAAGGCTTCAGGATCATATCTTGGTTCCAAAGCATGAACTACTGAGTGAAGAAGAGAAGGAAGAAGTACTTAAGCTACTTGGCATAAAACCCGAACAGTTACCGAAAATAAGAGTAGATGACCCAATAGCCAAAGAGATAGGGGCTAAGGTGGGAGATATTGTTAGGATAATAAGGGAAAGCCCTACTGCTGGCGTTAGTATTACATACAGATATGTCGTCCCCCCTGTTGTTGTTAAGGTTGAGGAGGAGAGAGTTGAGGAGGAAGAAGAGGAAGAAGAGTGAAAATTTTGGTGATAGCCATGTTGGATAGGCGTGTTCTGGCGAGAGCTTACTTTACCCACGATCGACTCGTAAGGCATCAGATAGACTCGTACAATAGATTCCTAGATGAGGGACTGCAGAGAGTAATAGATGAGCAGAGAATAATAGAGCTTGACATACCAAACACCTACGTAAAGCTTGGAAGAGCTTGGGTTGGTAAGCCAATAGTAAAGGAAGCTGATGGAATAAGGAGACTTCTCTTGCCCGCAGAGGCTAGACTAAGAAATCTAACCTATGCAGCACCAATATATGTTGAAGCTCAAGTTGTTGATGAGGGTAAGGAGCTGGAGTGGGAGACCGTTGAGATAGGCATGTTGCCAGTGATGGTAAAATCGAAGATCTGCAACCTCCATCCAGACAACATAGATGAGGCTTTGAAAGCATTCAGAAGAACCGATAACATTCCAGATGACTACGAAAAGAAGCTGTGTTTAGCAGGAGAAGATCCTCTCGATCCCGGTGGCTATTTCATTATAAACGGAACTGAAAGGGCTCTGGTAACCTTGGAAGATTTAGCTCCAAACAAGATCCTCCTCGAAAAAGAGGAGAAGTACGGTGAAGAGTTTGAAGTAGCGAAGTGTTTCAGTCAGAAGGCTGGTTACAGGGCATTGGTTGTTGTTGAAAGAACGAGAGGTAACATTTTGGAAGTTACATTCCCGCAACTGCCAAAGCCGATCCAATTCGTAGTTCTGATGAGAGCTTTGGGTGTAGAAAGCGATAAAGAGATTGTTGAGATGGTCAGCACGAATCCTGAGATAATGAAGTTCATGCTCGAAAACTTAGAGGTTGCTGAAGTAGAAACGCAGGAGGAAGCAATAGATTACATAGGGAGGAGAGTTGCTCCCGGTCAGAGTAGAGATTACAGGATTCAGAGAGCAAATCAAGTCTTGGATCAGCACTTCCTACCTCATTTGGGAACTGAGCCAGAGGCGAGAAGAGCCAAAGCGTTCTTCCTAGCCAGAATGGCTGAGATGGTTTTTGAGTTGCATTTGGGATTGAGAAGAGAAGACGACAAGGATCATTACGCTAACAAGAGGTTGAAGCTTGCTGGCGATTTAATAGAGGAAATATTCCGTGTAGCTCTGCTTAGGCTTATAAAGGATGTGAAGTACCAGCTTGAGAGGGCCAAGGCGAGAGGAAGACCAATGAAAATGACAACAGCTGTTAGAGCAGATGTCCTCACCGATAGAATAATGCATCCTATGGCTACTGGAAACTGGGTCGGTGGAAGGACGGGAGTTTCACAGCTTATCGATAGACACAATTACATGTCAATTCTGTCCCACCTCAGAAGAGTTGTTTCTCCTCTCTCAAGATCACAGCCACACTTCGAAGCGAGAGACTTGCACCCAACTCAGTGGGGAAGGCTCTGTCCTAACGAAACTCCTGAAGGTCCGAACTGTGGTTTAGTAAAGAACTTTGCTCAATATGCAGAAGTTAGTGTTGGATGTGATGAAGAGAATGTTAAGAAGACGTTATTCAGCTTGGGTGTCGAGCCCATAAGGGGTGGTTAAATGAGGAAGTGTAGAGTTTACGTTAACGGAGCCTTAATAGGATTTCACGATGATGGACAAAAGTTAGCTGAAATGATTAGAGAGTTAAGAAGAAAGGGAAAAATTTCAGATCAGGTTAACGTTGCTTACTACCCAGATTCCAATGAGGTCAGGATAAATACCGATCCGGGAAGGGCGAGAAGACCGCTTATAGTCGTTAAAGATGGAAAGCCTTTGGTAACTGAGAAAGACATAGAGAAGCTTAAGAGAGGAGAGATAACATTTTACGACTTGGTTAAGCAGGGTAAGATTGAATTTCTGGATGCTGAAGAAGAAGAGAATGCCTACATAGCTGTGAATGAGGAGGATTTAACCCCTGAACACACACACCTTGAACTCGATCCATCGTTGATAGCGGGAATCTGTCTGGGTTCAATCCCTTATCCAGAGTACAACGCATCTCCACGTAACACGATGGGTGCCGCAATGATAAAGCAGAGCTTGGGTCTACCGTATTCAAGCTTACACTGGAGAACTGATACGAGAGGACACCTAATGCACTATCCGCAGATCCCCATAGTGACTACGGATACTCAGAAGGAGATCAGATTTGATGAGAGACCTGCCGGTCAGAATTTCGTTGTGGCTGTTTTGAGTTACGAAGGTTACAACATAGAAGATGCCATAATTTTGAACAAGGCAAGCGTAGATAGGGGATTGGCAAGAACGCACTTCTTCAGAACTTACGAAGCTGAAGAGTTGAGGTATCCCGGAGGTCAGGAGGACAGATTCGAAATTCCTCCGTCAGATGTTGCCGATTACAGAGGAGCAGAAGCTTACAAGAATTTGGATGAAGATGGTCTGATATTCCCCGAAACTGAAGTGGGTCCAGATGACGTTTTAATAGGAAGAACATCACCGCCTAGATTCCTAGAAGAACCAACGCTTGGAATTTCACCGCAGAAGAGGAGAGAAAGCTCAATAACTATGAGAAGCAACGAGAAGGGTATAGTGGATGCGGTATTTCTGATGCAGTCGGAAAGTGGTTCAAAGTTGGCTAAAGTTAGAGTTAGAGACTTGAGAATTCCAGAGATTGGTGACAAATTTGCTTCAAGGCATGGACAGAAAGGAGTTGTTGGCTTGATAGTTCCTGAAGAGGATATGCCTTGGACTGAATCAGGAATAGTTCCGGACATGATAATCAATCCTCACGCAATTCCATCAAGAATGACCGTTGGACACATACTGGAGATGATAGGTGGAAAGGTTGGCTGTTTGGAGGGAAGGAGAGTAGATGGAACAATATTCCACGGAGAAAAAGAGAAAGACCTTAGAGAGGTTTTGAAGAAATACGGATTTGTCCATACCGGTAAGGAAGTCATGTATGATGGAATAACCGGTAAGAGGTTTGAGGTTGATATATTCGTTGGAGTAATCTACTACCAGAAGCTCTACCACATGGTCGCGAATAAGATACATGCAAGGAGCAGAGGACCTGTGCAAATCTTAACGAGACAGCCCACCGAAGGAAGGGCAAGGAAGGGAGGTCTGAGACTGGGAGAGATGGAGAGAGATGTGTTGATAGGGCACGGTGCCGCACTGCTTTTGAAGGATAGACTGCTCGAGGAATCGGACAAGGTTGAGGTGTGGGTTTGCGCGAAGTGTGGTCACGTAGCAACTTACGATTACAGGAGGAACACAGCTTATTGCCACGTGTGTGAGGATGACAGCCATGTGTATAAGGTTGAGATGAGTTACGCATTCAAGTTGCTCTTGGATGAGTTGAAGTCCATGCTTATAGCACCTCGATTGATACTTGGAGATAAGGCGTGAGGTGGTGATATGGTTCCAAAGAGAATTTCCGCTATCAGGTTTGAAGTTTTAAGTCCTCAGGAAATCAGGAGGATGAGTGTAGCCAAGATAGTCTCGGCTGAAACTTACGATGACGACGGATTTCCAATTGAAGGAGGATTGATGGATCCCCGTTTAGGAGTAATTGATCCCGGTTTGAGGTGCAGAACTTGTGGAGGTAAAGCGGGAGAGTGCCCGGGACACTTTGGACATATAGAGCTGGCAGCTCCAGTCATTCACGTAGGTTACGCTAAACTCATAGCAAAGCTGTTGAACGCTACGTGTAGGGAATGCGGTAGGCTGAGACTACCAGATAAGGTCAGAGACAAGTTCTTGGATGAAATAGAGAGAAGGAAAGAGTTAGGACAAGATTACGATGAAATAATAAAGGACGTTTACAGGAGGGCTAAAGCTGTAAAGAAGTGTCCACACTGTGGTGCTGAAGCTGTTGAGGTGAAGTTTGAAAAACCAACGTTTTACTACATAGACGAGCATAAACTTACACCCTTAGATGTAAGAGAATGGCTCGAAAAGATCCCCGACGACGATTTGCCAGTTCTGGGAATAGATCCCAAAGCCTGTAGACCCGAATGGCTCGTAATTACAGTTCTCCCCGTTCCTCCAGTCACAGTAAGACCTTCCATAATTCTTGAGACCGGTCAGAGAAGTGAAGATGATCTAACACACAAATTGGTAGATATAATCAGGATAAACCAGAGATTCTTAGAGAATAAGGAGGCTGGTGCTCCTCACCTAATATTGGAGGACCTCTGGGAACTATTACAGTATCACGTGACAACGTACATCAACAACGAGGTCAGCGGAATTCCTCCGGCGAGGCATAGAAGTGGAAGACCTCTCAAAACTCTTGCACAGCGTTTAAAGGGTAAGGAGGGTAGGTTTAGAGGTAGCTTAAGCGGTAAGAGAGTTAACTTCTCGGCGAGAACTGTCATAAGTCCCGATCCTTGCATAAGCATAAACGAGGTTGGAGTCCCCAAAGAAATTGCCGAAGAGCTTACAGTCCCAATCTATGTAACGGAAAGGAACATAGAGGAGGCTAGGGAGTACATACTTAGAACTGAGCATCCGAAAGCGAACTATGTGATAAGGCCAGATGGAAGGAGAATTAGAGTAATGGACACAAATAGAGAGGAATTGGCTGAGAAGCTTGAACCGGGATGGATTGTCGAGAGACAGCTCAAGGATGGAGATATTGTTCTGTTCAACAGACAGCCATCTCTGCACAGAATGAGCATCATGGCTCACTACGTAAGAGTTCTACCGGGCAAAACGTTCAGACTGAATCCTGCAGTTTGTCCTCCTTACAACGCAGACTTTGACGGAGATGAAATGAACTTACACGTACCTCAAAGCATAGAAGCGCAGGCAGAGGCTAAGATTTTAATGGCAGTGCAACAGCACATACTCTCTCCAAGATTCGGAGGGCCTATCATCGGAGGTATTCACGATCACATATCCGGTTTGTACTTACTCACAAGAGGAGAGAAACTCTTCAGTAAGGAGGAGGTAATGTATCTGTTGGGACCCTTCGATCTAAAGGAGTTGCCAGAGCCTAAGGTAGTCAAGGACGGAAAGCCGTATTGGACGGGCAAGCAGATATTCAGTGCAATACTGCCTGATGTAACGCTCGAATTTAAGGCTGAAATCTGTAAGGGTTGCAACGAATGTAAGAAAGAGAGTTGCGAGTACGACGCTTACGTAATAATCAAGAACGGAGAACTGATAAGGGGAACAATAGATGAAAAGGCTGTAGGAGCCTTCAAGGGAATAATAATTGACGAGATAGTTAGGAAGTATGGCAACGACGTTGCGAAGAAGTTCATAGATGACATGACTCACTTGGCTATTAGAGCAATAATGCTTACCGGATTCACAATTGGAATAGACGATGAAGATCTGCCGGAAGAGGCGATAGCTCAGGTCAAGGAGATTATAGCCGAGGCTGAAAAGAAGGTCATAGATCTCATAAAAGCTTATAGAGAAGGAAACCTCGAGCCAATGCCGGGCAGAAGCTTAGAGGAAACTCTTGAAATGATGATCATGCGTGAGCTTGGAAGAGCGAGAGACATGGCCGGAAGAGTGGCTGAAAAGTTCTTAGGTTACAACAACCCGGCCGTTATCATGGCTGTGAGCGGTGCAAGAGGTTCGATGCTCAACCTTACTCAGATGTCAGCATGTATTGGACAGCAGTCGGTCAGAGGAGAGAGGATCAACAGAGGTTATACATATACAAATAGAACCCTACCACACTTCAAGCCCGGTGATCTGAGCGCTAGAGCAAGAGGATTCGTAGAGAGCAGTTACAAGAGAGGATTAAATCCAATAGAATTCTTCTTCCACGCCATGGGTGGTAGAGAGGGACTGGTTGACACGGCATGTAGAACCTCGATAAGCGGTTATCTGCAGCGTAGAATGATCAACGCTTTGCAGGACATAAAGGTCGAGTACGACGGAACTGTCAGAGAGCAGACCTCAGAAACTGTTGTTCAGTTCAGATACGGTGAGGATGGAGTGGATCCGATGAAGAGCTTTAGAGGTAAGTCGGTCGATATTGATAGGATAGTTAAAGAGATAATGGGTGGTTGAAATGTACGATGATCTTTTGAAAGATGTTCCCCTTCCAAAACACGTTAAGGATAACATAAAGAAGAAGCTTGAGGAAATTAAGGCTGATGAGGAAACGGCTAGAGAGATCATTAACAGATGTGTCGAAGTATACTACAGGAACCTCGTAGAGCCCGGAGAGGCTGTAGGAATTATTGCTGCGCAGTCCATAGGAGAGCCAGCAACGCAGATGACGATGAGAACGTTCCACTATGCTGGAGTAGCTGAAATAAACGTTACACTCGGTCTACCTAGGTTGATCGAGATTCTCGATGTAAGGAAGAAGCCATCAACACCGATGATGACAATAAGACTCCTTCCAGAATACGCAAAGGATAAGGAGAAGGCTAAGGAGGTCGCAAGAAGGATAGAAGCTACACACGTAACGGATGTAGCAGATATATCCGTCGATATATATGGTCTAAAGATAATAATCAAACCAGATGAGAAGGCTTTGAAAGAGAAGAGTCTGACTGTTGAAAGCCTAAAGAAGACATTGGAAAGGAAGCTAAAAACAGAGATTGGGGAAGAGAACGGCAACCTAGTAATTCAGGTTTCTCCAGATGTCGATAAGCCATATAAGACACTAATGGACATATTCGACAAACTGAAGAAGGAGGTAATAGCCGGAATAAAGGAGATAAAGAGAGTGATAATAAGGAAAGAAGGCGATGAGTATGTTCTGTACACTGAAGGATCCAATCTCAAGAAAGTTATGAAAGTAAAGGGTGTTGATTTTACCAGAACGCTAACGAACGACATATACGAGATATACGAAGTTTTGGGAATAGAGGCGGCGAGAGCTGCGATAATAAAGGAAGCCAAAGAGACTTTGGAAGAACAGGGTTTGGATGTTGATGTAAGACACATAATGCTCGTAGCCGATGTCATGACAGCCGATGGTTATTTAAAGCAGATAGGTAGGCATGGTGTTGCCGGGGCTAAGCAGAGCATACTCGCAAGGGCAGCGTTCGAGGTGACGGTAAACGTCTTACTCGATGCGGCTGTGAAGGGGGAGGTGGATTACCTGAAGGGTATAACCGAAAACATAATCGTCGGCCAGCCTATAAAGTTGGGAACGGGAGATGTTGAATTGGTGTACAAGCCTAAGAGGTGAAGGGTATGGACGTTGAGAAGGTGCTCAAGAAGGCTCTGAAGGGGAAGGTGTATTTCGGTAGCAAGAGGACTATAAAGGCCTTAAAGAGAGGGGAAGCTAAGTTGGTGATAGTGTCCGCAAACTGTCCGAAAGACATCAGAGAAAAGATAGAGAAATACAAGAAGAATGTTCCGGTGCTAGTCTATCCCGGGACAAACATGGAACTTGGTGCAGCATGTGGAAAACCCTTCAGCGTAGCATCTCTAGCCGTAATAGATGCAGACATAGAGTTGCTCACAGTCTAAACTTCAATTTTTGAGAGGGATAGATATGGGAGTTAAGCTATCTGAGGAGAGTATAAGATATTTGACCCTTTTTGAAAGTCTAACCGGTGCAAGCGTTAAGGACTGTATCGTTCAAGATGATAAGGTCATATTTGTCGTCAAGAAAGGAGATATGGGATTGGCAATAGGAAAAGGGGGAATAAATGTTGAAAGAGCCAGAGAAATTATTGGAAAGAAGATAGAAATAATAGAACACTCCGACAATCCTGAAGAGTTTATTGCAAACATATTCAAGCCTATAAAGGTTAACGTCAAGATTATTGAGAAAGGTGGCAAGAAGATAGCTATTGTGAGTGTAAATCCACAGTACAAAGGTTTGGTAATAGGGAAGGGAGGTAAGAACATAAACAAGGCTAAAGAGCTTGCTAAGAGGCATCACGATATAGACGACGTCATAGTTAAATAGCGAGAAAGATTTTAAAAATCGATACTGGGAGGTGATGGTCATGGGATATGGGTTATTCGCTGCGAGGAAGTTGATCGAAAATAGGAAGAAGTTTAGGTGGAGCGATAAGAGATTCGTTAGAAGGATCCTCGGTCTGAAAGAGAAAGCTGATCCGTTAGAAGGTGCTCCACAGGCGAGAGGAATAGTACTCGAGAAAGTTGGAATAGAAGCTAGACAGCCAAACTCAGCTATTCGAAAGTGTGTCAGAGTTCAGTTAATCAAGAATGGAAGGCAGGTTACAGCGTTCTGTCCCGGTGACGGTGCTATAAACTTCATCGACGAGCACGATGAGGTAATCATTGAAGGTATTGGAGGTAGAATGGGAAGATCAATGGGTGACATTCCCGGTGTGAGGTACAAGGTCGTGAAAGTAAACGGTGTATCACTTGAAGAATTGGTAATGGGTAGGAAGGAGAAACCGCTCAGGTGATAGTATGAAGTACGGATTCACAAAAGAAGAGCTAAAGGTCTTCGGAAAGTGGGATGTCGAGGAGGTCGTTGTAAACGATCCAGCGCTGAAGAACTACATATGCCTAGAACCGAGGTTTGTCCCACATACGCACGGAAGACATGCAAATACTCCGTTTGCGAAGCAGAAGGTCTTCATCGTTGAAAGGTTGATAAATAAGGTGATGAGGAAGGGTAGAAACACTGGCAAGAAGCACCTAGCTTACGACATTGTCAGAGAAGCTTTTGACATAATTTATCAGAGAACGAAGAAGAACCCGATTCAGGTTTTGGTTGATGCTATAATAAATGCAGGGCCAAGAGAAGAGGTAGTTAGGCTCAAATACGGTGGTATCGCTGTTCCTAAATCTGTTGATACTTCTTCTCTTAGAAGAGTTGATGTTGCCTTGAGGAACATATGTGAAGGTGCTAGGCAGAGGGCTTTCAAGAATCCTAAGAGTATCGCAGAGTGCTTGGCTGAGGAGCTGATCTTAGCTTCGAAGAACGACCCGAAGAGTTATGCTGTAGCTAAGAAGGAGGAAGTTGAAAGAATTGCCAAGTCTGCGAGGTAACCTTTTTTAAACCTTTATCGTAGGTGTTGAGTTATGACGAGGGCAAAGAAGATGATCGACAAGATCAAGGAACTGATGTACATGCCAGAGAGGATCAGAAACATGGGCATAGTCGCGCACATCGACCATGGTAAAACCACATTATCTGATAACTTGCTGGCTGGAGCTGGGATGATCAGTGAGGAGTTAGCTGGACAGCAGTTGTACCTTGACTTCGATGAGCAGGAGAGGGAGAGAGGAATTACGATAAATGCCGCAAACGTTTCGATGGTTCACGAGTACAAGGGTAAGGAGTACCTTATTAACCTGATAGACACACCCGGTCACGTTGACTTCGGTGGTGACGTAACGAGAGCAATGAGAGCTGTAGATGGAGTAATAGTTGTAGTTGATGCAGTTGAGGGAGTGATGCCTCAGACCGAAACAGTCCTAAGGCAAGCTCTGAGAGAAAACGTTAAGCCTGTTCTGTTCGTAAACAAGGTTGACAGATTGATCAGAGAGCTTGAGCTTACTCCAGATCAAATGCAGGAGAGGCTTATCAAGGTCATAACAGAGGTAAACAAGCTGATAAAAGCGATGAAACCAGAGAAGTACAAGGAGTGGATGATAAAGGTTGAAGATGGAAGTGTCGCATTCGGTTCTGCCCTTTACAAGTGGGCTGTAAGCGTTCCAGCAATGAAAGAGACGGGCATAGGATTTAAGGAAGTTTACAAGTATTTGAAAGAGGATAACTGGAGAGAGCTGGCTAAGAAGTCTCCACTCCATAGAGTTGTACTGGATATGGTCATAAAACACCTCCCTTCACCTATAGAAGCACAGAAGGAGAGAATTAAGGTTATCTGGAAAGGAGACATAAACAGCCCAGAAGGGCAGGCAATGGTGAAATGTGATCCTAAAGGACCTGTTGCCTTGATGATAACGAAGATAATTATTGATCCTCATGCAGGTGAGGTTGCTGTCGGTAGGCTCTACAGCGGTACTCTCAGACCGGGAATGGAGCTTTACATAGTAGACAGGAAGGCGAAGAACAGAGTGCAGACCGTAGGAGTTTTCATGGGTCCCAAGAGGATTGAACTGCCAGAAGTCCCGGCTGGAAACATAGTCGCTGTAGTCGGTTTGAAGGATGCAGTCGCTGGTTCAACATGCTCAACACTTGAGAACTTCACACCGTTCGAGTCGATCAAACACATAAGTGAACCAGTAGTTACGATGGCCATAGAGGCTAAGAATCCAAGAGATCTGCCTAAGCTGATAGAGGTTTTGAGACAGCTGGCTAAGGAAGACCCAACACTCCACGTAACACTCAACGAGGAGACTGGTGAGCACTTGATAAGTGGAATGGGTGAACTACACTTGGAAGTTAAGGTTGAGAAGATCAGAAGAGAGAAGGGAATCGAGGTAATCACGTCACCACCAATCGTAGTGTTCAGAGAGACAGTTACCAAAACATCACCAGTTGTTGAGGGTAAATCTCCGAACAGGCACAACAAGTTCTACATAGTGGTTGAGCCACTACCACAGGAGGTTATTCAGCTGTTCAAGGAGGAGAATATAGACATAAGGAAGGCCGATAAGAAGGAGTTGAGAAAGAAGCTCATGGAAGCTGGATTAACTAAGGAGGAGGCTGACGGAATTCAGGATTACTACGAAGGTAACGTATTCTGCGATGTTACAAAGGGTATCCAGTACTTGCATGAAACGATGGACTTGATAATTCAGGGATTCAGGGAAGCTATGAGCGCTGGTCCTTTAGCTAAAGAGCCTTGCATGGGTGTGAAGGTTAAGCTTGTCGACTGTAAGTTGCACGAAGATGCAGTTCACAGAGGTCCAGCACAGGTTATTCCAGCTGTGAAGGGAGCGATATACGCCGCAATGTTGCAGGCAGGCCCAACTCTGCTTGAGCCATATCAGAAGGTTTACATCACAGTTCCACAGGACATGCTCGGAAACGTCACAAGAGAGATACAGGCTAGAAGAGGACAGATACTTGAAATGAGATCTGAGGGCGATCTAGTTACAGTAATAGCCAAGGCACCAGTTAAAGAGATGTTCGGATTCGCAAACGCAATTAGATCTGCGACAGCTGGAAAGGCCATGTGGAGCGTCGAACATGCAGGATTCGAGCCTGTACCTCAAGCTTTGCTCGAGCAGTTCATAATGGAGGTCAGAAAGAGGAAGGGACTGAAGCTCGAACTGCCCAAACCAGAGGACTTCCTACCTTAAAACTTTTATTTTTCTTTAACAAAATTTCTACATGCCTACATACGTGTTCAATGAAAACTCGTTCTTGGATTTCATCAAAAAGAATGTCGAAGGTAAAGTTGCAGTTGTCTCAAGCGATGTTCTAGATGTCGACATCGAGGAGATGGAAACACATCTGGGTGTCAAAAAGCACTTCGTTGTGAAGTTCGCGATATCAGCTGATGTTTTCAAAGAAGTAGATTTAGACAAGTTTGACGAGATCTTGAAGTACTGTGTCGTCTTTGTTGAATCTGATGAGCTTAGTGAAATAGGAAAGAAAGCTATGCGTTAATTAGGTCATTCGCCGTGGAAGCGGAACAACTGAGATTTATGGACATTTACCATAGCAGTTTGCTTTCAATTGCTTTTTAATGGCGGCTTCAGCTGTTTTCAGATCTGAGAATCCCATAAAGCCACCAATTACCTTACCATCTTTTACGAGGATTAATGTCGGGACAATTTCAATATTAAATTTTTCAGCTAAATCAGGATTTTTTGAAATGTTAACCACCTCAAACTCTATTGGAAATTTCCGTTTGAGTTCATTCAATACTATCTTTTCGAAAATTCTGCAATACGGACAGCTATCACTTGTAAATACTATTGCCTTTATCATCAAACTACGAGTTGCTTTCAATTTAAAAAGTTTCTTGGCTAATAAACTCTAGATAGCCATACACAACAAGATATGGGCCCGCGGGGATTTGAACCCCGGACCTTGCGCTTATCAGGCGCACGCTCTAACCAGGCTGAGCCACGGGCCCTCATGAATGAGGAAGGGTTCACAACTTAAATAGTTTACCATAACTTAGGGCATGGATATCTACGTCCTGAGGTTGGGGCATAGGCCCGAAAGGGACAAGAGGATTTCCACTCATGTAGCATTAACTGCGAGAGCTTTCGGCGCTAAGGGAATATACTTCGATACTTACGATAAGAAAGTGTTTGAGAGTGTTAGGGATGTCGTAAGAAGATGGGGTGGCGATTTCTTCATAGAGCAAGCCAACTGGAAGAAGCTTTTGAAAGATTTTGACGGTTTGAAAGTACACCTCACCATGTACGGCATTCCGCTAATTGAAAGGATAGACGAAATAAAGAAGCATGAGAAAATTCTTGTCGTAGTTGGTGCGGAAAAAGTGCCGTGGGAAGTTTACGAACTATGCGATATGAACATCGCAATAGGGAACCAACCGCACAGCGAAGTTGCAGCTTTGGCCGTATTCTTGGATAGGGTCTTGGATGGCTTGGTTTTTAGGTTGGAGTTTGAGGATGCAAAGATTAAGGTAATTCCATGTGAGAGAGGTAAGAGAGTAATAACCAAAAACTAAAAATACCCTATAGACTAGATATCATCAAGCCCGGGTAGCTCAGCCTGGGAGAGCGCGCGGCTGAAGACCGCGTAGTCCCCGGTTCAAATCCGGGTCCGGGCATATACAATCTCTTCTTAAGTCTTAAAAAAGGTTAAAAATCAATGTCAATTTGCCTTCTCTTCCTCTTAGCTCCTTCCCTAACAGCTTTAACGAAGGATTTAACCCTTTCAACGGCGTTGTCGATTTCAAAAGCAGTTCCTACTTGGACGGCATCGGCCCCACATTCTATTATCTTTTCAGCTTCCTCAGGTCTTCTAACTCCTCCGGCCACCACGTAAGGAATGCTAATAGAATTTGCAACTTCTCTAACCATCTCAAGGGGTATGTGCCCCTCTTTGGGATTGCTCCCCGCATCGGTAACTATGAATCTGAAACCCATAAACTGTCCAGCCAGTGCGTAAGCTGATGCCAACTTAGGTCTATTTCTCGGAATCAAATCAGCTTCACCAACATACCCAACCGTTCCACCCGGCTCGACGACTATGTAACCGACTGGTAACGGTTCCAAGCCAAGAGTCTTTATCAAGTGAGCTGCCTGCATCTGAGCCCTTGTAATCCAGTAGGGGTTTCTCGAGTTTAGTAAGGACATAAAGTAGAGGGCATCCGCATACCTTGTTATCGTCCCAATATTTCCGGGGAAGAGAACAACAGGAATATCCACAGACTTTTTTATTTCCCTGACAACGTAATCCAATGGTTCCCCCTGAACTCCTATGCTACCTCCAACGAGTATTACATCAGCTCCTCCCTCGTACACCCTTCTGGCAGTCTCGACAGCATCATCTAGACTCTTGTAATCCAAGGGATCTATGACTCCAAATAACAATCCTCCTTTATCAACTACGTTTTCCAAGATGTATCTCTCCACCTTCCCTCTCATTTAAACGCCTCCAGTAATCGACTACTTCTCTAATTCCACCCCAAATATCTCTCGGATTGAAGCCTAAATATTTCATCGCCTTTCTTATATCAAACACTCTGTCGCTTGTGAGCACCTTCACATGCTCCTCCAAACTTAGTGGCTTTGCCAGAGCTTTGGCTAAGCTCTTTGGTATTCTTAGGATAAAAAATCTTCTCCTCAAAAGCTTAGCCGTGAATATCATTATATCCCTGAGCTTCTCGGGCTTTCCACACACTATGTAAACACCCTGAATATCCTCCTTTAAAGCGTTTAGAAAGCATTGGGCCACATCCTCGACATGAACGAATGGAATCCTGTTATCCCCACTACCTACAATCGGAACAATACCCTTGCTGATTAGAGAGATCATCTTGATGTACTCGTTAAACTGAATTCCGTAAACTGTTCCAATCCTCAGGATGACATGTTTTCTATGAGATGATACTATCTCCTCTGCAAGAGCTTTGGTCTTCGCGTAGTAGTTGTCAGGATTTATTGGCGTTTCTTCATTAGCCATGTAAGGTGGATTTGATCCGTAGACAGCTATGGAACTGGCAAAAACGATTTTTGCGTCGTCCGGCACTGCGTTGACTACTTTTTCTGTCAATTCAACGTTTCCCTTCCACAGGGATTTTCTATCTTTAAATTTAACGCTTCCAGCTATGTGTAGAACCGCTCTGGCATCTTTGAATATCCTTCTGAGATCCTCAACCTCGTAACTAGTTACTATTTCATTCGGTAGCCCGCAACTCCTCCTTACGATTGCAATACCCTTAACTTTCTCCAAAACAACTCTACCTATTCTTCCGTTCGCTCCGGTAACGTAGATCATGTAAAGTGTCGAAGTATAGAGTCCGGATTCTTCTTCCCGAACACTTTCGTAACGTCACCAGCATTTACTACAAGTTGAGCTGGTGAAAACGCTGATGGATCTATTGCGTAAAAGTCTTCACCAAATTCCTCAAAGCTCTTGCCATAGTATGCAGTCTTATCGAAAGTTACGCTCTCAAACAAATCGCTATAAGTATCTGCAATTATGTGAACGCTGCCGTAATAAGCTATGAAGTCGTTGGCTATAACACTCGTCTTCTCACAGACAGGTGGAATGGGACACTTACCCATGGCGTTTCTGATCATTTTAACATCAAAGCCCAAGTTGTTCAGCTTGAATAATGCAACTTCTACAACCCTTCCAACTATTTCTATTGCTCCAACAAGCGAATTTGGCTTTGTCACAAGCATATAAACTTCAGATGTATCTACATCACACTCGTAAGCTATGAACTCAGCAACATCCTCATCCGGCAATCGATCTGCTTCAATGGTCACAACAGCATATTCTGTATCGTCCTCATAATTCAGAAGTTCGAATACCTTCTTAGGCTTTAAGGCCAGAGCTCTTGCAGGTCCACTTGCATAGCCTTTGAATCCGTTTACCTCAATTTTCCATCCGGCCATCTGACAGCCCAAGCAGGCTAAAGCCGGATAATCAGTGTAGACGTAGACGAAGGGGATCGAAATATCTTTGATATCTTCAAGCTGAATGTTCACACCAGCCAAACCACCCATGGATATCTGGATGAAAAACATTCCAGCATCGTAACTTCCTCTTGCATTAACTCCACAGTCCACTACTGTAGCTCCGTTTCTCAATTCATGAACGTCAACGCAGTAGTCCTCAGCAAACTCCATTAAATCCTCAACAATCTGGTAAGCCCTCTCATTTACGCTCAACATCGTACCACCCTCCTACAGAATTCAATCAATCCACCGCATTCGATTATTTCTTTAAGAAAGTCGGGAACAGGGTTTATAGGATACTTCTCACCCTTGGTAACGTTTACTATAACATTTCTGTCTAGATCGAGCTTGAGCTCATCTCCATCATCTATTTTGTCTGTGTACTTACATTCGAAGGCTGGCAACCCTATGTTTATGGCATTTCTGAAGAATATCCTAGCGTAGGATTTGGCAACAACGTAAACTCCTGAAGCTTTAAGGGAAAGAGGAGCATGCTCCCTACTACTTCCACATCCGAAGTTCTCACCAGCAACTACAAAGTCACCATCCTTAACGTTTTTGGCGAACTCTGGTCTGATGTTTTCAAAAACGTGCTTAGCTAACTCTTTCGGATCGTTTATGACCAGATACTTACCCGGAATTATCGCATCCGTATCAACGTCGTCTCCAAACTTCCAAGCTCGACCCATGCAGTTAATAATTTAGCTCGTATTTAGCGTTATCGCACAACTCACCCGGAACGCAGACGGGGTATATACCAGTTAAACAAGCTAAACACAACTCATCTTCGCCAAATCCGACAGACTTTATCAAACCTTTCAAGCTTAAATAAGCGAGGGTGTCGGCAGATATTGCTCTTCTGACATACTCCAAATCTCCGCAACTTGCTATCAACTCCTCTCTTGTTGACATATCTATTCCGAAGTAGCACGGAGAGATTATGGGCGGGCTACCGACTCTGAAATGTACTTCCTTAGCTCCAGCACTCCTCACAATCTCCACTATCTTCCTTGAGGTTGTTCCTCTAACTATGCTATCATCCACGAGAGTAACTCTCTTTCCTTCGATATTCTTTTTGACAACGTTCATCTTTATTCTAACCGAGAGCTCCCTCAACCTTTGCTCCGGCATTATGAATGTCCTACCGACGTATCTGTTCTTTATCAAGGCTTCAATATAAGGTATCTTTGACTCTGCAGAATATCCTATTGCGCAAGTCGTCCCACTGTCTGGAACTGGAGAGACTATGTCGCATTCAACTGCACTCTCCCTAGCTAAGTTCCTACCCATCTTGTATCTTGCCTCATATACTGTAACGCCGTCTATCACCGAATCGGGTCTTGCAAAGTAGATGTACTCGAAAACGCATCTCGCACATCTCTTTGCCCTTGCAATTCTCACAACTTCAAGATCCCCATTTCTTATGATAACAGCCTCTCCCGGCTTTATGTCCCTAATTTTGTTCAATTCAAGAGTGTCTAAAGCACAGCTCTCGCTCGCTATTACGTAACCGAAATCACCTTCACCTATACAGAGAGGTCTAAATCCTAGAGGGTCTCTGTAAGCTAAAAGGGTGTCGTTTATCAGAGCTGTAATTGTGTAGCTTCCAAGAAGTTTTTCGGTTAGAAGAGATAAGGATTCGTAAAGATCATGCTTCATTAAGAAATTTGACAGTAACTGAGCTATAACCTCTGTATCTGAGGTAGTTGCAAAAACTTTCCCCTCGTTCTCAAGGATTTCCCTGAGCTGGGAGTAGTTTACGAGGTTTCCGTTGTGACCTATCGCTATCTCACCAACTTTAGACCTTACAAGTATTGGTTGAGCATTTTCCGACTTTGACTCGCCTGTAGTTGAGTATCTCACGTGACCTATTGCAATTTTTCCTTTGAGCTTTGATAGAACGTTTTCTCTAAAAACCTCGGTAACCAAGCCCATTCCCTTGTAAACCCTGACACCATCGGAATAAACGGCTATTCCAGCAGATTCTTGTCCCCTGTGTTGCAGTGCGTATAATGCGTAGTACACTAAGGTAGGTGTAAGTTCTCTGTCCTCACAGTAAACGCCAACTACGCCGCACATCTAAGTTCTGCATTTCTTCTTCTTAAGCCAGTTGTAGCTTCTGATCTTCTTGCTCCTACCGAAACCGCAATGTGCGCAGTAACCCTTTCTCTTGTGGAAAGAAACTTTACCGCATCTCCTACACTTTACATGGACTATTTTCCTTCCCCTTTTACCCATCGCGGCCGTTCCGTCCGACATAGCACATCACTCCGAGGGTGATACAAAGACTACGGTATCCCCTCTAATTACAACACTACCCAACTTCCTAACAACTTCACCGTTCTGAATTTCTTCAGCATTCTCAAGGACGATGTTCATGTGTATGTCGTAGCCATTCAGTATCCCTCTAAACTCTCTACCTCCTTTTAGCCTTACAAGTACCGGTGTCTGTAAAGCCTTGTTTAGCACATCGAGAGGTCTTTTTGCCATTGTCCAACGTTCGAGGGACACTATTTAAAAATATCGTTAGATCATAAGGAGAACAGCTATAATAACTACATCTAGCAGTAGCGTCAGTATAGAATTGATAAAGACTATTTTGAAACCGAACTTTCCAAAAAGAGATAGATGAAGAGGTAAGGAATGTTTTGCAGATCTAACGGAAAAACTTATCACGTTGCCCAAAAGCAAACCTATCAACGCCCATTTGTAGCTCAACCCCTTCTCGAGAAATCCAGCTGTTAAGACTATTGCTGATCTTAGGTTGAAGACTGCTACAATCGATATTGTCAAAGCTGAGGGATCTATTGGCAAAAATTCAAGATTCTTAACAAAGAAATTCAGTATTCCTGCACTGTAGAGCAGTTCGATCGCAAAATACGTTAAAAACATTACAGCTAAGACTTTGAGAATGTTTTCAGATATGCGCACTTCGTATCTTTCAATCTCTGGCAGACCATCTCCTTTATCGAGAAGAAGATATCCTATGAATGATTTAATCATTGCAACGGCAAATCTTAGGGCGGTGTACACTAGTCCCAAGTATCCCAAAATGGGGATTACAAATGGGATGTAAAAAGAGTAGAGGTGACTGAAAACACTTGGAAATGAATTTAAAAGCGATATAGCTATCACATCTTTATCTCTAACTCTCTTTTCTCTCCAAGCTTGAGATAGAAATGTGTACGCAACTACAATATTAAAAAAGCTTAGCACGAAAGAAGTAAACGCTATAGAGTTCAATCTCAGTCTTTTTAATGAAAAAGCCATAATACGCAGTGCTTTTGCCAAGTAACTCCTCTTACTCAAATATGCTATAGCGAGGTAGGAGATAACTACGAAAGGAGCTGTTCTTGCAAGGAAAATTAATGTTGATATAAAAGCTTGGTATATCACATTAATCGGATATGTACTTCTTTACTATCTTCATTAGCTTGGCTTTTGTGAAAGGTTTGTCTAACAGTTCCAAAGCGCCAGCATCTAGCATATCCTTGCCTTTATGTCTTGCATAAGCGCTGATTGCAACTATTTTTGCATTAGGATCTATTTTCAAGATTTCTTTGGTAGCCTGAATTCCATCCATTTCTGGCATGACAATATCCATTATAACCAGATCTGGTCTGTATACTTTGAATTTTTCAACGGCTTCCTTTCCATCTCTTGCCGTGATTATATCATAATCACCTTCCAACATCAGTTGTAAGACCTCTAGGACCGCCAAATCGTCATCGACGATCATTATACGCTTTCTTCTACGATTATCGTTAGTTGCCATTTCCTCTACCCCTCCTCGATCATATTTATGATGTCTATGATGTTTTGATGTTGTTAAGAGCTTATTTAACACTTTTCTTTTTCCTATACACTCCAATGGTTTGGCAGACAACAAAGAAGAAATACCAAGCCGCCGCCGGGATTTGAACCCGGGACCTGGTGATTACGAATCACCCGCTCTACCAGGCTAAGCCACGGCGGCTTGTATTCTCTTAACTTCAATCAGTTTAATAAGGTTTTTGATTAATCGGACGGTTAGTTCGGCAAAGATAAATAAACTCTTGAAAAACCTGTCGCTATGATTGTCTCAAAGAGCGACATTCTAAGCATTCGAAAAAAAATTGATTGGGATTTCTACATTGAGAAAGTCAAGCCGATAGTTGAAGAGGTTAAAAGGAGAGGGGACGAAGCCCTAATAGAGTTTACGATGAAGTTCGATGGAGTTAGGCAGAAATATCTAAGAGTGCCTAAGGAGGAAATAGATCAAGCTTACGACCTCGTTGATGATGAAATAATAGATGCTCTCGAGATTGCTAGGGAGAACATAGAGAGGTTCCATTCCATAACCGCCGTAGATAGAGACATCAAGATAGATTTCGGTGATTGCATACTGGGAAAGAGGTACACTCCAATAGAATCTGTAGGAGTTTACATACCCGGAGGGAGAGCAAGTTATCCTTCAACTGCTTTAATGGCCGGGATTCCTGCCAAAATAGCCGGAGTCGAAAGGTTGGTAGCCTGCACGCCCCCAGATGAAAGTGGTGGTGTAAAGCCTTTAACGCTTGTAGCTTGCGATCTGGCCGGATTCGATGAGATATACGTCGTTGGAGGAGCACAAGCCATAGCTGGAATGGCTTATGGAACAGAAACCATAGAGCCAGTTGAAAAGATAGTAGGTCCCGGAAACGTATACGTTACTGCGGCTAAGCTCCTAGTTCAGAAGGATGTCGCCATAGATATGCCCGCAGGACCGTCTGAAATCTTGATAATCGCAGATGAAACTGCAAATCCGAAGTACGTTGCATTCGATTGCCTAGCTCAGCTTGAGCACGATCCAAATGCGCTGGCAATAGTTTTAACGACTTCAAAGGATCTGGCTGAAAACGTTGAAAGAATTGCAAATGCTGAAGGTGGTAGCCTAAACCTAGAGAATCTGAAGATTGTAATCGTTGAGTCAATCGATGAAGCTTTAGAGCTTTCGAACAAGATTGCCCCAGAGCATCTCTCAATAGTCTGTGAAAACGCTGAAAAGTTGCTTGAAAAGGTTAAAAACGCTGGCAGTGTTTTTATAGGAGAGTTCAGTCCAGTTGCTTGTGGAGATTATGCAAGCGGAACCAACCATATTCTTCCCACATCCGGATATGCAAGAATTTACTCTGGTTTGAGTGTTGAGACGTTTATGAAGCACATGACGTATCAAATTCTGACAAAGTCCGCACTTAACAGGATTGGAGAGGCCGTAATAAGATTGGCCAAAGCTGAAGGTTTGGAGTTCCATGCCAAGTCTGTTGAGATTAGGCTTAAGGAAGAGTAATATACCGCATTGAGATACTTCGCTTCCATGCAGAGGAAGTGGACGAGTGAGATAGGGGACGAAGATGTTGGGAAAGACATCTTGCTTTACGGTTGGGTTCACGAAATAAGAGACTTAGGAGGGCTAATCTTCATAATACTCAGAGACAGGGAAGGGTTTATCCAAGTAACCTTACCCAAGAAGAAAGTTCCCGCTGAAACATTTGAACTGGCAAAGAAGCTTAAAAGAGAGAGTGTGATAAAGGTCGTCGGAACGGTGAAAAAGGAACCCAAAGCCCCTCAGGGTTATGAAGTTATCCCGAAGGAAATAGAGGTTTTGAATGAGGCGGAAGTTCCTCTACCTTTAGAAGTCACAGAAAAAGTTCCTGCTGAGCTAGATACCAGATTGGATCACAGATTCTTGGACCTCAGGAAGCCGAAAATTCAAGCTATATTTAGAATAAGGCATCAGATGCTTCAGAGCGTTAGAGCATTTCTATGTGAGCACGGATTTATCGAAGTAAATACACCTAAGATCGTTTCCACAGCAACGGAGGGAGGAACAGAGCTCTTTCCGATAAGCTACTTTGAAAAGGAGGCTTTTCTAAATCAGAGCCCTCAGCTGTACAAACAGATACTAATGTCTGCAGGATTTGAAAGGGTGTTCGAGATAGGCCCCATATTCAGAGCTGAGGAACATAACACGACCAGACATCTTAACGAAGCTATATCGATTGACATCGAGATGAGTTTCACAGATCATGAGGGTGTTATGAAGATTTTGGAGGAGTTGATAGTTAGAGTTTATGAGGATGTTGTTGAGAACTGTGAGAAGTTCTTGAACTGGCTAAATTTGAAGCTTGATATACCAAGCTTGCCGTTTGAAAGAGTTACGTACGATGAAGCTTTAGAGATTGCTAGGAAAAAGGGTGAGGAGATTCCGTGGGGCGAAGATCTAACAACTCCGGCTTTGAGAGCTTTAGCCGAGGAGATTGGTGATGTTCACTACTTCATAGTTGACTGGCCCACCGAATGTAAGCCGTTCTATGCCATGCCCTACGAAGACAGGCCAGAGATCTGCAAAAGCTTTGATCTAATGAAAGGGCCGTTAGAATTGGCAAGCGGAACTCAGAGGATTCACAAGTACGACATGCTTGTAGAGAGTATAAAGGCTAAGGGACTAAATCCTGAAAGCTTTGAATTCTACTTAGAGGCGTTTAGATACGGTATGCCACCACATGCTGGCTGGGGTTTGGGAGCAGAGAGGTTGCTGATGTCGATGTTAAACTTAAAGAACATAAGGGAGGCAGTGCTGTTCCCGAGAGACAGGCACAGATTGCTACCTTAAACTTAAATTTTTTTAGTTCTTAAGCTCCTCAGACCGTCGTGAAGTCATCACAATTCAGACTATCGGGGAGTCATCATCGGTTAAATTAAGTATCCACAACTGCTTAAAAGTTGTATGATCGCTTCAGCACCTGGCAAGGTAATACTCTTTGGGGAACATGCTGTAGTTTATGGAAGGCATGCTGTAGTTTCAGCTATAAATTTAAGGTGCTATGCTAAGGCTGAGAAGGCTAGTGATATAACAATAGAATCTCCACTCGGAAAGACTTCGTTAGATTTCAAGGTACATCCATATGTAAGCTACGCAATAAAGAGGTTTTCGGAAATAAGACCAGTTAAAGGAGTTTACCTGAAGATCTGGAGTGATATACCGATTGCATCTGGGCTGGGTAGCTCTTCAGCGGTAACAGTCGCAGTGCTGAAATCTTTAGACTTGCTTTTCGAGACCAACTTAAGCAACGAAGAGATATTCGAACTTGCAAGAAAGGTTGAGCTTGATGTACAAGGTATTGGCAGTGGAACCGATCCTTTCGTCTCGACTTTTGGCGGGACTTGGCTGATTCCTGAAAGAGAAAGAATTGATATAGGAGATTATTTGGATTTAACTGTAATATATACTGGGAAAGCCTCAATAACATCTGATATGGTTAGAAAAGTTGCAAACTTGAGAGAGATGTATGGAGATGTGATCGAAAGAATTTTTGATGCCATAGATTCCATATCGCTTAGATCCATTAGTGCGTTGAAAGATCGTGATTTTGAAGCTTTGTCGTTCCTTGTAAGAACAAACCAGTTGTTACTAAAGGCTTTAGGTGTAAGCTGTAGGGAGATAGATGAAATTGTTAATAAACTTGAAAATCTTGGTATTCCAGCGAAAATAACCGGTGCTGGAGGAGGAGGAAGTGTTATAGCTTTGGGTAGCGTTGATCTAGATGGTTACAAGTGTCTGAGCGTCTCTTTGAATGCTGAAGGTGTTAGGGAGGAAAAGGTTTAAATAACTGAATTTGGAAGTTTGCAGAAAGTAGATTGGGGGATCGAAATTGGCGGAGATAACGGAAGTTAGAATATATAGAGCGAGAGGAGATGGAGCCGTAAAAGCGTATGCATCCGTGAGCTTGGACAACGAGTTCGTAGTAAAAGGTTTGAAGGTTGTTGAGAACGAGAAGGGAGTTAGAGTTTTGATGCCAAGTAGAAAGGCTAAGGATGGAAGCTATCAGGACATATTCCATCCGATGAGTAAGGAAGCTAGGGAAAAGATTGTCGATGCAGTTTTGAAAGCTTATAGGGAACAGATCTAAACAGAAATGGGTAACAAATTTTTAGAGTTTTTAAGAAATATTTTTGACAAATACAAACTCTACTCTCAGATAACAGACATTTCCTCAATCTCAAGAAGATACTTTGTAATCGGATACTTTGATGGCGTTTTGACTATCATGGGTCTCGTAGTAGGAGCTCATCTAAGTGGAGAGATATCTAATACGCTGATAATAAGTGCTGGATTCGCCACAGCACTAGCCTTAGCTGTCTCAAGCGGTTTTGGAGCTTACGAAGCTGAGATAATAGAACAGAGTATAAGAATAAAGGAACTTGAAAAAGCTATGTTGTGCGAAGTTGGAGGGGTTATAGAGACTGCACACAAAGTAGCCATTTACACTTCAGCATTAGTCCATGCAATAGCACCGTTGATCGGAGCATTGATACCACTAATACCTTACATTATCTTACCGGCAAGTATTGCATACTACGATTCGCTTGCAATAGGATTTTTGTCGCTATTCGCTGTTGGATTCTCCTTTGGTAGGCTTTCCAGTACAAACGTGATATTGGCAGGTTTGAAGTTTGTCTTGGCTGGGATAATAACATTAATTGTTATAATTGTCCTTAATCCGGTGCATTAGCTCAGATAGCGTAACAATCATCACTTCTCAGGGGCGGGAGTATTCATCATCGCCTCTTCAACGATCTGCTTCACAACCTTTATAGCTTTTGGTATTGCATTCTCAACGGGCTTCGAGAGACCTATGCCAAACTCGATAACTTCAGGTTCAACACCCACGAACTTAATTTTCGGTAATTTGTAATTAAATCCGCAAAATCTCAATGCCTCTATAAATCCTATATCGTGAAGACTAACCGGATTCTTCGTCTTAAAATCGACTTCGTCTAAATCGAAGACATAGAGATCACCGGGTTTCCCGCCACTCTTCACGACATCGACGATTATGCAGAGATCGTAACCCTCAATGTAGTTCAGAATTTGAATACCCAAAGTTCCAAGCTCGTAGATCGTTGCAGGCAGATTCATCTTTCTGAGTTCCTCGACAACTCTCACTCCAAAACCATCGTCTCTCATCAGAATGTTACCAATGCCTATTACTACTACCTTCATAAGCTCTCAACGCAATTCAAAGCTCTTTCGCAATCCTCCTTACTCAATCTCCACCCCATTGCACCACAATTTTCTCTTAAATGCTCTTTCTTTGCTGCTTTTGGTATCGCTATGACTATATCCTTTTGAATCAACCAATTCAAAGCTACTTGTGCTGCAGTCTTTCCGTATTTTCTCCCAATTTCATCCAAGCATTTATTTCTTGCGAGTAAGCCTTTTTCTAAAGGTGTGTGTGCTATTAGAGCCACTTTTTCAGATCTCATATAATCCAGAAGTCCACTTTCCTCTGGATACCTGTGGATCAGAGAAAATCTGACTTCATTTGCGATTATTTCATACTTCTTCATAACCTCTTGCGACTTAATCAGCAGATCGAGATCAAAATTACTGACGCCTATATATCTGATAAAACCAGCGTCTGCGAGCTCTTCAAGTGCATGCAACGTTTTAACGATCCTATCGAAGTCATCTACTGGCCAGTGAAGTAAATGTAAATCTACGTAGGTTCCTAGTCTTTTGCAACTATTTTTAACCGATTTCTTCGCACTTTCATAGCCGTAATTTGTTGGCCAGATTTTACTTATGATAAAAACGCTATCCCTGTCAACAGTCTCTATAGCCTTACCCACTATTTCCTCCGTATGGCCCGCTCCATACATTTCAGCCGTATCTATGATATTCAAGCCCAAATTGATCCCGTATCTCAAAACATTTACGTATTCATCATCTTTAGAATAATCTGGTGTGAAACTACCTCCTATACCCCACGTACCCATACCTATAGCAGTAACTTTGTCATCATCAATCTTTTTAAACTCCAATTTCATAGAATTGGGAAATATTTAAAATATTTAAAAATTTACTCTTCCAAAACTTTTTCTCTTCTCTTTCCGGTGAACATCGATGGCAGTACTCCGAAGATGACTACAGCGTACATGTGCATGAACATTACCAGACCGAATAGATACATTCCAAGTCTGTGAAGCGCTCTCAAGAATGTGTAGCCGTCCATTTGTCCAGCTGGGTTGAACCAACTACCTATCGCCTGAGCCAAGTCGACAATGGGTCTAAGCTGATCTGGGTAGTACATAGCGAATCCGGTTATTCCCATTAGCAAAGCTAGAAGGACATAGATCCACCAGACCATTACCTGTGTTGGTATTATCTTTTCGACGTAATCTCTCTTCTTCAAGCTGTAACCCCTTGGATCCTTGACATGCGGTCCAAGAAGGCACCATGCCAGAGCTTCTCTGTAAAGGAACTTTATGCTGTAGGGAATTCTTCCTAAAGAGATCCACTTCCATTCTTTTGCTATCATGTAGTAACCAAACATACCCCAGAGACATCCGAAGACAAATGCTACCGTTATGTGGATCATTAAGACGTTCTCTCCGAATACTCTGACACCGTAAAGTCCTCCCAGCTCCATTCCACTTATAGCTAAGATTAGTCCAGTAATTACTATGCTCCAGTGTACCAGCCTAATAAAAAGAGGATGACGAAGGACTTCAACGTACTTCATGAGTTATCACCTGACATTCAGCTCTATCGTATGCACACCACAAGCGATGCACGGATCGAAGCTCCTTACGATTGCTAAGGCTAATGAAGTGTTGTACTTCGCACCGTTTGAAGGCTCCAAGTTCAACTCTGCCAACCCGAGCGGGGCTATCGCCTTTGCAAGAGCATCTCCCCACTTCATTCCGAGCACATCCTCTTCAGGCCACAGTGCATTACAAACATCTGGCACGCTTAGGTTCTTAGGCAGCCAGCAACCCTCCAAAGCCTTTTCGACTGGCCCCGGATTTCCGAAGTCGTCTCTTGGGCCTAAGTTCCAAGTTGAGGGAACCACACATGCGTAGTTGGCTATCACCTTGTTCTTTATCTTGGTGTAGTGTAGTAGTGCTCCTCTTGGAGCCTCCCACAATCCCCAGCCCTCTCCCTCATTCGGCACGTACTTGTAGTCCGGAATGTCCTTACTCACTATCGGGTACTCGCTTGCATAATCCTTAAGCTGCACAGCCCACTCCATTATCTTAGTCGCAAACAGCAGAGCCTGAACAACTCTTGAAGCAACTCTGTCGATTACAGATCCCTTAGGATTCATTACT
The DNA here is from genome assembly GCF_000025285.1 of Archaeoglobus profundus DSM 5631. Taxonomy (GTDB): domain Archaea; phylum Halobacteriota; class Archaeoglobi; order Archaeoglobales; family Archaeoglobaceae; genus Archaeoglobus_B; species Archaeoglobus_B profundus. The sequence goes on from NC_013741.1 coordinate 844,044, forward strand.
TCCCAATCTACGCTGACGGTTTCACCAGTTATGGGGTTGGTTACATCGAACTTCCATCTCAGTCCGTAGGTTACAATCATTCTCGCCAGAGGACCTACCTCATGAACTTTTCCGTCGTATCTTGGCGCCTTCATCCAAGCGTAGGCATTCGGCTTATCCTTCCATACAATATCGTTCGTCATCTCTACATCCCAAGGCTTCATTCCGCTTATTTCATCCTTGTACCTCGAATACTTGACGTACTCAACGATCTTATCCCTCTCAAACGGCTTCAGCTCGCCGTTCTGCCAAGAACCGGCGTATATTACAGCAGACTTTCTGAAGCTCGGCTGACCATCCTGCGCCTTAACCCAGTCGTCGTAGTTTTCTGGATCTGGGAATATACCGTAGCTGAGATAGTTGCCCCAGCTTGCACCTATATCGGCAAAAGCTCTGTGCTCAATTCCAAGTAACTCGCTCAATCTTTCACTTACGATTTCATTTCTCTCCTTTATGGCTATCAAGTCCTTTAAAGCTACGTGTGCACACCACTCCCAGAGTTCAGTTGCTTTCGCCAAAGTTTGGGCAATTCTATCTCCAGTTGGCTTTACGGTAACACCACCGGGGTACTCGCACATGTGATGCGGGAACTTTCCACCCCATAAGGCAACGATTTCGTTTGCTTTCCTCTGAATATCTACACACTGAACGTAGCTTGAACCTAAACCGAGTTTTCTAATCCCCTCCTTGCCCAAAGCTGGAGGAACCATCGGCGGGTACTTGCAAACCACTCCAATTTCTGGACCGACGAGTAAGTATGTGTGTATCAGATGATCGTATACGTAGTAAGCTGCTTGAAGGATGTTTCTTATTAGAACTGCCGTAGGTGTCGGAGTTACGTCGTATGCATGATCCAAAGCTTGAATTGCAGCCTCACCGTGTGGTGCGGGACAGACACCACATATTCTCTGAGTGATGTAGAACGCATCTCTCGGATCTCTACCTCTCAATATTATTTCAAAACCTCTAAAAAGGTTTGTATGGCTGTAAGCTTTGTCGACAACGTCTATGGTCATCTTACCTGTGTTTACTTCCTTCGTTTCCATCGTAACTCCCAAGTGACCCTCAATTCTTGTAATTGGATCTACCCAAACTCTTGCCATTTAAACCACCTCACTCCTCCTCTTTCTTATGCTTCTTGGCTCCGAGATGCCTTACAGCATGAATACCAATTCCCAAGAGGGTTGCACCCAAGAGTCCAGCGCCAATTGTCTCTGCGCCGACGCCAAGAACCCTCGGTAATTCTGGAACCTCAGCGTAGAACGGCGAGAACTTGTCTGGCCATCCCGGCTCGGCACAACCTATGCATATGTTCGTTTCAACACAGTAGCTCGTTCCGTTGTTCCACTTCCTTATCGCACAATCGGTGTTGCAGATAGGCCCTTTACATCCCATCTTGAATCTGCAACCCTCTTCACCCGGCTTCGTTATGAATATACCTCTATCGTAGTAAGGTCTGTACGGACAGAGTTCGTTATGCATGTTCTTTCCGAAGAATACCTTCGGCCTTCCATACTTGTCGAGTTCTGGAACCACTCCGAGCATGAGAGATGCTAAGGTTACTATAATGTGATCTGGATGTGCTGGACAGCACGGGATGTTTATAACTGTCTTGTTTATGCCGACCTCATACAAGAAGTCCTGAACTCCCTTCGCACCAGTCGGATTTGGTTCTCCATCCCAAGGTTTTGCACCCGGAATTCCTCCGTAAGTTGCACACTGCCCCACAGCAATTATGTAATCTGCGACTTCCGCAGCCTCCTTCAAATGCTCCCTGAAGTCCTTACCGTGTATGGTACAGAATCCCTCATCCTGCACGGCTCCCTCAACTATGAGTATCTTCGCCCTCTTAGATTGTCTCCATCTCTCCTTAAGCTCTTCGGCAAGGGTTCCAGAGGCAACGTGTATAGTTTCCATGTAGTCCGGTAGAGCTATTGGCAAGCCAGAGTTTCCTACGAGTATTTCAGTCAGTATCTGTACGAGATCTGGATCTGCAGACTGCGCAAAGGAAATTGTACAGCCCGTGCATGCTGCACCATTTAGCCAGCATATGTGCCAGTAGTCCTTTACATCCTCAAGAGCTTTTACCAAATCAGCCTTGCAAGTCGTTAGAAAAGTACTGGCACCCATTGCGCCTACAAGCTTTAGAAAATTCCTCCTACTTAACTTCATAGAACCACCTTGAAATGTGTCCAAAATGTAATATTTAAGCTTTTTTCTTAATGAAGATTTAAAATTATTATTTTGCAAAGTGTTAGTAGCATGATTTATGAAAAAATAAAGAATTGCTTAACATTCAGAGATATTTGCCCAAGAATATGCCCAACTTTCTCCTCGCTTGAGGTGTTATGTAATCCTTGTGAGTCGTTATTGCAAACTTCAAGGCATCCTTACACGGACACTTCCTTTCCACTGGAATCTTTGGAATCAACTTCTTCAGAAGGTTTCTAACCCTCTCCTCACTCTTTGCCATGTTTTCGAGGACCATTGCAACATCTACTTCCTCTTCCTTCCAAACGTCGTAATCAGTTACCGTAGCCACGGTTAGGTAACATATCTCAGCCTCCCTCGCAAGTTTAGCCTCAGGTAAAGCTGTCATACCTATTATGTCAAAGCCTAAAGCCCTGTGAACTGCAGATTCCGCTTTTGTTGAGAATTGCGGTCCCTCTATACAAACGTAAGTCCCATTCTCGTGAAAACTGTATCCCAAGTCCTTTAATACTTCTATCGCTACCTTCCTTAATTCTGGGCAGAATGGCTCAGCAAAGCCGACGTGAACTACAACTTCTTCGAAGAAAGTGTTTGGCCTGAACTTGGTTTTGTCGTAAAGCTGATCTGGAATGACGATATCCAAAGGCTTTATCTCCTCCTTGAGAGAGCCTACAGCACAGACGCTTATTATTCTCTCCACTCCAAGCTTTTTTAGTGCGTATATGTTGGCTCTGTACGGGACGTTTGTCGGAGAGTATACATGCCCCCTTCCATGCCTTGGCAGGAACGCAACTTTAACGCCTTCAAGCTCCCCTACAAAGATTGAATCAGATGGCTTTCCAAAAGGCGTATCCACATCAATTTCCTTAACATTTTCAAGCCCCAAACCCTCATAAATACCAGTTCCTCCAATTATGGCAATCTTAACATCCATGCTTTTTGGGAAAAAGCGGAAGTAAAAACGTTTTCGATTTACTTCAACCTGTAATAAGTTTTGTCATCTACAACTACTTTCTCAATAACATCTCTCATCTCCATAACTCTCAGAACGCTCTCAAACCTTCCCGGGTTTATTATGTCAAGGTATATCGGATCTATTTGAAACTCATCGTAAATTGCATTCTTTATCTCCCAAACCGTCCAAAGCTCTTTATTCTTCATTACCGCTCTTATTAAGCTTGAAAGATCTTCAACAATATTCCAAGGAAATATTACCCAAGAAAATCTTTCCAGATATTCTCCGAAGTAGTTCGGGACAAATTTAGATGTAGATACAAGAAGTAAGCAAGCTGTCCTAACTTCTTTTGCATTCTTCTCTACTATCTCCTTCGCCTTGGTCATGCTCTTACCGGTATTAACTAGATCGTCGACTATCAAAACCCTCTCCCTGTATTCTAAACTAATTTCCCCTCTAACTTTCAACTCCCCCCTGTCATATCCGATGTAGTGCTTTATTCCCAAAGAGACCAACTCATCTAAACCGAGTGCATCACAAAGGACGCTACCAACAAACCATCCTCCTCTTGCAATTGCAACTATTGTATCGGGCTCAAATCCGTCTTCCATTATCTGCTCAGCCACTTTCCTACAGAGGCTGTCCAAGTAATCCCAGTTCGTTATGACACATCTCATAATTTTATCACCCTTTTGATATACTGGGGAGGAATCTCCTTGGCCAAAGCGATGTACTTATTGGCTTTTATTATCCTTATCCCGTTTTCTCTTGCTTTTTTTGCATCTATCTCAAGTATTATGGGGTCATCTGTTCTAAGTCTTGCCACCTCTTCGCTCTTTTCAATAGTGGTAGACAAATGAACGTACGTCTGATTTACGGGCTTTATACCTATTTCAAGCATCCTTTGAGCTTCCTCCTCACTAGTTCCATAATATAAAACTTCTTCTTCGGCAATCGGATAGTCATTTAGCTCGACGTTAACGCTGTGCCCGTATTTGGCTCTTATCTTGCCATCCTTTATTTCGTATCTTCCCTTACTGTCCGAGTATACCAGAGCTTTGATTAGCCACCTGTTTGCCCATTTAAACTTCCTCCTAGCAACTTTGACGAGCTTTTCAAAATCGACCCATCCGTTCTCATCCATTTCTAAGCCAAACCTTTCTGGGAAATGCCTCAGAACCCCAGATATAAACCTCCCCAGTTTCTCAACCTTTTCCTTGTCCAATATCATCTCGCCCTTCTTACCGCAATGGCAAACTTCTCCCCTGTAGAATCCGTGCTCTGGGCAGAACCTTATCTCCTCCATCCCATCACCCTCGCAAAGTGGATCGTTGTAGCGATCACACCCATTGCTGTGCAGGTTTCCAAGCTCACACCCCTTCCCGTAGCTTCGAAGTGATACCTCGCTCTCTCCATTAAATCTTTCGGCAGGCCTCTCCTACCCAGACCTATTAAAAATGTTACCGATCTCTCTCTTATAACCCTTGCCATATCCTCAAAGCTCAAAGCTTTCTTTCTATCAGGTTCGGGAGTGGTAGCAATAAGTTCGCCAAAGTGGGCTGGAAAGTTGTCGATAAGATGTATCTTATTCTTATCGAGCATTTGATAGGCGTAATCTGGCTCCCCTATCGTTGTATAACTCACAACTTCATCAACCATCTCCCTCTCATTTTTCCAGAAGTTGAAATCGTAAAGTGCCAGATGAAAATCGAAAGCGTAGCAGAGTGGGATTGCCCTCGCAATGCTTCTCAAATGAATTTCATGCTTCTTCAGCTTATCGTACGTATTAACCAAACACAGCACTATCACGTTTAAAACTTTAAACAAACGTTAAAAATACGTTGACAACTTCCCGATATGGACATAATAATAGTCGGCGTGGGAGGACAGGGCATACTGACGTGCTCAAATATACTGGCAAGGGCTAGCATGAATGCGGGTTTGAACGTAATCACTTCAGAGGTACATGGAATGGCTCAGAGAGGCGGCAGTGTCGAAGTCCATGTAAGAATTGGAGATGTTCACTCTCCTCTAATACCGTTAGGATCTGCCGATGCTATGATTGCTCTAGAGCCAGTGGAAGCTTTGAGGAAGGCAGAGTTCATCGGTAAGGATTCGCTCGTTGTGGTAAACACGAAGCCGATAGTACCTGTAAGTGTCACACTCGGGTTAGCGAGATATCCAGATGTAGATGAAGTTATAGATGCTATCAAAAGTGTCGCTGACAGAGTTGTGCATTTAAACGCATTTGAAATAGCCGAAAAGGCTGGTGACGTTAGAAGTGCCAATGTAGTCATGCTTGGCGCTTTCGCTAAACATACAGAGCTGTTTACACTTAAAGAGCTTGAGAAAGCTGTTAAAGATGTTTTACCAGAGAAAGTCCACGATGTTAACATTAAGGCGTTGAGATTAGGTTATGAGCTTGCGTAAAGTTTATACGTCTAAAGTTGAATGGGCAGTAAGGGCTCGTGGTCTAGGGGTTATGACGTCGCCTTGACGAGGCGAAGGTCCCCGGTTCGAATCCGGGCGAGCCCATGCCAATTCCTTTTCATAGACCGCTACCAATTCAATTATCTTTGGTTCTAGGAGATCAGCGATAGATCTTCCCTCTGCTTCCGCTATTTTCTTTAATCTCTCGTATAGATGCCTGTCAATCCTCAGACAAAAGTTCACCCTACCACTAGGTCGCCTTCCCACATTAATTCTCATATGAGAATAAAAATTAAGTTCTTCCTAAGTTCTTCCATTTTTTCCCAAGATTCAAGTACAATCCGACTTAAGCGTGTTCACATCTCGTTAAAGGAATAACGTATCTTAGACCGTTCTCATTTTTAACAATGGCTTTTACACCGTAAACACTTTCTATCACGTTCTCACTCAACACTTCAGCAGGTTTACCGTTGGCTAGAACTCTCCCATTTTTCATAATCACAATTTTGTCCGCATATCTCAAAGCAAGGTTTAAATCGTGCAAAGCTACGATTGCAGTCTTTCCATCTTTCACTACGTCTCTTATTATATCCATTACCTCGAGTTGGCTGTTCAAGTCGAGATTGTTCGTTGGTTCATCTAGAAGAAGGATCGAAGGCTCTTTAGCCAAAGCCATAGCTAAAAGAACTTTCTGTCTTTGACCTCCACTCAGCTCGTTCAAATTCTTCCAAGCCAAGTTCTCTATTCCCAGCAACTTCATTGCATTTCTGACAGCCTCAATGTCAGATTGACTTGGTGTCCAGCCTAAGTATGGCAAACGACCGATTAGAACTGATTCAAAGACCGTAAGCGGAAAAGTTCGTTCAATTGCTTGAGGAACGTAACCAATTAACTTCGCCAACTCAATTGGATCAAAATCGAAAATATCTACTCCATTTATAATTATCCTCCCTTTCTGAGGTCTTAACGCCCCAAGTGTACACCTCAAAAGCGTTGATTTGCCCGCACCGTTTGGACCAAGCAGGCAAACTATCTCACCCTCTCTAGCATTCATTGTTACATCTCTTAGCACTTGAAATCCTCCGTAGCTGAATGAAACGTTCTTAACACTTACCACCATGCCCTTTCACCTCTCTTTATGATCAAGTATATGAACAGTGGAACTCCCAAGAATGATGTGAATATTCCTACTGGTAAAGTTAGAGGAAGGAACAGCGTTCTCGAAGCTGTATCTGCAACGAGCAATATTATTGCTCCAATCAAACATGATGAAGGAATTAAGTATCTGTGATCACTTCCCAAAGCAAGTCTTGCTATATGCGGTGAAACCAAGCAAACAAAAGATATTACACCGAGAAAAGAGACTGCAGTTGCCGTTAAGAGCGATGCTATGACCATACCTACCAATCTCATCCTCCTCGCATCGACACCCAAGCTTTTCGCAATGTCATCCCCCAAATAGAGAGCATTAAACTTCCAGCACCATCTGTAGGATATGAAGAGAGTTATGAAAAGTACAAGACTCATAACTTCAAGGCTGACCCAAGTTGTCTTCGATAAACTACCGAACAGCCAGAATACTATTGCAGCAACTTGCTCAGTCGTACCGAAGTACTGTATGAGCGATGTAGCTGCTGAAAAGAGAAATAAAATTGCAAGTCCAGCTAAAACGATAACTGCTGGAGAAGCTCCTTTCATTTTGGAAATCGTGAGAATTGCAAATGTTGCTATGAGCGAGAAGGCAAACGCACTAATGATTACTACGTAAAAGTTTGTAATTTGAAAACCTCCAAGGGCTGTTTCAAGCATAATTCCTCCTACTCCACTAACTATTGCCAAAGCTGCGCCGAAAGCTGCAGCAGATGATATTCCTAGCGTGAATGGTGATGCGAGGGGATTCCTCAATACAGTTTGAGTAATTAGTCCAGATAAGGCTAACCCAGCCCCCGCAGATACAGCCATCAGAACTCTCGGCAACCTTATATTCCAGATTATAGTTTCAGCTTTCTCTGTTCCCGTTCCCATCAAAGCATCAATGACAGTTTTACAGTCAAGCCGTGATGATCCGACAAGTAACGAGTAAATTGAGGCTAGTATTAAAAGGAATAGCAAAGAAATTACAAAAATTGTTCTTTTCCTGATAAAGTTTCTATAATCTGCTAATGATACCTCCATCATTGGGGCGTCAGCTCCCGAGAAAGGTAAACTCCTCTGTTCTTGATGACTTCGTGGAACACTTCTGCACCCTTCTCCCCGTAGAAGAATGTAAACATCTCTTCGCCCTTCTTCATAACATCTACATCCTCAAACCTCTCTGGGTATAGCACTTTTGCTGCCCAGTACAGATCTACTATCATTGTCTTTGGATCGTAGCCAATGAATGGTCCGAACAATCCGTAAACTTTCCCTTCTTCCACAGCTTTTACCTGCTGAAGAGCAGGATCGTTCAGTATTTCATCAACTGCAGATTTTCCTTTGTAGCCGTGTATGAAGATGGCATCTGGATTCCACTCTATTATCTGCTCCTTTGTAACCTCCATGTAGTGTGCTGGAATGTTCTCAGCTACGTTTCTCGCTATCAAATCAATTGGAGCATAGTTCTTCACAGTCCAGCCGATTCCATACCTGTAAGCCCAGTTCGAAAGGAAGACTTTCGGCTTTTGTTCCTTTGGAATATCTTCAACTCTCTTTGTAACATTTTTTATTTCAGAATCTAAGTATTCTATTATTTCTTCAGCCCTCTCCTCTTTTCCAAGAATTTTTGCAACAAGCCTGATCGTCTCGTAGAAGTCGTTAAGTTTTCCTGAGTAAATCGAAGTGTTTATACAAACAACAGGAACTCCTGTGTTCTTTTCTATAGTATCGGCTATTTGGGCATAAGCAGACTCAATAAAGATAACATCTGGCTTGAGCTCGGCAATCTTTTCCATATCTGGTTCATTAACGGAACCTATTCTCTCCGCTTTTAGCAGTTCTGGATATGCGAGGGCATCTTCAAGCTTGTCTCCGTACCTATCAAAATAATTGCTGACTCCAACGACTTTATCCGTTGCGTTAAGCATCACGATTATCCTTAAGTTCGCAGGGAAAAGAGTGGCAACCCTTTCAACATTCTCTGGAATTTTGACAGTCCTACCAGCCATGTCCTTTATTTCGATATATCCTGCTTTTGATTCCTCTTTAACACATCCGGCGATAAGAGTAGCGACGGCAATTAATATAAGGAGCGTAGCGAACTTTTTCATTTCTCAAACCTCCTCAGGATAGACTTCAGCTCATCCAAACTCTTGTAACCCGGATTGACCGAGATGAGAATAGCTTCGGCCTTTTCCTCGCATTCCATTCCAACTTCGAAATTCGCTGAAATGTAGGCAAAGTCGTAGGCTTTCAATTCGACATCGTTCAATTTAACTCTTCCTTTTGTAACAATCATCGCTCCATCCCTCGGATGGGAGTGTGGCTCAACTTTTAGACCAGCAGGAATCTTTAAGTATATCACTGCAATTTTTTCCGAGACAAAAAGAGGTTTCATTATACCCTCTGGCGTGTTAAACTCTTCCATCTCATTAAATCTCACGACCTCCATAAAATCACCCCCTCTTAGCGACTACAATTATCTTGGAGGGGCTGTAAGACTTGCCAATGTCTATGATATCAACAACTTCAAATCTGCACGATTCGAGAATGTCGCAGAATTCGGGTGTTGAGTAAACACTGTCAACTTCCTCGAGTATTGCGAACATGAGGTCGAAGAATACAGCAGTGGAATCCTCTTTTAAGTCATCGATATGCCAGTGCTTCGATATTAGTATACCATCATCGTTGAGAGATTCATGGACTTTTTTAAGAATTTGAGTTAATTCCTCACGAGGTCTGTAGAAAACGTCTGATGCAAAGACTATGTCATATCCTGAGCCAATATCATCCTTTGTAAAATCTCCCGCTATAAGTTTAACTCTGTCTCCAACGAATTTCTTCGCAACTTCAATCACTGGGGGTAAATCGAAAACGTAGGCGTCGAGTTCTGGATTTATCTCTTTAAAGGCTAGTGCGTATAGTCCGTGCCCTCCTCCCAAATCGAGGAGCTTTCTAGCTCTCTTAAATTCAGGCAACTCTTTGACGATTTCAACAGTCCTTGGCAAATCCCATCTTACAGCCCCTTCAGCCATTGCAAGTATGAAGCTTTCATTGAAGACAGATTGATCTCTTCGGAAACTCAAGGGACATTTTCTTAAGGCTTCTCCGAGCCTGTTCCACCTCTCCTCTCTCGTCTTCTTATAAAGCTTTATCAAGTTTCCCTGATAGAACGGCGAATCGCTCAAAAGGAAGACTTTCGATACCTCAGTTAAGGCGTACTTACCGTTAACTTCTTTTAGAAAGCCCGAAGCTGCCAAAGCGTTACACACCTTTTTTGTTAGTCTCTTATTGAGTTTAAGTTCCTTAGCAACTTCTTCAGCACTTTTAGGCTTCTTGAAGTGGTCGAATAGGTTTAATTCAACAGCCGTGGCTAGAACGATGAATTTTTCGACCGATTGGGCTAATTCGGAGATTACGTTCGGATTAATCGGCGGGTAATTTAATATCTTTTCTAGCACAATCTGTCACCCCCTAGTCCTTCTTAATACTATATCTCATAAGTTTCTTAAATCTTACTATATCGGCTGGTATAATACCCTACTTAGTATCTTTTATCGCAGTCTGTTGTAAAACTGAAAATTAGTTATTTTGAATTTTGAAAGGTATTTTGAAAGGTGTATGGTCTACCAAGTGGCTACAGTTACGGCAAAATTTGGACATTACGCTATCCTGAGTCATTTTACCATCCGAAGTTTCATAAGAGCTTTGTAAACTACGTATTAGACAACATTGAAGAAGATGAAGAGGTAATGGAGGATGTTTTGAAGTGCAACAGATTCTGGATTAAGGCATACATTGAAGACGAATATTTGGTAATCAAACTGATGCTCGCGAAGTGGTGAGAGAATTAGACAATGCTTTACAGTCTTAAGACTCCTTGTAGGCTTGCCAGTTTACTTTCTTTCGATTTTAACGTGATTAGGAACTATCCTAGCCATCTTTATCTTCGGTAGAAGGCTTTTTAACCCCTTACTCTTATCCAGCATCTGTTTGGGCATCTTGAACAGAACCCTTTTTCCCAACATCTATTCCAGCAAACGACGTCGTGTTTGTAGGCGTTTGAACAACATGCAGATCTGTAAACGATTAAGCCCAACTCTTTTGCGTATTTCTCGAGAATAGTCTTTCTCTCGTAGTAATCCTTTGGTAGCGATTTTATGCCTAGTTTCCTCTTCACAATGCTCGTTAGTCTCAAATTTCCTAAGATCACTCTGTCCGTGTAATTCGCTATGTACTCCAATCCTCTTTTGTAGATTTCCAAATCTATCATTGGCAAAATTGGTCTCAAGAAAACACATCCTTTAACTTCCCTACAGAATTCGAGTCTTTCAGATGGGGGAGGTCTGTTGGGCTCAAACTTCTTGCAAATGTCATCAAAGGGTATGCACATAGAAACGAGGCAGTCAACCTTCTTGAGCAGGGGAACTAATTCGTAGTTTACCTCCTTTGTTGAGATCTAGATGGGATTTCCAAGCTTTAGAAGTTCTTCAATGAGTTGATGAGTGTAATCTGGATAGTCGAGAGGTTCGCAAATGGCACCTATTGCAACAAAGCTCTTCCCTACTTCGAAATGCGTATTGAGAAGAAGAGCGTAAACTAAGGCCTTCGGAGAGAGTGGATTTCTTTTAGGTTTCGTTGTTACATAGCAGTAGAGGCAGTTAGCTGAGCAACCTTTTGCAACGTGAACTGTAAAACCACAAGGTCTTGGCTTTCTTTTCGCATGATCATCCTTCCTAGCTCTTTCGATTTCATCTTTACTTAGAACGCTTTCGTAATATCTCAGCCATCTCTCCTTGCTCACGTATTGTATGGAGAAAAATGATTTATAAAGAAACGCACAAGTGGGCATCATGGTCAATGTAAAGGAATTCGTCGAGAAAGCCATTAAGGAGATTAGAGAGAAGGTAGGTGACGGTAAGGCGATAATAGCCTTATCTGGTGGTGTTGATAGCTCAGTATGTGCCGTGCTAGCTTATAAGGCCATTGGGGACAGGTTAATCCCTGTATTCGTTGACACTGGCTTGATGAGGGAAGGTGAACCTGAAAGAATTAAGGAGATATTCGGACACATGGGTTTGGTATTTGTAGATGCCAAGGAGGAGTTCTTCAAGGCTCTGAAAGGTGTCACGGATCCTGAAGAAAAGAGAAAGATCATCGGGGAACTCTTTGTAAGAATATTCGAGAGGGTTGCCGAGGAACATAAAGCCGATTACCTCATTCAGGGAACTATATATCCAGATATAATCGAGAGCATGGGTGGTATAAAGAGCCACCACAACGTCGGAGGATTCCCAACGAAATACAAATTCAAGGGAGTCATAGAGCCATTAAGAGAACTTTACAAGGATGAAGTTAGAGAGGTAGCCAGGTACCTCGGGTTGCCCAAGGAGATCTGTGAAAGGATGCCTTTCCCTGGTCCGGGATTAGCCGTTAGAATCGTTGGGGAAGTGACTCCTGAGAAGGTCGAAATAGTCAGGAAAGCTAACAAAATCGTTGAGGAGGAGCTCGAAGATTACGAGAAGTGGCAAGCTTTTGCGGCACTAATAGGGAAGGCTACTGGTGTAAAGGGGGATGTAAGAGTTTACGGGTATATAATAGCCATAAGAGCAGTAACGTCAAGAGATGGAATGACGGCCGATATCTTGCCGATAGACTACGAGAAGCTTAGAAAGATAACTTTAAGAATAACGAGCGAGATTCCCGAAGTAACTAGAGTAGTGTATGATCTAACTCCAAAGCCCCCAGCTACGATCGAATTCGAATGATGTGAATTTTTGAATTTAAATTCGAGAAAGCGGAATGGCCAAGACCAACTTTAGACATTTCCATAAATTTTTCTTTCCGATTTAATTTTGCCAAGGTATATTTAGAATAGAAAGTTAAATTTTCTTAGCTTCTTCAAGCAATTCTCGCAGAACCACCAGTTCTTCATGTCCACTTCGACTATCGAGTTCGAAAACCTCATAACGCACTTACCTTTACAGTGCTTTAAACCCAATACATGCCCAATCTCGTGAACAGCCTCTTTCAAGGCTCTTACCTTCAAAAGTCTCTTATCTTCAGGCAGTCCGTAAAACTCTTGCCTCAACCTCTTTAGAGATATTATTGCCCTCTTTCCAAAAAGCTCAGCCTCTCCAAAGATGAAATTCAGGTTGTCAGCGTAGAGATCTACCTCCGTAACACCCAGAGTTACATCACAAGTTGTTGGTAGTTTTCTCAAGATGACAGTCGAGTTAAACTGTCCTCTTAACGGATCGTACGCATCTGCAGATACATCTATCGGCTCCAAAATCTCGCACTCTCCAAAGAGTTTTCCGAGTTGCTCTTTCAAAAACTCCAAAACTTCTCTATCAACTTCACCCACTGGCTGAATGCATATCCTCATAGATCTTACCCTTGAGGAGAACCTTGATCGTTAAAAGACTTATCTCAAAAAACACAACCATCGGAACAGCAACCATAAGCTGTGTGAATACATCTGGGGGTGTTATAACGGCACCGATGACGAAGAAGCCCACGTAGAAGTGTCTTCTGTAATACGTCAGCGTCGAATACTTGACAACACCATTACTAACGAGTATGTAAAGTATCAGCGGCAGTTCAAAGACGAAACCAAAAACTACGAGCATCAAAACTACGAAGGATACGAATTCTGCAATTGAATAGTTGGCTGAAGCCCCCTGCTGGACTGCAAGCTGATAAAGAAATTTGAGAAAGATCGGAAGCATTATGCAGTAGCCGTAAGCAATACCTAAACCAAAGAGAATTGTAGCGACGATCAAATATAATACAGCTTTTGATCTTGAAATGTTGAGATTGTCTAAGAGTTCTGTCCTGCTCCTAAGCGTATCGTAGATGACTTTTACTATGTACGGCATCGCTACGGCAATACCGAGATACAGGGAAATCTTAAGCTTCAGTATTAGCGGTTCGAGAGGATATAAGTAAACTATGTGAGCACCGGGAGGAAGTAGATCGTTTTTGATCTTGGTTATGAGCGCATCTGTTACGAATGTGAATGAAATTGCCCAGACACCAGCAATTATTGCTACGATACGTATTAACTTCTTTCGCAAGCCTAAAAGGACTTCGGCAATCTCTTTTGCTGTTGGATCGGGCATTAAAGTCGTAACATCTTGTCCACTATTTAACCTTTTGATTTCAAAAGTCTTAAATTCAAAATACGTTTAAAGAAATCTAAGCCGCCGTGGCTTAGCCTGGTAGAGCGGGTGACTTGTAATCACCAGGTCCCGGGTTCAAATCCCGGCGGCGGCTCTAAATTCTTCCAAAATCATCAGCAAACCTGACTATATCATCTTCGCCCAGATAATCTCCTATTTGGACTTCTATAATCTCAAGCGTAACTTTCCCGGGATTTTCGAGTCTGTGCTTAGCTCCCATAGGAATGAACGTGCTTTCGCCCTTCCTCAAAAGAAATTCCTTATCATCAACTGTTACCTTCGCCGTTCCCTTCACAACAACCCAAAATTCGCTTCTGTGATAGTGCATCTGAAGGCTCAACCTCTTCCCCGGTAAAACTGTTAACCTCTTAACCTTATAGCCATCTCCCTCCTCCAAAACGGTGTAAGATCCCCAAGGTCTGTAAACTGTGATGTGATGTTCCGCCCTTTCATCGGATCTCTCTCTCAAAGCTCTTACTACCTCCCTAACCTTTTGGGAAGATTCTCTCGGACAAACAAGTGTCACATCTTTTGTATTTACAATGACCATGTTTTCGACATCTACCGTTGTAACGAGACCTTCACTTATTATCAAGTTGTTGTTGGAATCTACACCCAAGAATTCACCCTTAACAGCGTTACCGCTCTCATCTTTTTCCATTATTTCGTATATGGCATCAAAGCTACCGACATCGCTCCAGAAGATGTCCAACGGGACGACTGCAACTCTATTAGACTTTTCAAGAATGCCCTTATCAACGGAAATTGGCTCAATCTCCTCGTATCTACCGCTGTCAACTTTTTCTATAACATCTTTGGCATACTTTTCACATTCCTCAAAGAAGATCTCGCTGTCAAATACGAACATTCCGCTGTTCCACAAGTAACCACTCTCCACATACGTTTTCGCCGTTTCATAATCCGGCTTCTCGACAAACCTTTCAACTACAAAACCGCCACCCACTCTCTCCTTCGGCTTTATGTAACCGTATCCAGTATGAGGTTTGGTGGGTTTTATGCCAAACGTGACCAAAAATTTGTCAGATAACTTTTCAGCCTCCTTGAAAGCAGACAAATAATTCTCATTTATCTCTATTAAGTGATCTGACGGCAGAACAGCCACCTTCGATCTGCCAAAATCCTTCACTATTTCTTTGATACCTAGATATATAGCTGGAAGCGTGTTCTTCGGCATAGGCTCGGTTAAGATCTTAGCCTTAACATCAATCTCATCGAGTTCTCTTTCAATCATAAATGCATGATCAACGTTAGTTACAACGTAAATATCATCTGAGAGCATTAAACCTCTCTTGACTGTCTTTTGAAAGAGGCTTTCGCCGTTCAATCTAAGAAACTGCTTTGGATACTTCAATCTGCTTAATGGAAACAACCTTTCACCTACTCCACCTGCTAGAATCAGTACTTTCATGATTTAATTATTTTTCACAAACATTAAAAAATTTTCCCAGCTACAAAAACCGATACCATTTTATTCGAAGCAAGAGCTGTCGATTTATGTTCAAGTTCACAGAGAACGCTCATGAGATATCCAAAACAAGAGAGAATTACACCATCGACATAGCGAGACGTTTAACCGTTATAACTGCGGATAGAATACATCTGAAGAGATTTCCGATTTCAAATCCCATTACAGCCTTTAATCCAGCTATGATAGTGGAAGGAGACGATGTGTACGTTTATGCAAGGGTGGTAGTAGGGTACTACATTTATGCAAGTGCCATTGCCGAGATAAGGATGTCCCTAGCTGATGTTTATCTGGATTCTACTTCGCATTATTCTGCAGATTTAGTGCTCTATCCGAGTGGAAAGTACGATATATGGGGTACCGAAGATCCTAGAGTTGTTGTGATAGATGGAAAGCCGTTCATGACGTACTGTGGTAGAACCGTAGCCTATTTTGATCCCCACATAAGGGTTGAAAGAACTCTACCAGTTACAGCTGTGAAAGAAAAGGGTATGTGGAGGAAGGTTTGTGTTCACAGGTTCCCAGAACCTATAAGGAAGCATATCGTCAGCGACAAGGACGCATTCATATTAAAAACAAAGGACGGCTTAAAGATGTTCCACAGACCTCACACCGATGAGGAGAATTTCTACCTCGCGGTAAGTGATATAGATGGCATTTACGAAGGATATGAGGAGGCAACACTTCTTAATACAACAGTTGTCATGACAGAGGCTAGTTTCGAGGAAAAGATTGGATGGAGTACACCGCCAGTTGAAGTTGATGGAGAGTATCTATTTTTGGCACACGGCTTAGAGAGGGATTCAAAAGCGTACAAGATATTTGCTTTAACGATGAATAGGGATTTGGAAATTACGGCAGTGACTCCACACTACATAATGGAACCCAAAGAGATTTACGAAATTTATGGAGATAGACCGTTTGTAGTATTTCCTTGCGGAGCTTGCATCGTTGACGATAGCCTCTTAGTCTCCTACGGATGCGCGGATTTTGCAGTAGGAATATGTGAGTTCGACTTGAGCGAATTGATGTCAATTCTGGATAAGAACAGGATTAAGTAAAAAATATTTAATCGTTTGAAGATTGTTGAGTGGATGATGAATGTGGCCGTAACTGAGCTGTGATGAATAGTCCCATCCCTGATCAACTTCCTCCTACCAATGCTCTTATCAGTACGGGAGGAGAACCATCAGAAACCGGAACAAGCTGATCTTCTTTACCGCAAAATCCTGGATCAAACTCCAAGTCCCTTCCTATTCTAATACCTTTCAAAATCTCGAGTGTATATCCGCTTAAAGAGACATCTCTTATCATTCCAGTCAGTTCTCCCCCTTCAATCAAGTAGCCATACTGTGCGTTGAACTGGAAGTAACCAGTTGCTGGATTAGTTTCGCCACCTCTAGAACCTACGAGGTATACACCATTTCTTGCAATCTCCAAGAGCTCTTCAAATCTGTGATCTCCTTTATCCAGATAAGTGTTACTCATTCTCACAATAGGAAACTTCAATCCTTCAGCCCTCGCATTACCTGCTCGAGAGTTTAAATTCAATGCAGTCTCTCTCGAATGGAGAAAGTCTTTCAAAATGCCGTTCTCAACAATTGTCCTCTTCTCAGCTTTGACACCCTCATCGTCAAACGGATAGAACCCAAATTCTCTAATAGTTGGATCGTCGTAAATGTTTACACAGTCATCCGCAACCTTTTGACCGAGTTTATTTGCCAAAACGCTTGCACCTTGCAGAACGTGATCGCCTTCAACTGCATGCCCAAAAGCTTCGTGAACGAATACACCTGCTAAACTCGAATCAGCCACAACATTCATAGCTCCTGACGGTGGAGTCTTAGCATTTACGAGCTTCGTAACCACCTCGACTACTTCATTGGCCAAATTGTAAGCTCCCTTTAAGGCTTCAAACCCTGCCGGTTTCATTACTCTCTTCGAGTAGAATTGAAGAGTTTTATCTTTTGCAACTGCCGAAATTATCAATCCTATCCTAGGAATCTCGTAAAACACTTCGTTGCCGTTCGAGTCGTAGTACCTTAACCTTCTAACATTCTCAAAATAGGCCACACTTGTGCTTACGATTTTATCGCTTTTTAAGTTCTTTTCAACATCCTTTAAGAATTCGACCTTCTCCTCAACGGAAATATCCCTAAAATCCTCCTTCGGCTTAAGCACGAATTTTCCCTTAGATGAAACATTCAGAACATCACTATCACCCTTTCCAACTGCATTTTTCTCAGCTAGAGCTATACCCTCCCGATCGTCAACATCTCCAACGAAGTATCCCCAAAAGCCGTTCTTCAAAACTCTGAAAGCTTTTCCTCTCGACTCGTCAAACTTTACCTTCTCAACTTTCCCATTTTCAACAGATATCCTGAGACTGTAACTTTCTACAATTCTAACGTCGTAGAACATGTTTCCCACTTAACTCCGAAGTTTAAACAATTGCGGTCAGAAGTTTTAAATACAGTTTTGGACTGTGTGGTAAAGATGTTTAAGCACATAGTCAGAATTGCGGATACGGATTTGGACGGAAACAAGCCTGTAATGATAGCGCTCACTGGGATAAAGGGAATCGGATTGAGAATGGCAAAAGCTATAACAAGTGCACTCGGATTGAATCCGAGAGCTAAGCTTGGAGAGTTGGATGATGAGACTATTGAAAGGCTCAGAAAACTCGTTGAGGAGGAGTTGGAACAGCACATACCCTCATGGATGTTCAACAGGAGGAAGGATCCATACTCCGGTAAGGATTTGCATCTACTTTCCAAAGATGTGGATTTCGCTAAGATGCTGGATATCGAAAAAATGATCAAGATCAAGTGCTATAGAGGTGTAAGGCACGCTAAAGGTTACAAGGTTAGAGGTCAGAGGACTAGGAGCACTGGTAGAAAGGGTATGACGGTTGGAGTCGTTAGGAGGAAGAAGTGAGGTGGTTGTATGGGCGATCCAAAGAGACATAGGAAAAAGTACGTAACTCCGAGAAAGCCTTGGGATAAAGTTAGGCTTGAAAGAGAAGCTCAACTCTTGATTAAGTACGGCCTGAGAAATAAGAGGGAACTCTGGAGATTCGAAAACATTCTGAGAAAGTATAGGAGAGTAGCAAGAGACTTGCTGAGTAAGGTAAACCTGCCCGGGAGAGAGGGAGAAATCGCAAGAGCTAAAGCTAACGCCGTAATAAAGAAGCTCGTAAGGATAGGTGTACTCGAAGAGAACGCAACACTTGATGACATACTCAATCTGACAGTTGAGGACTTCCTCGAAAGGAGGTTGCAAACCGTAGTTTACAGACAGGGTTTAGCAAGAACGATAAAGCAGGCGAGACAGCTTATAACTCACGGACACATAGCCATAGACGGCAGAAGGGTTACTTCTCCAAGCTATATAGTGGAGAGAGATGAGGAAACTAAAATAGGATTTTATCCCAATTCACCTTTTGCTAAGGGGTGATGTGAATGGCGAAGAAGGGTGGTAAGTGGGGTATAGCTCACATATTCAGCAGTTACAACAACACGATAATCACGATTACCGACATCACAGGTAGTGAAACAATCGCAAGGGTAAGCGGTGGTATGATAGTAAAGGCTGATAGGGATGAGGGTAACCCCTACACCGCAATGCAAGCAGCATTAAGAGCAGCTGAGATAGCCAAGGAGAAGGGTATTGAGGGCGTACACATAAAGGTTAGGGCACCAGGAGGTAACAAGCACATAACACCGGGTCCGGGTGCACAAGCTGCGATTAGAGCCTTGGCAAGAGCTGGATTAAAGATCGGTAGAATTGAGGACGTAACTCCAATCCCACACGACGGAACAAGACCACCAGGTGGAAAGAGAGGAAGAAGAGTTTAATTCTCTTGAAAAACTTTTAAATTTGACATTTTCGAGTGATGAATTATGAGGATTGAGATACTCGAAGAGAGCGATCTCAAAGTAAGATTTATACTCCACAACGCTCCGATAGCTCTAGCCAACTCTTTCAGAAGAGCTATGAAGAGCTTGGTTCCAACTATGGCTGTAGATTACGTAGTATTCTACATGAATACATCATTCTTATATGATGAAATAATTGCTCATAGAATAGGTTTGATCCCCATAAAGACCGATCTAGAGAGATTTAACATGCCTGACAAATGCGTATGTGGTGGGGAAGGTTGTCCAAACTGCCAAGTTTCGTTCAGATTGAACGTTGAGGGGCCTAAGGTCGTTTACTCTGGAGATTTGATCTCCGAGGATCCTGAGATCAAGCCAGTCTACGACAACATACCAATAGTCGAGCTGTATGAGGGACAACAGTTGATGATCGAAGCGGTTGCAAGGTTGGGGACTGGAAAAGAACACGCAAAGTATCAGCCAGTTTCTGCATGCTATTACAAGATAATACCCGAAATAATTGTTAAGGATAACTGTAACAATTGTGGAAATTGTGTCTCAGCGTGTCCTAGAAACATTCTAAGGCTGAACGGTAAAGTCGAGGTAACAGATATACTATCCTGCTCCATGTGTAGGGAGTGCGTTAAAGTTTGCGAGGAGAATGCAATAGACGTTGTCGAGACCGATAACTACCTCTTTGCGGTCGAAGGAACGGGAGCCTTGCCAGTTAAAGTAGTGATGAAGAAGGCCTTGGAAATACTCAAGGAAAAGGCTGAGGAGATGAACAGAATAATCCTCGAAATCATATGACTATCATGAGAATGAAGAGAACTACTACCAACGTAATATTCCTCAGTACAACGCAACAATAGTAACAGCAATAACTAGCTACAGCTGAAGATTTTGGCTTGAGTGGTTATGATCTCTTCGAGAGGCAGTAACCACGTAATAGCTTGCATCCTTCTTCTTGCTCTGACAGTTACGACATTCCTAACATTCAGAGGTTTTTACACCCTAACAATTGAAAAACCGACATTCGTTTACGTTGAAATCGAAGACATAACAGTAGACCATTCGAAAAGGTACAATGACCAAATAGTCATAATCAGGCACATTATCGGAGATTCACTCAATGTCAAGGATTTAAGATTGCATGTTGTGGTTTACAGGGGAGATTATCCGATAAAGTCTTGCATTCTTCAGAAGTTTCCTTGGAGACACGGTGTAGGAATAAACAATTTACCTCCAAACGCAGTTGTTGGTGATGATATTATAGACAACAATCCAAATCATTACAGCCGTTACCTTGGAGAGTTAAGCTACAAATCGGATGGGTTATTTAGTCCCGGAGAGACAATCGGGTTCAGAATAAAGAAGAGTGGCTTAACACTGGAAATTGGAGATAAGGTCGAAGTTTCGATGGAGTACAGAGGTTCGATAGTTGCTAAAGTTTCAAAGGTCTTTGAATGATTTTTAATACTCGTGCAAGTATTTTAATTCATGAAGGTAGGCCTAATCTCAGACGTTCATGGCAACTTAATAGCTCTTGAGGTCGTTCTCGACCACTTAAATCACTGCGACGAAATCTACTGCGCTGGAGACGTTGTAGGTTACTATCCATTTCCGAATGAAGTTATCGAGCTTTTCAAGGAGAACGATATAAAGAGTGTTATGGGAAACCACGATTATGCAGTTGTAACGGGAGATTTCTTTGGATTTAACGTCTATGCTAGAGAGGCGGGAGAATGGACTCGAAAGCATTTGAAGGAAGAAAATCTTGACTGGCTCATGAACCTGCCTTTGAGCATTGAGACTGAGTGGTTCAATATATATCATGGAATGCCCGCAGACGATTTAAGAGCTTTGGAGGAGTACATCTTTCCAGAAGATCCCCGCATAGAATACAGCCTAGAAGAGCTTGAGAAAAACGTTGTAGTGGGGCACACTCACATTCAGTTTGTCAAGTGGCACAAAGGATTATTCTTCGCAAACCCGGGAAGTGTAGGACAGCCGAGGGATGGAGACCCTCGCTCAGCATTTGCAATCTACGATACTGAGAAAAACGAGATAGAGCTTAGGAGAGTTGAATACAACATTCAGGAGGTTTACGAGGCTGTGATTGAAGCTGGTTTACCTGAGTTTCTAGGCGAGAGATTATTTAGAGGCTATTAGAAAAAGCTTTTTGAATTACAGCTAAATTAAATTGATGAA
The DNA here is from genome assembly GCF_000025285.1 of Archaeoglobus profundus DSM 5631. Lineage (GTDB taxonomy): Archaea > Halobacteriota > Archaeoglobi > Archaeoglobales > Archaeoglobaceae > Archaeoglobus_B > Archaeoglobus_B profundus. The sequence continues at coordinate 865,572 of NC_013741.1, forward strand.
TTCATTATCCAAGCTACTGAGCATAGTCGAGAACATTTACGATCAGATGAAGAGAGGTGAAATTCCCGAAATCAAGCTGACTACGAGAACAAAGCAGAATATAGAGTTCAAAGAAAGCTCTGAAGTGTGGGTTTACGGTGATAAAAAGTCAGTTAGATCGGCTAAGAGTGTTAAGGGAGCTTACCAACTTTTGCGAATGGTTTACGTCATAGGATTTTTGAAGGAACAGCTTAGCCAAAACAGGTCTTCAACATTGAGAGAACTCTACTACATATCGGAAAATTGGGGAATTGCAAAATTCAATGAGCAGATGGAAAGTGATAGGCTGATAGAAGATTTAGAGATCCTAACTGGTTTGCAGAGGGAATCCTTTAACGTTCGTCCGGAGGAGGATGGGGCAACGGTTTTTGGGGACATAAAGATCAGAGAGAAAACTAGAAGGGGTGAAAGAGTTATTCACTGTCAGGATGACGTTGGAGAGGCAGGTTATCAGATTCCCACAAACGTTGACAACATCGAGTTCCTTGAGTGTAATGCCGATTTTGTGATAGCGATAGAGACGGGAGGTATGAGAGATAGACTTGTCGAGAATGGCTTTGATGAGGATTACAATGCGATAATAGTACATCTCAAGGGTCAGCCAGCGAGGAGCACTCGTAGACTTTTGAGAAGGCTAAACACCGAATTAGGATTACCGGTTGTGGTGTTCACAGATGGTGATCCATGGAGCTACAGAATTTATGCGAGCGTCGCCTACGGTTCTATAAAATCCGCTCATCTCTCAGAATACCTAGCAACACCCTCAGCCATGTTTGTTGGCATAAGGCCGTCTGACATACTCAAATATAAACTTCCATCGGATAAGCTTACGGACGAAGATATCAAAGCTTTAAATGCTATTCTATCTGATCCTCGTTTTGACAGCGATTTTTGGAGGAGAGAGATTAAGCTTCAGCTTGAATTGGGTAGAAAGTCGGAACAGCAGGCTCTGGCTAAATACGGTCTCAGCTTCGTAACGGATGTATACTTGCCTGAGAGGCTTACAGAGCTGGGTATTTTGAAGAGATAGCACACTTTGATTAAAATCCTAAATCTTTTAAACAGCGGTTTTCTCAAAATTCCATGAGCTGGAAGAAGGAGTTGAAAAGAAACGTCAGAACTGTTGATGAGCTTAAGGAATATGTTAACATACCTCAAGATGTCGAAGAAAAGCTGAGGAAGGTAGTTGAAATTCATCCGATGAATGTCACTAGGTATTACCTATCTCTTATCGATTGGAACGATTCGAACGATCCCATAAAAAGGATGGCAATTCCTTCACCAGATGAGCTTTCGTGCTTGGAAGGTGATTACGATACAAGCGGTGAGCACGAGAACACGAAGATGAGAGGGTTGCAGCATAAATATTCTGAAACCGCTCTAGTTTTGGCAACGAACAGATGTGCAGTCTATTGCAGATACTGCTTCAGGAAGAGAATGGTCGGCTTGACTAGAGATGAGGTTATAAGGAGGCTCGATCGAGCGGTAAAGTACATCGAAGAGCATGAAGAAGTTACAAACGTGCTTATAAGCGGTGGCGATCCATTCGTGCTCGATAATAAGATTATAAAGAGATTTTTAAACAAGCTCGTCGAAATTCCTCACTTGGACTTCATAAGGTTCGGGTCGAGAGTTCCCGTGACTTTTCCAATGAGGCTTAACGATGATGATTTACCAGAGATTCTCGGAGAATTTGCAGAGCTTAAGCGAATATACGTCGTTACGCACTACAACCATCCAAAAGAGTTCACGGAAGAATCTACGGGTGCTATTAAACGTTTGCTTGACAACGGTATAGTTGTTAGCAATCAAGCTGTGCTTTTGAAAGGGGTTAACGATGACCCATACACCCTTGCCGAACTGCATAGATTGCTTGTTAGATACGGTATAGTACCATACTACGTCTTCCAGTGCAGACCCGTTAAGAGAGTTAAGGGAATATTTCAAGTTCCCCTCAAAGAGGGTTACAAGATTGTTGAAAGAGCCAAGGCTATGCTTGATGGACATTCAAAGCGATTCAGATATATTATGTCGCACAGAACCGGTAAGATCGAAATTGTAGGTGTAGATGGAGATTACATATATTTAAAATATCATCAAGCTAAAGACAAGTCGATGCTTGGCAAATTATTCAGGATGAAGCTTACGGAAAATGCAGGCTGGTTGGACGACTTGGAGGTGGCTGAATGAAGTTGCATGAGATTGTCGAGTTTTTGGACGATTTTCTGAAAGTTAAGGAATGGCAGGATAAATCGAACAACGGTTTACAGATTGAAGGAAAGGAGGATGTTAACAAGGTAGCGTTTGCTGTGGATGCATGTATGGATGTGTTTAGGAAAGCTAAGGAAATTGGGGCGGATATAATCGTAGTTCATCATGGCTTGATCTGGGGTGGGATAGACTATGTGAAGGGAGTTGTTAAGAGGAGACTTGAGTTTCTGCTGAAGAATGATATCTCCCTCTATGCAGCTCACTTGCCTCTGGATGCACATCCGTCAGTTGGTAACAACGCTCAAATTCTCAAAGCACTCGACTTAGAGCCTACTGAAAGCTTTGGTGTGTATCAGGGCAAGGAGATAGGATACATCGGAGTTTACGACGAAAGCAAACCGCTTGACTATGTTTTGGAGATGGTTAGAGAGAAAATTAATCCTTCTCTGACTGTCTTAAACTTTGGAGATAAAGATGTAAGGAGGGTTGGAGTTGTTTCTGGGAGAGGTAGCTTTGCTTTGAGTGAGGCTGTTGAGAGGAATGTCGATCTCTTCATAACTGGAGAGCAAGATCACAGCACCTACCACCTGGCAAAGGAAAGCGGTATAAATGTCGTTTTCGCTGGACATTATGCAACGGAAACGTTTGGTGTGAAAGCTTTGATGAGAGTTGTGGGAGGGGAGTTCGAAGTCGATGTCGAGTTCATAGACGTTCCGACCGGACTCTGATTAAATTAAACACCTTGCTATTCCAACACTAAACAAACATCTACTGCATCCACATTCGTATCCGTAACAATCGAATCCGTTTTCAACGAACCAGCAGCCCTCCAAAAACTGACAGTCCCCGCACCACGGATAAGGTAGACTTTTGTCTGCACTTTTACATTCAACAGTCAATGTTGAATAACCCAGATAAAGAGGATGTTCGTAAGCTAATTCCATGCACGGGAAAATTTTGCCGTCCGCCCTTACAAAGACGTAATTCTCATAGGGACATTTCCTCTCACCGGCGAACATGTTTGGCTTATTCACATTCAATTCCGAGAGTAGGGATTCAAACTTGAGGGCTGTTAAAATCCTATCAGCCTTATCGACGAGGTATCTCACATTCACGTTCTCCACGACTTCGAGCATCTTTCTGTAACGCTCAACTGCGTTTTTATCCATCTTGACAAGGTTTCTCAGGAAGTTCTCATCTCCAATGATGTCTATACAAACATCAAGCATCTTCTTACTAATTTCCGCAAAAGCTGTCTTTTCATACATCTCCCTGTTGTATGGGATAAGGTTAGTCAAATAAACTTCTTTCGCTTTTCCAGTAACTTTCCTTATCAGATCAGCATTGTCCTTCGTTATTATTATCGAAACAGGATATCCTTCAACCTTTTTGAATTCTGAAAGAGTATCAATAGAGTAGACAAGGAGATCGATGTTTTCTCTAAAGTTATAATTCCTTGTAACCATGACTACCTCAGCCCTTTTCTTGGCAATTCTGACTATATCTCTAACGTTTTTATGGATTGTAGGATCGCCATAGCCGTAAAGCGCGATCCTCTCAGGATCGAACGTCTCTATCAAATCCTTAACTCTCTCAAGGGATATATCACAAGGTTTTGCACTCCAGATTTTCCTTACACAGTAATCGCACTCAAATGGACATCGATTTGTAAGCTCGATCTGAATGTTCATGTTGACAATGGATAACAATTTAAGTATATTCGCCTACTTCAATCGATGGCACTCGAAGCTCTCAAGGAGGCAGTTAGGAAGATCACTCGATCAGCAACGGTTGATAAAGCTTTGGTTGAGGAGATAGTTAAGGATATTCAGAGGGCTCTAATCAAGGCTGACGTTAATGTTCGTCATGTTAAGGAGATAAGCGATGCCATAAAGAAGAGAGCTCTGAGCGAGGAGGTCTTAGAGGGACTTAATCCGAGAGAACACATCATAAAGATAGTCTACGAGGAGCTTTTAAAGGGAATCGGTGAAGGCTTGGAAATTCCCCTCAAAAAGTCAAAGATAATGCTTGTAGGTTTGCAGGGTAGTGGTAAAACTACCACAACTGCAAAACTAGCCAAGTACTTCAAAGATAAGGGTTTAAGAACTGCAGTAGTCTGTGCTGACACATGGAGACCTGCTGCATACGATCAGCTTAAGCAACTGGCTGAAAATTATGGTATAGCGTTTTACGGTGAGAGAGAAAGTAAGGATGCTGTTAAGATAGTTGAGAACGCTTTAAAGAAGCTCAAGGATTACGACATGATCATAATCGACACAGCCGGTAGACACGCTTTGGAGAAAGAGCTCATAGATGAGATGATCGAAATTGCTAAGGTTGCAAATCCCGACTACAAACTCTTGGTTTTGGATGCCGCAATAGGACAGCTCGCATCTAAGCAGGCTAAGGCGTTTCATGAGGCTATAGGCATAGATGGTATAATCATAACGAAGTTCGACGGAACAGCTAAAGGAGGAGGGGCTTTGTCTGCTGCAAGAGAGATAGGTATCCCAATAGCCTTCATAGGAACAGGTGAAAAGGTTGAAGACTTTGAGAGGTTTGATCCCGCCGGATTTGTCTCAAGGCTTTTGGGAATGGGAGACATTAAAGCTTTGATTGAGAAGGTTGAGAGAGTTGCCAAACAGGAGGAACTCGATCCAGAGAAGTTCTTAAAAGGAACCTTCACCTTGAAAGACATCTACAAGCAGATCGAGGCTATGCAGAAGATGGGGCCTATAAAGAAGATTTTCGAACTTCTACCCTTTGGCTTCGGCTTAAAGGTTGATGATAACATCATGGAGATGACTCAGGAAAAGATGAAGAAATTCAAAGTCATAATGGATTCTATGACTGAAGAGGAGCTACTAAATCCAAAGATTATCGATTCTTCAAGGATAAGGAGAATTGCAATAGGTAGTGGAACAACACCGCAGGATGTGAAGGAGCTTTTGAGGTATTACAGAACGATGAAAAACGTCATGAAAAAGATGAAGAAGCTTGAAAAGGGCAAGCTGCCTCTGAAGTTCAAGAAGTTGGGATTTTGAATGCATACACCTTTAATTTTTGTTGCTCTAAAGCTCCTTACTCTCAACCAGAGGTGTTGTATAGATAGATTAGCAGAGTTAGTATTGAAGAAAGCTACCTCGAGCGTGTTCTTGGTTCAAAATTGTATCAACAAGCTTTTCGACTTCCTCAATATCGCATTTAAGCTCTTCTCCCTTCAGGCAAGCCAAGAAAATTTTTTCGCTAAATGGAATCTTAGCCACTACATCTAAATCGCTTAGAAAATCACTGAATCTCTCATCGAACTTGTTCAGAACGAAGTACATCTTTTTGTCAATATTCATCGATTTGATCCTTTCAGCCATAACTCTGGATTCGTATGTAGGATCTAAAACGAAGATAACCGCATCACACCCCTCCTCAACACCCCTTCCGAAGTGCTCAATTCCTGCCTCAGCATCTACAATAACGAATTCGTTCTCATTCAACTTTAAGCCCTTCAGAAACTCTCTCAGCAGAGCACCCATTGGGCATGCACACCCTTCCCCAAAGCTGTGAATCTTACCAACGCAGACAAGCCTTATTCTATCCTTCCTAGCAACAAACTCCTCTGGAATTTCTTCTATTCTTCTTATTCCCAAATTTTTGGCTTTCTCAAAAATCTCTCTCCTACTTCCGAACAAATCCTTCAGTTCTTTCGGCTTTTCAACACCCAAAAGTCTGTGCAAGCTCAAATTTGACTCATCTCCATCAACAACCAGAACTCTGTAACCCCTTCTCGCAAGCGATTTTGCAATTAAAGCTGTTATTGTGCTCTTTCCACTTCCACCCTTTCCGCACACGAGTAACTTCATTAAAACCCACTACACCTACATCAATATAACAGGAACGGATAAATACCACACCAAGACACTGGGGGTATGCCATACTCTGACAAATATTGGCAGAAGGAGGAAATTTTGCCTAGGAGAGAACTCGAGGAGATTCAGCTTAAAAGGTTAAAGTGGGTTGCTAAGCATGCTTACGAGAATGTTCCATTTTACAGGAAGGCGTTTAAGGAGAAGGGTGTTCATCCGGATGATATAAGGACGCTTGATGATGTTGCGAGGTTGCCGTTTACAAATAAGAACCACCTTATAGAGAATTATCCCTTCGGCTTGTTTGCAGTTCCGAAGGATGAAATAGTTAGAATTCATACGTCAAGCGGAACAACTGGAAAGCCAAAAGTTGTAGGATACACTGCAAGAGACCTTGAAAACTGGATAAACCTTTGTGCCCGCTGCCTCTACATGGTAGGAATAAGAAAGAAGGATGTCTTTCAAAATATGGTGAGCTATACGCTCTTTACCGGTGGACTGGGATTCCACTATGCGGCTGAGAGGATTGGAGCGATGGTCGTTCCATCTGGCACGGGAAACACCAAGAGGCAGATTCAGTTCATGCTCGATTTTGGAACTACTGCAATTCACTGTACACCGAGCTACGCTTTACACATAAAGGAAGTGGCAGAATCTATGAACATCGATCCAAGCGAAATAGGGTTGAGAATAGGATGCTTCGGTGCAGAGCCTTGGAGCGAATCCCTTAGAAGAAAGCTGGAAGATTCCTTTGGCTTAAAAGCTTATGACAGCTACGGCTTAAGTGAGATGAACGGGCCGGGAGTTGCTTTTGAATGCGAGGAACAGAACGGTTTACACATCTGGATAGATCACTATTTAGTTGAAGTTGTTGATCCGGAAAGTGGCGAGGTTTTGAGTGAAGGAGAAAAGGGAGAGTTGGTTTTAACACCTCTAACAAAGGAAGCTCTACCTCTGATAAGATACAGAACTGGTGATATAACGTACATCATGGATGATGAGTGCAGCTGTGGAAGGACACATCCAAAGATTCACAGAATTTTGGGAAGGACAGACGATATGCTCATCGTTAGAGGTATAAACATCTTCCCAAGCCAGATAGAGCACGTTTTAATGAAAATCCCAGAGGTTGGAGACAGCTATCAGATCGTTCTAACTAAGAGGGGAGCTTTGGACGAGATGACCGTAAGGGTTGAAGTTAAGGATGAGTTCTTTACGGGTGAACTAGCAGATTTGGAAAGGCTCAAGAAGAAGATCGAGAACGCTTTGAGAGAGGAGTTGGGAATAAGGGTCAACGTTGAGCTTGTCGAGAAGGGAACTCTTGAGAGGTTTGAGGGAAAGGCTAAGAGGATTTTAGACTTAAGGCGTTAGCAATTTTTTCGAGTATTTCCTCGACAGATTTCCCTTCTTCAAATCGAACGAAAATACCTCTACTTCTTAAATGAGATTTTGCTCCTTCTCCTATCCTTCTAACTACAACGACATTCACACCGTATTTACTCAAAAGCTCTGCTATCAAATAGCCTTTCCTCCTTTCAGCCCCGTAATGAGGATTTTCAATTCTAAAAATTTCGTTTGTCGAAAGGTTTGCTATGGTGAAGTAAGGTGAGTCCAATTCTCCAGTATAATTTCCGCTTCCGTCCTCAGGTATGGCAACGACTACTTGCTTCTTAACCTTAACAACTGTAACGACTCTAACCACATCCGAAACGGCATGCCTAATCCTTTCCTCAATTTCCCTCTCCAAGGCATCGATTATTTCGGCACTCATCCCCGGATTGATGCTGATATGAACCTCCACTATCTTTGCTTTCCAAGTTCCCCTAACACCCACAAACTCGACTCCCTCAACTCCCTCTATATCCTCAACAATGGACCTAATCTTTAGAGCCAATTCAGGATCTACCTTGTCCATCAGCGAATTTACGGCATTTTTCAAAATTCCAAATCCCATTTGGAGTATCAAAACCGATATGACTATTGCAACGAGCGGATCCATCCACCAATACCCCAGTCCAACGAATATGTAACCAACGAACACAGAGAGCGATGATATTACATCAACTCTAGAATGCTTACCTTCAGCCACGAGCGAAGATGACTTTGTTTCCATTCCGACCTTTATTTTATATCTTGCAAGTACTTCGTTCACAATTGCTGAAAACAGAGCTATAATCAAGGCGTAGAACTCAAAATCTGGAATAGATTTCTCCATTAAGCTGATAACTGCTTCATGAATTATTGTTAAGGCTGAAATAACAATTATCAAGCCGACGGCAAGCTCAACCAAGCTCTCAGCCTTTATATGGCCATAGGGATGAAGTTCATCTGGCGGTTTATTCGCAATCTTAAGTCCAATCCAAACCAAAACCGATCCAAAGACATCAATTAGCGAATGAATGCCGTCTGCAATTAAAGCTGTTGAATTGACGAGAATACCGGCTACAACCTTGATAATTGTCAGAAAAACGTTTACGATTGCAGATATTTTTCCAGCTCTCAGTTCTCGCACAATTTGAAACTGGATAAAATATTTAAAAAAGTTTAGTTTACCTGAGCTTTCTCCTTAATCGCTGTGGGAACGATCTTCTTAAGCTCTCCCTTTCGGATAAGCTCCTTCAGAATCTCTACGAGCTTGTACTTCTGAACCTTGCCTCTCCCGCTTACGGGCAAGGAATCAGTGACATAAACGTATCTTGGAACTTTGGCACTCGCAATTTTGCCGTAGCAGAAGTCAACGATCTCCTGGGGATCAAGCTTAACCCCATTTTTCGGAATTACTGCACAGGCTACGACTTCACCCAAATCGTCATCTGGTACACCTACAACCGCAACCTCATGCACCTTCTCGAACTGTCTTATGTAACTCTCAATCTCAATCGGGTAAACATTGTAACCACCGACAATAACGAGCTCCTTCTTCCTCCCCTTGAACGTTATGTATCCCCTCTCATCCATAACACCCAAATCACCAGTGTACAACCATCCATCCCTTATAGTCTGAGCTGTGAGCTCTGGAGCCTTGTAATAGCCTTTCATAACGTTGTACCCCCTACATATTATCTCTCCAACCTTACCCGGCGGCAACTCGTTTCCTTTGTCATCAACTATCTTGACCTCGATGTCTGGTAAGGGCTTACCCACAGTTTTAACCCTGTCTTCGATGCTGTCATCCAAACTTGTCATCGTTACTCCCGGAGAAGCTTCGGTTAAGCCGTAGGTTATGCACAGATTTGCTCCCATCTCCTCCATCACAGCCCTCATCAAATCCTCTGGGCAAGGAGCACCGGCCATTATTCCCGTTCTGAGTGTTGATGTGTCAAACTTCTCTTCTCTGAACAGCTTGATTTCTCGATTGAACATTGTTGGAGTTCCGTGAATCATCGTGCATCCGTACCTTTCTACAGTTTCCAAAGCTTCCCTCTCGTTGAAAACTAAAAGCGGTGCAATTGTTCCTCCAAAATTTGCCATCAATGTTATGGACATAACACAGCCGAAACAGTGGCTAAAAGGTACTGGAACAACGAGCTTATCCTTTTCAGTCACTCTCAAGTTCTCTCCCTGATCGTAAGCATTCTTGATGATCTGATACTGAGAGAGCATAACTCCCTTAGGAGTTCCAGTTGTTCCAGATGTGTATAGGATTAGACAGACATCATCGGGATCAACACTCTTAACTGCTTTTAGATACTCTTCATCTCTCTCCCATCCCTTACCAATTCTCAAAAGCTCCTCGAACTCAATTCCATCTATCTTATCCGCATCTCCAACCGATACAACGTTCTCAAGCTTCGGTAAATCTTTTCTGATCTTCTTGAGGATCGATATGAAGTCCCACTTTCCAAAGGAGCGGTATGTTATCACCACTTTTGAATCCGAGTGTCCTATGATGTGCTTAGCCTCAATTTCCTTATACCAGTGATCTACTGGAACTACTGCCGCACCTATCATCGGAACTGCCCACCACGTTATCACCCATTCAGGAGTGTTTTGCATCCATAAGCTGACCTTATCTCCCTTCCCAACTCCGAGCTGATACAATGCATAAGCCAATCTATTGGCTTTATCGAAAAGCTCCTTGTAGCTTATAGCTTTTCCATTGAAAAGTATTGCTGGATTATCTGGATACTTGTTTGCAATTCTATCCAAAACATCCCTAAAAGTCTCGTAACCCCTGTAAGGCATGAAAATCACCCCTTCAATTCAGGAAATTCACTATAGAAATATTCATGCTCACCCCTTTCACCTCTCTTCTTTCTCTCCTCTTCCATTATTCTAAGCTCCTTCCTCTTTATTTTGCCACTAATCGTTTTCGGTAGGGAATCTACAAATTCAATTATCCTCGGAATCTTGAATTTCGCCAGTATGTTCTTACAGTGCTTGAAAAGCTCTAAGGCAAGTTCCCTAGACGGTTTGTATTCCGGCTTTAGCACTACAAAGGCTTTAACGATCTGCCACCTTATGGGATCAGGACTTCCTACAACTGCAGCTTCAGCTACGGCTGGATGCTCAAGCAAAACGCTCTCAACCTCAAAAGGCCCGACTCTATAATCCGAAGTCTTAATGATGTCATCTGCTCTAGCAACGAACCACCAGTAGCCCCTCTCATCGAAATATGCCTTGTCACCCGTGAGGTAGTAATCACCTACGAAAGCATCTTCTCTCGCATTTCCGAAGTAGCCCTTAAACAGCCCTATAGGTCTCCATCTACTCAACCTTACAGCTATATGACCCACAACTTTGGGTTGAGTAATTTCGTTGAGGTCATCGTCAAGCAGAACTATATCGTACATGTATGTCGGAACTCCGAATGAGCCCGGAACAATCCTTCCTTTAAACCAAGGCGGATTACCTATCATTGCCGTGCTTTCAGTTTGCCCGTAGAAGTCCCTTATCTCTATCCCTGTTAAATCCTTCCACCAGTTGAAAATCTCGGGGTTCAAAGGTTCTCCCGCACTAACAACTTCTCTCAAGTTTTCGAACTTCAATCCTTTACTCTTAACATCGACGAGCATAAACATTCGCCATGCTGTAGGAGGCGCACAGAATGTGTTTACGCCATAGCTATCAATAGCTTCTAAGTATTTTTCTGGTTTGAACCTAGTAAAATGCAAACCTAAGACAGTTGCACCAACTATAAACGGAGAGAAGAAAGAACTCCAAGCAAACTTTCCCCACCCTGCGGCGCTCAAGTTGTTGTGAATATCATCCGGCTTAACGTTTATTATGTAAGCAGTTGAAAGATGCCCGACTGGATAGGATGTTGCAGTGTGTATAACCCCTTTTGGCAATCCGGTAGTGCCGGATGTGAAGAAACAGAAAATTGGATCATCTGCTTTAGTCTTTGCACCTTCACAGTTTTTAGGCTCTATCGAATCAAAAGGTTCCCATCCTTCCCTATCGCCAACGATTATTTTGACCTTCGGCTCGACCTTAGCCATCTTTAAAGCTTCGTCAACAACTTCAGCCGAACTTTCATCGGCAATTATTGCAGAGGGTTTTGCAACCTTAAATCGGTATTCCAAGTCTCTTTCCCTAAGGATGTTCGCATGAGGAACTCCAATAAATCCACCTTTGACTGCAACGTAGTGGCTGAACCAGACCTCTGGAATGAGCGGGAGCATGAAGTGGAAGAACTCGCCCTTTTCGATGCCGTTTTCCCTCAAGAAACGCACAATACCATTCGAAATCTTTGCGAATCCGCTGTATGTAAATTTCTTTTCTTCTCCAGTATCGAGATCAACCCAATGCAAAGCCGTTTTATCGCCATTATTTTTGACATGAATTCCTTCAAAAACCTCATCAGCCCAGTTAAATTCCTCGATCTTCTTTCCGTTCAATCTACTAAAAAAATCTTTAAGCTTTCTCTCTTTGTCTATATCGTCGAGTTCTGATATCTCTATGAATTCTTCGAAGAGTCTTTTCATGCGGTCAGTCGTTATAAATCGTTATAAATTAGTTACGCAATTGCAAACATCGTTTTCGATCAAACCTTAAAACTTATATCTCTACTTGAAATCCTCGAAGCTATGAAAAACATTTACGTTCAAGAGCTCAAGCAAGTTCCAGTTGAGAAGCAGAAGGTTGAGATTGTCGAAAGGAAGGGAATCGGTCATCCAGACACGTTAGCAGATGGAATTGCAGAATCGATGAGCAGGGCTTTGAGCAGGGAGTACATAAAGAGGTTCGGAGTCGTCCTTCATCACAACACAGATGAAACGCAAATAGTCGCTGGAAAATCAAAGCCAGCTTTTGGCGGTGGAGAGATCATTCAACCGATATTTATTCTGCTTGTAGGAAGAGCTACCAAGGAATTTGAAGGTACATGGATTCCAACCGATAAGATCGCCCTAAAAGCTGCGAAGGATTACATAAGGAGAGCTATGGCTAATCTAAATCCGGATGAAGATGTAGTCTTCGATGTTAGGATTGGAGAAGGTAGCACGGACTTGCAGGATGTCTTCATGAGGAGGAGTGGTAAGGCTCCTCATGCAAACGACACATCTTTCGGAATAGGATTTGCCCCGTTTACTGAAACTGAGAAGCTAGTCTATAACGTTGAGAGAAAAATCTACAACGAGTTCAGGAAGGAGGAAAAGGCTATAGGAGAGGATGTTAAAGTAATGGGTCTAAGGGAAGGAGATAAGATAACGCTAACAATAGCCTGTGCAATGGTTGACAGGTATTTGGATAGTCTGAAGGATTACATAGCAGTTAAGGAGTCTTTAACTAAGTGGGTTAAGGAGATAGTTACGGAATACACGAGTAGAGAAGTTGAAGTGAATGTAAATACTGCAGATGACTACGAGAGAGGATGCGTTTATATTACAGTAACTGGAACTTCTGCTGAGTGCGGTGACGATGGGAGTGTTGGGAGAGGAAATAGGTGCAACGGATTGATCACACCTTACAGACCTATGAGTATGGAGGCTTCGGCTGGTAAGAATCCGATGAATCACGTTGGCAAGATATACAACATATTGGCGAATTTCATAGCGAGGGATTGCTATGAAAACATTGAGGGGATTGAGGAGGTTTACGTTAAAATCCTCAGCCAGATAGGAAAGCCAATAAACGAGCCTAGAGCATTGGACATTCAGATAATACCGAAGAAAGGCTACGATGTTAAAAAGATGGAGAAGAAAGCTGTAGAAATTGCCGAAGATTGGCTTGATAACATAACGAAGATAACGGATATGGTCATAAATGGTGAAGTTGATGTCTTCTAAAATTTTATAGTCTTTGTGCCGAACTTCGGGAGATGATAATCGCAATTCCCAACAAGGGACGGTTGAGCGAACCATCTCTGGAACTGCTGAGAGAAGCTGGAATAAGAGTTGAGAGTAGCGAGAGAAAGCTTATAGTCCCGACAAACAATCAGAGGATAAACATACTCTTTGCAAGAGCCAGAGATATACCACACTACGTTGCAAATGGATCTGCAGATGTTGGAATAACTGGATACGACATGGTTGTTGAATCTGGGGAGGATGTAAAGGTTCTGCTTAAGCTGGGTTTTGGTAAGGCTAAGTTAGTCATAGCGGTTCCGATGAACTCTGATGTAAAGGCGGTCGAGGATCTGGACGGAAAGAGAATTGCTACGGAGTTTAAAAACATCGCTAAAAGGTATTTTAAGGAGAAAGGTTTGAACGTTAAGATCGTTGAGGTTAGTGGAGCATGTGAAAACGCTCCTTACATAGGAATAGCAGATGCAATCCTCGATTTGACGTCTACTGGCACAACTCTGAGAGTTAACAACTTGAGGGTAGTTGAGGAGGTTTTGGAGACAGAAGCTGTTCTCATAGCGAATAGGAACGTTGTAAACGAGTTCGAAGTCAAAGCTTTGGTTACATCCATTCAAGGCGTTTTGAATGCGAAAGGGATGATGTATTTGATGATGAACATACCCGCGGATATACTCGACGAAGTTAAGAGGATAGTTCCAGGATTGAAAGGACCAACCGTTATGAAGGTTGAGAACGGAAACATGTTAGCTGTACACGTTGTCGTTCACGAAGATAGGCTTTTTGAGATTTTGGAGAAGCTGAAAAAGATCGGAGCGAGAGATATACTGATCATACCCATACAAAGGCTTATATACTAAGGGCAGATCGCATTTCATGATCGTCTTTGCTTCAAACCTTCACGGAAATGCCGTAGCATTGAAGGCTCTTCTCGAAAGGGTTGAAAGACTTAAGGAGAACTTTGACATCAAAGCGGTTTACGTTTTGGGGATTTTCGGTTACAGAGCGTCGCTAAGAAAGCCTCGCTCTTCAGAGCGGGGATGAATTAGGGGAGGAGGGAGGGGGAGGTTGGTGGAGCGTTAGTTTTATAAAGCCTCGTTCTGATTTATCGATGTCGGGTGGGTAGGGAGGGTCAACCAAGTCCCCGCAAGGGGAACTATAGCCCACCTCTCCGCCTTGCGGACAGGTGGGTTTAACGGGGTGCTGACCCACCCCGTGTATATCCGATGAGGAGCGAGGCTGAGGATATGCACAAACCTCCCCGCAAGGAATCCTCGCACTTCAGTGCGGGGAGGAGGTCAAATGCCGTATCCAAAAGAGACTTACGAACTCATTGTTGAGAACGATATAAGGGCTGTGAGAGGGAGAATAGATCACCTAATAGCGGAGTGGCACGAGCTCGAAGAGGAGGAGAAGGAAAATCTGAGCGAATTCGAGAGAAAGGTTGTCGAGTGGAACTGGGATCAGCTTGGTAAAGAGGGAAGAAAGTGGTTAAGAAACGAGGTTCCCAGCTTCTTAGCCGAAAAGTGGGGAGACAACGAGTTTCTATTGGTTTACGGTAGTCCCTATGACCCGATAAACGGGTTTGTGAAGCCGAATCAGCCTTCGAGCTACTACGAGAGTATTCTATCTCCTTTCAGAAAGTACGAGATGGTTGTCGTCGGTGGATACGAGAGGTTCGTTGCTGAGACTATGCACGGTAAGGTTGCATGCCCTGGAGCTTGTGGAGTTTATGCGAATCAGCCGAGCTTTGCAGTTATAGATACGAGAAGCTTGGATGTTTCCTTTGAAGAGTTCGACTTCGAGACGGGAGATGTTGAAAGGAGTATCAGGGAGAGGTTGCCAGAAGATTGCATTGAAAAAATCATCGACATCCTTCACCACGGACCTTGAGGTAAAGTTCATATAGTTCTTTGTATATTTTGCCCCTTTCATCTCCCAAAATCCTTGCAAATTCGTAAGCGTTTTTGAAGTCGCCCACACTCTCGTAGTACAGCATACCCTCCTTCAGAATTCCCCTTCTGACAATCTCATCACCGATCATGTCGCAAACGTAAAGTGCGCTTCTAAATCTTTTCAGCTTGACAAGCCTGTTTATAGCTTTCAAGGCGATATTGTATCCTACTTCGTAGTCGAACATGATGGCATATTCAACCTCATCGAAGATTTCAAGCTCCTCCACACTCAATTCGTTCGATTCAAATTTTGGTTCGATTCCATCCTCCTCACACAATCCCACCCTCTTCAGAATCCACATCGCCCTCTTCCTACCCTCTTCACCCAACTTCGAAAGCATCAAGTTTATATCTTCGTCAACTTAAATAAGCTTATGAGGAGACCTGCGGTAGCTGGAATGTTTTATCCATCGAACAGAGAGTCCCTCTTAGCTATGCTGAAGGAGTTTGTGGATTATCATCCCGATGATTCGGTGATTGCATGCGTTTCACCTCATGCAGGTTACGTTTACTCTGGAAGAACAGCTGGAAGAGTTTACTCTCTTATACCACAGGTGGAAACGTACGTGATAGTTGGTCCAAATCACACGGGCTACGGTTCTCCAGTTGCTCTCTCAACGGACACTTGGATAACACCCTTAGGTGAGGTAGAGGTAGACATGGAATTCGTTAAAGCGATGCCGAAAAAAATCATCGATTTGGATGAAACCGCACACAGGTTTGAGCATTCTTTGGAGGTTCAGGTTCCGTTTTTGCAGTACATAAACATGGGTAGAAAGTTCAAGATAGTCCCAATCTGCATGGGAATGCAGGATGAAGAAACCGCAAGGGAAGTTGCTGAGGAGATAATAACGGCTAAGGAGGAGACAGGAAAAGAAATAGTGGTCGTAGCATCTTCGGACATGCATCACTACTTACCAGATGAGGAGTGTAGAAGGAGGGATAGAATTGTCATTGAAGCTATCCTCTCGATGGATGTTTCGAAGTTCTACGACACCATATACAGAATGCAAGCCAGTGTGTGCGGTTACGGACCTATAGCCGTAGCTATGATATACGCAAAGCACTACGGTGGTTTTGCAGAACTCGTAGATTACTCCACAAGCGGAGACGTTGAGCCGATGGCTGAAGTTGTTGGTTACGCAGGTATAGTTTTCAGAGCTTAACGAAAACTTCATGAACATCTCCCCGTCAAGTTGTTAGATGAGAGGATACGAAAGGCTTGCTGAAATTTTGGGAGCTGAAGACGTTTTAAACTACATAAAAGAGCTTGAGAACAAGGTTAAAGAGGCGATAGAGAACGACAAAGCTATTGAAATTGATCCCGACTTTGAGAGAAAGATAAGGGACAGACTCAAAGAATTAATAGAGAGAAGGTTTGATGAAAACAGCTTGAACGTTTTGAAGAGCTTAGCAGTCTTAGATTTACCCATCGATGCTGAAGTCGCTAGTAAAATTTACGATCTCTCCGCTTTAAACGATTTCATCGATTTGGGTTTGATCGAGAAGAGGAACGGTTACTTGATTGTAGATGAGACTTTGAAGGATTTAATACAGGAGAACGTTGAAGATTATCACAGGAAAGCTTTGGAATACTACTCCAACTTTGAAGAAACTTTGGATGTTATGACTGAAAAAGCCTACCACCATCTCATGCTCAAAGAGTACGATAGAGCTTTCGATTACTTCATAAAATCCGCAAATCAAATTTATGGAAGGCACAGATGCGTTGAAAAGCTTATATTTGTTGGTGAAAAGCTAATAGGCAAAGTTAAAGAAGATGACAGACTCTTAGGAACTTTGGGAAACCTCTACATGGTTCTGAAGAAGTACAGAGAGGCTGAACACTACTACCGCAAAGTAATGGAGATGTACGATGAGAACGACGACAGATATCTGGGTGTACTTTTGAACATTGCAAATTTGAGATACGTTAGAGGGGATTACAAAGAAGCGGAAGAATTGCTAAAGAATTGCGTAAGTTTGGCTATGGATAGAAATGAGGAGATAGTTGAAAAAGCTCTGCTTATGCTTTCGTCCCTCTATCTCGACTTAAATGACTACGAAAATGCGGAGAAGTGTCTGATGGACGTTCTGAGGATGATATACAGCAGAAAGGATGAAGACTCTCTCAAGAGAGTTGCTGAGATCGTGAACAACTTGGGTTACGTTTACTCAAGGAGTAAGAATTACGAGAAGGCTGAGAGATTCTACAAGGAGGCTTTGAGAATATACAACGATCTGAACGATGTTAAGGGTGTAACCACAGCATTAAACAACCTCTGCTCAATCTACGTTACAACACAAAACTACGAAAAGGCTAAGGAGATAATAGATGCGATTGAAAGGGTTGGAGATATGCCACCAGACCTCAAAGCGAAGTACTACTTCTTGAAGGCTAAGGTTCTTGAAAGGGACGATCCAAAATCTGCTTTAGAACTCTACGTAAAGGCTGGAGCTCTGGGATTTTTAATTTTCAGAAACTTCGGTATAAATGCAGTAAACTACATGCACTCCTTAGATAAAGCTGAGGAGATTGCTAAGAGATTGAATCTTAAAGAGTTAGCAGGAGATGTTTTCGTCTTAAAGAGCGCCATAGCAAAGGTATACTTCGGAATAAGGAGGAATATCGCAGATGTAGAGTGCGGAGAAAGGGGAAAAGCCATTCTTAACGCTTTGAAAGGTTACGATACCAGCGTTGAAGTGAGAGACGAAGTTGACTCTGCCTTCTTCGTGATACTTCAAGATTTAAAGGCATCTTCACAATGAAATTTAGGTTGGGTAAAATTTTAGAAAAACCTTTATGTTTTTTTGGAGTTGAATTCTCATGCTCGATTACATCTACACTGGAATACCTACAGGAGCTAAGGAGTTCAAATACCTTGTCAATAAAGTTAAAGATGCTGTAAACTACCCCGAAATAACCGAAGAAGAATTTGAAAAGCTCTTAGAGAAAGCTACAGTTGGTTACGGTAACCCCCTTCCTCACAGAACTAAATCGCTTTGCCCTGAGAGTAGGCAAGTCGTCCCGGCCGTGGTTTGGGAGAAAGATGGTAAGGTTTGGATAACCAAGAAGTGCCCAGAAGGTCTCATAACCGAGCTCTACTATGAAGATGTGAAAACCTACGAGAGGTTTAGAAAGTGGCTTTTTAAGGCCAAAGTTTTGGAAAATTACCATGTAGATAAGAGCGGAGCAAACTGTCCCTTCGATTGCGGTTTGTGTAAGAGGCATTATTCACACACATGTCTTCTAAACATAGTAGTTACAAATCGTTGTAACCTCAGCTGTTGGTATTGTCTGCCAGAGGACGAAGAGATTCTCGTTAGAAAGAATGGCGAGGTTAGGCTCCTGAAATTCAAGGACTTGGCAAGAGATTGCAGATTCGATCATGAAGTTGAGGTAAATGGAGTTAGGGGAAAATTCGCCTTCGTTGATGGCTTGGAGGTTCTATCCTTCAAAGATTTCAAAGCGGTGTGGTGCAAGGTTGAAAAAGTATTCAAGAGGTTTTACAAGGGTAAGATCGTTAGAATAACGACAAAATCCGGTAGAGTTCTGAGGGTTACGCCCGAACATGGAATATTCATCTGTCAGAACCGCTCACTATTTAAGAAAGAAGCGGGTAAGCTTAGGGTTGGAGATAAGATTTTGTCATTGATGCGATTCAACGTTAACGGAAACGTAAGAAGTTTAAATCTGTTGAAGGAATTTAGAGTTCTACCGGCAAAGGAGAAGAAGATGACGTTTGTTAGAGGTGTGAATGTAAATACAAGGTTGTCAAAGAGGTACGGAAGCATAGTTTACAGCTGGAGGGAGAGAAGGTCTATCCCACTTAACGTTTTCTACGAAATCGATCTCGACGGTAGCTATGAGCTTGGACGAGATGCTACAAGATATACGATACCGTCGAATTTTGTGATTACACCAGAATTTTCAAAGCTCGTTGGATACTTTATTTCGGATGGACACTACACCAACAAAGACATTAGAATCACTGTCGGCAAAAAAGATGCAGAGAGGGAGTTGTTTGAAATCGTGCACAAGCTAAATCTGCCGTACAGTGTACTTAAAGCAAACGGCAAGACTAAGCAGTTGGTTGTAGGAAGTAGGTTGATCAGACTGCTGCTTAAATACGTTTTGGGAATTCCCGAAGGTGCTAAGAACAAGAGGTTACCGAGAATATTTTTAGACCTACCACTTGAACTAAGGTTGTCTTTACTTAGCGGGTTGTTAAACGGCGATGGATACGTTGTGAAGGGTAAGAGGCATCTGAGCATAGGATACGCAAGTGTTTCGAGAGATTTGATAAGAGATTTGCTTTACCTCTTGGCATCGTTAGGCGTTTTCGCAAGAGTCCATAAGGTTGAGAAGGAAAAAGTCAAGGGTGCCAATCACGACTTATACAAGCTTTACGTGGGTGGAGAGGATTTGGTAAAGTTGGTAAGTCTTGTAGATTTAAGGGAGAAACATTTAGACAGATTAAAAACTTTGGGTAAAAATAGGCACACTAGGATTGAAAAGGTTGGGGATTACATCGTAGATGAAGTGGCGAAGGTAGAGTTTGAAGACTACGAAGGCTATGTCTACGATCTGCAAGTTAAAAGCGAACATCACAGCTTTGTAGTTTCTGACGGAATTCTTGTGAGCAACTGCTTCTTCTACGCTAAAGAGGGACAACCAATCTACGAACCGACTTTGGATCAGATCAGATTGATGCTCAGAAGAGCAAAAGAGGAAATCCCACCGTGTAATGCTGTCCAGCTGACTGGAGGAGAGCCAACTTTGAGAGATGATCTTGTAGAAATAATAAGAATTGCAAAAGAGGAAGGTTACGACCACGTCCAGCTTAACACCGATGGTATAAGGTTGGCTTTTGATAGGGATTTTGTCAAAGCAATTACTGAAGCGGGAGTAAACACAATCTACCTGAGCTTCGATGGCATAACTCCGATAACTAACTGGAAGAATCATTGGGAAATACCTCTAATATTCAAGAACATACGAGAACTCAACGGTCCGGGAATAGTTTTGGTTCCGACTTTGATAAGAAATATAAACGACTCTGAGCTTGGAGCGATCATAAACTTCGGCTTAAATCACATAGATATCGTTAGAGGTGTCAACTTCCAACCGATCTCGATGGTCGGTAGAGTTCCCAAGGAGGAAAGATCAATGTTCAGGGTAACAATTCCAAGAGCCTTAAAGTTGATAGAGGAGCAGACAAACGGGGCAATAGCTATGGAAGACTGGTATCCAGTTCCTATAGCTGGACACATAGCAAGGTTCTTTGACGCTTTCTTGGGCAAGCGTTACTACATGACTTCACATTTTGCATGCGGTTGTGCAACTTACGTATTCTTGGATGATGGAAAAGTAATTCCAATAACGAGGTTTATAGACGTTGAGGGATTCGTGGAGTACCTCGTTGAAAAGGCTGAGGAGATGAAAGGAAAGAGCGTAGGAAGGTTTAAGAGGTTGAAGATTTCCGCAGATTTGATAGTCAACTTCCTGAAGAAGTTTTACGATGAATCTAAGGCTCCAAAAGAGTTGAAAGTCTTAAACCTGATGAAGAATGCGTTTATCCATGGAGATTACGAGGCTTTGGGTGAATTCCACAAGAATGCACTGTTCCTTGGAATGATGCACTTCCAAGACGAGTACAATTACGACGTTGAAAGAACTGAGAGATGTGTAATCCACTACGGAATGCCAGACGGAAGAATCGTTCCATTCTGCGCCTTTAACGTCATTCCAGAGTTTTACAGAGACAAGATTCAGCCCGAATACAGCTACAGTTGGGAGGAATGGAAGAAGAAACATCCGGATTGGAGTTACAAGAAGGACAAGTACGTTAGAACTAAAGAGTTCATAGAGGAAATGATGAAAAGCGAGATATACAGGAAAACTTACGAGGTCAAGAACTACTTTGAATGATCTCGTTTAGAGCGACGAGAACATCTTTGGCCTTCAAAATCTCATCAATTCTTATTCTCTCCTTCTCGGTGTGACACAAGTGGAGTTCTCCCGGCCCGAATACGACGACATCCCATCCAGCCTCCCTGAAATTTATGGCATCCGTCCACGACCTCATCTCAGTATAATCAACATGCAAACCCGCTCTCTTAACGGCACTTTCAACTAAAGCCGTTACTCCACCACTAACAAATCCCTGAGCTTTCTCAACTATTGCAACATCCTCGTTCTTAAAAATCTCTATTAGCTCTCTTTCAACGACGTTGACGTCTTCTTCAGGAGGTATTAGCAAGTCTATCCTTAAAGAGCATTTATCTGGGACTACGTATTCGTAACTACCACCTTCAATTCTCTGAAGGAGGTATAAATAGTTCAGACT
This sequence comes from Archaeoglobus profundus DSM 5631, assembly GCF_000025285.1. Taxonomy (GTDB): domain Archaea; phylum Halobacteriota; class Archaeoglobi; order Archaeoglobales; family Archaeoglobaceae; genus Archaeoglobus_B; species Archaeoglobus_B profundus. The sequence continues at coordinate 887,231 of NC_013741.1, forward strand.
TTTAACCCTGTTTATAGCATCAATAGCCTTCTCTATTGCGTTAATTCCTTTATCTGGGAATGCACCATGCGCCGATTCACCTAAAAGTTCAACATCTACTTCCAAACATCCGTAGTGTCTGTTTGCTATTTTAAGCTCCGTAGGTTCCATGACTATAGCCCTTCTCTTCCCAAACTCCTCAACAACAGCTTTGGATCCCAATCCTCCTTCTTCCTCATCAGATAAAAGGGCAACTCCGAAGTTAGGTTCCTCAACTTCTTCCAGTGCAAGTATTATTGCAGTTATGCTAGCTTTCGCATCGCAACAGCCGGTGCCGTAAGCGTAAACTCCGTCGAACTCAAAACCTCTCTTAACTGGAACGGTGTCAACGTGAGTAACTACCCAAACGTCTGCATCTTGATTTATGAGTATATTCTTTGTATTATATTTCTCGAAGACCGCCGGCTCGAAGTCGTAAAGAGTCTCAATAAGATGGCTTATAATCTCGTCCTCCTCACCCGACTCAGATTCTATCTCAACAAGTTCTCTAAGTATTGATAACGCTCTCATAAATTTAACTTTATATAACGAGTTAAAAGCGTGTCCTTTGTGATACGAAAAGTTACGAAAGAGGACGAAAAACACTTCGTCGAAGTCTACACATTGGCTTACAAGGGGTTAGAGGAATACGCTTACACGAGCAAGAGGGACGTTAAGTTGTACTTCAGATGGTTACTAAAAAGAGATCCGGAAGGTTTTTTCACATACGTTGCTGGAAAGCCCGTAGGTTTTATAGCGTGTGACTGCAACTGGTTCAGCGTTTTTGAAGGTGAAGAGGTTGCCGAAATTCATGAGATAGTGGTTCATCCAGAATGGCAGGGCAAAGGGATAGGAACGTCTCTTATGAAGAAAGCTTTGGATTATGCCAAAGAAAGAGGTAGAAAGGTCGTTGAGCTTTGGGTTGGAGTTAAGAATTTGAAGGCCATAAGATTTTACAAGAAGTTCGGTTTTAAGGAGAGAGGTGTGTTTGGTCGGTGGCTTAGAATGACTTTAAATTTATAAAAAGCGTACTAAAATCATCGATATTTTATACACTTGCAATCACTTCCCTTCGAGATGGAAGAGTTGACACCGATGATGAGACAGTACTACAGAATTAAGGAGAGATACAAAGATGCACTACTGTTCTTCAGAGTTGGTGATTTCTACGAGCTATTTGATGAAGATGCAAAGATTGCCTCGCAGGAACTGGGTATAGTTCTGACTTCGAGAGATAAGAAGCATCCGATGGCTGGAGTTCCGCATCATGCTGTCTTTCCTTACATAAAGAGATTGATTGAGAAGGGTTACAAGGTTGCCATATGCGAGCAGGTTGAGGATCCTTCAAAAGCAAAAGGATTAGTTAGGAGGGAGGTAGTAAGGGTAATAACTCCCGGAACACTCATAGAGGAGGAGCTTCTAACTAAGGAAAACAACTACCTCATGTCCATATACAAGGGTAGAATCTACGGAATAGCACTGATAGACGTATCGACGGGGGAGTTCCTAACCACAGCATTGGAGAGCTTCGATGAGGTAATTGCAGAAGTTTTGAAGTTTTCACCAGCTGAATGCATAGTTCCAGAGGGTTTTGAGGAGCTTGAAGAGCTGAAGAAGCACGTTAACGTTGTTCACACGTTAAGCCAAGACGAGTACTCATTTAAAGAATCTCTCGAAATTTTGAAAGAGTGTGTTCAGGATTTCGAGAGACTTGAGCTTGAGGAGGAGTGCGTGAGGGCTTGCGGTTCTGCTTTAAGGTACGTTAAGGAATCTCTACTCATAAAGACGATGAAGATCAGGCTTCAGAAGTATGTGAGCAGAGACTACATGATACTAGATTCTACAACGCTCAAAAATTTGGAAGTCTTCAGAAATCTGATAGACGGTAGTAGAAGGGGTACCCTTATTGATGTTCTGGATAAAACCGCTACAGCAATGGGTAGCAGACTTCTGAAGAGGTGGCTACAGAGGCCTCTTTTAAACGTTGATGAGATAGAAAAGAGGCTCGAAGCTGTCGAAGAGCTTTTTGAGAAGAGCTTTCTAAGACAGAGCTTAAGGGAAGTTTTGAGAGAAGTCTACGACTTGGAGAGGATAGTGAGTAGGATTGAGTACAGGAAGGCAAATGCTAGGGATTTAGTTGCCTTGAAGAATTCGTTAAAGGCTGTTGAAAAGATAAAAAGCTTCACATTTAACTCGAGGAGGCTTAAGGAGATTGTTGAAGGTTTAAAGGCTCTCAGAGATGTCGTTGAGCTTATAGAAAACGCGATAGTTGACAATCCGCCTATAAATATCAAAGACGGTGGAATAATAAGAGATGGCTACTCGAGAGAACTTGACGAGCTCAGAAGAATCAAAGTTGATCATGAAAACTTTATAAAGAATATCGAGGAGAGGGAGAGAAAAGCTACAGGTATAGACAAGTTGAAGGTCGGATACAACACCGTCATAGGGTATTACATAGAAGTTCCAAAATCGAAGCTGAGATTTGTTCCGAAACATTACAAGAGGAAGCAGACTTTAGTCAACGCTGAGAGATTTACAATTCCAGAACTTGAAGATATAGAGGAGAAAGTCTTAGCATGCGACGAGAAGATCAAAGCATTGGAGTACGAGCTATTTAATGAGGTTAGGGAAGAAGTGGCTAAGAGAGTTGATGAAATAAGAGAGTGCGCTTTCAAAATTGCTGAGCTCGATGTTCTTTCAACCTTTGCAGAAGTTGCCGTGCTTTACAACTACACAAAGCCTAAGGTGAACGACGGATACGATATAATAATAAGGGACGGAAGACATCCTACTGTTGAGTTGACAACCAAATTCATCCCAAACGACGTAAATCTGACAAGAGATAGCAGAATTCTCATAATAACCGGACCCAATATGGCTGGAAAGTCAACATACCTCAGAATGACAGCTCTGATAACTATAATGGCTCAGATTGGTTGCTTTGTCCCCGCAAGCTACGCTGCCATAGGAGTTGTCGATAGGATATTTACGAGGATAGGGACTGTCGATGATATAACAAGGGGGTACAGCAGTTTCATGGTTGAGATAGATGAAGTTGGAAAGATACTGAAGAATGCGACAAAGAGAAGTTTGATACTTCTCGATGAGGTTGGTAAAAGCACTGGAACGAAAGATGGGCTCAGTCTGGCTTGGGCGATAATTGAGTATTTGCACAAGATAGGTGCGAAAACCCTCTTCGCAACACATTATCACGAGCTTTCCGAGCTTGAGAGTACACTTGAAGGTGTTAAGAACTACCACTTCCGCATAATCGAAGGAGAAACAATCGAATTTGACAGAAAGATAAAGAGGGGAGCATGTACAGAAAGCTACGGAATAAAAATTGCTGAGATGGTCTTACCAAAAGAGGTCATAGACAGAGCTTACGAGATATACAGGAGTCTAAACATCGTAAACGACGATCTTATGAAAGAAATAGCTAAAATTGACGTCAACAACTTAACGCCAGTCCAAGCCCTAGTTGAGCTTGACAGGATCGTGAGGCTATGCAGGTCTATGAAAGATTGAAGGAGATCCTCGAAGAGCTTGAAAGAATAAATTACGTATTAAGAAGTAAGGCTTTGGAGAGGGCAATAGAGAACATAAAAATTGCCTTGCATGGAGAGAAAGTCGGTTCTGAGGGTTTCGAGCACAGCTACATCAGACATAAGCTGATAGAAAAAATAGGGGGAAACGTCTACATTGAATCTGGGCAAACTGGATTATCGAAGCTTGGTTTTAGACCGGATTTGGTTATTATAAAGGATGAAGAGGTTATAATTGCAGAAATCGAAACAGATAAGGGTAGAGCTTTGAAAAAGATGAGGAAAGTTGCAAGATTGTTGAAAGATCTAAAATCTTATCCAATTATTGCGAACAGGAAAGTGAGAGTTGTTTTCGCTCTCTCAAAGTGGGATGAGAGAGTCCTTAGTTTTGCTGAAAGTTGTGGCTTTGAAGTTCTACTGTTTGAAGGAGAAGATTTAAGAAAACCTTAAAAGTGATTGAGGTACTTTCGCTCATGCGAATAGGAGAGGCCTTGGTCGGTAAAGGTTACGAAGTTGCTCACATAGACCTACTGATAGGTGAAAAGAACGGAATTGTGGGTCAGGCGTTTGCGAACGCTTTATCCCAGTTATCCGCTGGACACACACCACTTTTAGCAGTCTTGAGACCCAACCTCATAACCAAACCTCCAGCGATAATAGTTCCCAAGGTAACGATAAAGAATTTGGAACAGGCTGAACTTGTTTTCGGGCCTGCTCAGGCTGCTGTTGCAAAGGCGGTAGCTGATGCTGTTGAAGAAGGGATAATTCCAAAGGAAAAAGCTGAAGATTTGGTTGTGATTGTGAGCGTTTTTATACATCCAAAAGCTAAAGATAAGAACAAGATATACTACTACAACTACTCAGCAACAAAGCTCGCTATAAAGAGGGCTATGAGTGGATTCCCGGATGTTGACAAGGTTCTTTGGGAGAAGGATAGAGCATTTCACCCGCACATCGGTAGAAAGCTTACGAAACTCTGGGATCCGCCTTATCTGCAAATAGCCTTTGACTTGACTAGCTTAGAAGAAGTTCTGAACGTTATGAGGCAAATCCCCGAAAGCGATCACATAATCTACGAGATAGGAACCCCATTAGCCAAGCGCTACGGTGCCGATGTTGTTTTGAAGATGAGAGAAATAAAGCCAGATGCGTTCTACATAATAGACTTCAAGACCTTGGATGTAGGAAAGCTGGAGGCTAGGATGGCTGTAGATGCCACAGCTAACGGCGTTGTTATATCGGGATTGGCACCAATCAAAACTATCGTTGAGGGCATCAAAGAGGCTCAGAAAGTTGGAATTTATGCAATTGTAGACATGCTCGGAGTTGAAGATCCAATAAAGAGGCTTGAGAAGATAAAGGAGACTGGAGTCTTCCCAGATGTTGTCGAATTGCACAGAGCTATAGATGAGGAAGAAGCTAAACCACCTTGGCATCTTGCGAAGCCCGTTAAAGAGAAGTTCAATGTGCTCGTAGCTGTGGCCGGTGGTATTAGAGTGGAGAATGTGCAGGAAGTTATCTCTGCTGGGGCAGATATTCTTGTAGTTGGAAGAGCCATAACGAGGGCAAGAGATGTTGAGGGGGCGGTGAGGAGGTTTCTCAGTGCACTAAAAAAGCCAGATACTGACCAGTTCAGAATCATGACAGACTTCTGAATTTTTCGCTTATCGCTCAAAATATTTTTGTTTGAACGAAATATAAGTCTTGTACAAACCAAAGCGATTATATCACAAAGCTAAGGTCGAGAAAGAAAAAATTGATTAGACTTGCTCAAAAGCCTTCTGCAATGGCGGAACTACCTGCTTCTTCCTTGACATTACTCCCTCTAGCCAGACACTCTTGCCCTCAAGCTTCTTTCCGAATGCTATTTCAACTACTTGTGGATAGTCGGTGATTACCAGCAACTCAGTTCCTTCCTTCATTATGTCCGTTAGCATCAAGAATATACCAGCGTATCCTCCCTCCTCTTTCATCTTCTTCATTTCCTCGTAGATCTCATCGATCCTGTCCTTGATCAAGTTGAGGTCAATCAACTCGATCTGACCAATTCCGACTTTCTTTCCGCCCATGTCGAAGTCCTTGAAATCTCTCGTTATGATCTCTCTGGCACTCAAGCCACTAACATCGGAAAGCTTTGACTTTACGTCAATTCCGAACTTCGTGATGTCTTCAATTCCCGCAATCTTTGCAAGTTCTTCTGCGACTTTCTTGTCAAGCTCGGTCGTAGTTGCTGACTTAAAGATCACAGTATCACTCAAGATTGAAGCCAGCATTAGCCCTGCAAGCTCCTTCGTGATTTCAACGCCAGTCCAGTCGAACAGCAACTTAAGTACAGTTCCAGTACATCCTACTGGTAGGTTTACGAACAGTATCGGATTTGGTGTCGTTATGTCTCCGATCTTGTGGTGATCAACTATCGCAACTATCTCAGCCTTGTCTATGTTTTTAGGTGCCTGAGACTTGTCACTGAAATCTACTAAGGCGAGTGTCTTACCCTCAGCGTCGTCCAAAATCTCTGGAACATCAAATCCAAACTTCTCAAGCACAAACTTCGTCTCTGGGTTTGGCTCCCCCTGAATGGCTGGAACAGCTTCTTTGTCAAGCTTTATTAAACCATCCTTCTTTCTCCACTCGTTCAAGAGGTGTGCAAAAACTATTGCAGAACACACAGAATCCGTATCTGGGTTCATGTGCCCGACTACATAAACTACGTGGTGTGTCATGTAGGCGATGAGTATCATCAACAGATAAAGCTTTCGAAATTTTTGAAGGCTACCTTAAAACTCGCCATCTCGTAAGAATTCCTCTACCCAATTTCCTAACATCCAATAAATCCAGACTTATTGGAGGATCGAAGCTCATACCATCTACTACCGTGGGAGCTTTTGAACCTCCTATGATCATGTTGCCATAGTATACATAGATTTCATCGACCAAACCCTCCCTAAGCATTGCCCAGTTAAGAGTGGCTCCTCCCTCAACCATTAGAACTCTTACACCAATTTTGTAGAGATATTCAACCAAAGCTTTGAGATCGACCTTATCATCTCCAGCTACAAAGACATCAACACCCATTCTCCTTAAAGTATTCACTTTTTCAGAATTTGCAATTCTTGAGACAGCTACGATTGTTTTTGCAGATTCATCCAAGACCTTTGCATCAAGGGGAATTCTGCACTTACTGTCAACTACAACCCTTATGGGATTTGCATCTCTTCCTTCTTCCAATCTCCTTTTTCGTAGTTCTTCGCTCTTAACAGTCAGCTTAGGATTATCCGAAAGAACTGTCCCTATTCCTACCATTATGGCATCGCTTTTAGCTCTGAGTTCGTCAACCCTCTTTAGATCTTCTTCACATGATATCCTAAGCTGAATTCTTTTCTCGTTGCTTATTTTTCCATCAACGCTCGATGCAACATTTATGAATGTAAACGGCCTCATAATCCCAGAAGCTCGATCAATCGTTCTTTTGCTTTTTCAACTCTCTCTTTATCTCTTCCAGAGAACTTTATTACTACATACCCCTCCTTAGGATAAGAGCCAATTTGAACATCCTTGAACTCCTTCACAACCGTATCTAATTCTTTAAGCATCTCGCTCTCCTTCTTATAGACTATCAGCGTATCTTCGTAGTAATCAATCTCTCCAAATCTCGGCAAGACTTTCTCGAAAACGTCTTCCATTTCTGCAGGAACACCGGGCATCACTAAGATTTTGTCAGTAATGTAACCCGGAGCAACTCCTACATCGTTTCTAACAACTTCAGCACCTTCAGGGAAAGTGCAAACTTTTCTTAAAGCAGTTTCGTTGGCTTTCGGAAATCTCTTCTTTAGGTCATTTAAAACATCTTCATAGAGTACGAGTTTTTTGTTGAGAGCCTTTGCAATTCCTTCGGTAGTTACATCATCATGAGTAGCTCCTAAACCGCCAGTAACTATCACAAAATCGACATACAACGCGTTTCTAACCTCTTCAGCTATAACGTTAACGTCATCTGGAATAACCACCATTTTAACAACTTTGTGCCCCTTCTTCGTCAGCCTCCTCGCTATGTAAGTAGCGTTTGTGTTGGATATGTCTCCACTTAAGAGTTCGTTTCCAACACTGATAACTATGAAATCCATGCAAAGATGTATACCCAAGATAAAAATGTTGTTAGATCTTTACGAGTTCCTTAGGAACGAACTCGAATAACATGTCTTCCTTGAAAACGTAATCCTTTAACTCGTCGCTGTATACTTCATCCAAGAACTTGTAAGGCTGTGCAATTACATGGCAGTCCTTTGAAAAGTGTCTACAGCACAAAGCAAGGGGAAGTGTCCCTACTTTGTTTATTATTCCATTTTTGAAGACTGCATCAGCTCCAACAACTGCGAGATCGCAAACCTTTACGGCATAACCCATGGCACAGTCCGGAAATATACTAACATCTACACTCCTACCCTTCAAATATCTCGCCATGTCTAGGCCCTCTTTTCTCGGAAAAGATTCAAGTACTATAACCTTTGAAGCTTTTAACAGCCCTCTTTCGATTGTGTGACTTCTGCTTATCGTTACAACTATCTTCCCATCTACAAGATCCTCTAAATATTTGACAGCCTCCTTATCAGCCTTCTCAATCTCCCTCTCTATATCCTCAAGATCAAAACCCTCTCTGATTCTTTCGCATAACCACTTCAGCCCAGCCATAAACTTGTGTACCTTTGCTATTTCTTCACATACGCTTAAACGCCTTTCAGCATCTATCCCCTTAAGCAGTTCTACGGTCTTTTTGAGGATTGCACTCTGGCCACTCCTTCTATCTTTGATTATTTCTTCAAGTGAGACCATGAACACAGTTTAAGAAAACCTTTTAATAGACCTTACTCAACTTAAATCGGTGGGCTAGGCCGGGGGGTTCGGCGTCCCCTGTAACCCGAAACCGTCGATATGCGGGGGCCGAAGCCGAGGGAAGGTCCGCCAAACGGGAGTAACCGTTCGGCAAAGCCTTGCAGAATCCCCGTCCCGAGGGGTCGGCGGTCACGGTTGGAGCATCTGGAGGGATGCTCCGCCGTGTTTACCGGGGGAACCGGCCCAGGCCCGGAAGGGAGCAGGCTTACCCCGGACGACCGGCGCTCTCGGGGGTGCGGGGAGGAGAGGCTTTGCCGAATGGGCTCCCGCAAGGCGGATCGACCCGAGGCGTGCCCACCACAATTGTCGAAGATTAAGGAGATCAATGATTGATAATGATAAATTTTAAAAGTCGTATGACGATGAGACGGGGGAGGTGGTTCAAATTATACAAGTGAGATTTCATGGTAGGGGTGGACAAGGCGTTGTGACTGCAGCAGATATACTCGCCGTTGCGGCATTTAAAGAGGGTTATTGGACACTTTCATTTCCAATGTTCGGAGCGGAGAAGAGAGGAGGTCCAGTCGTATCCTACTTGAAGATCTCGGAGAGCAAGATAAACGACAGAGATGAAATCTATGAACCAGACTACGCAGTGGTCCTCGATCCGACCATACTCAGTAAGGATGTTGTTAACGGTTTGAAGGGCTGGCTTATAGCCAACTATCCAGACTTGGAGAAGGCAAAGGAGAAGACGAAATGGGAGCGAACGATTACGATAGATGCTACAAAGCTCGCACTCGAAATACTCGGTAGACCAATAACAAACACTGCCATGGTTGGTGCGTTTGCAGGCTTTACGAAGATAGTGAAATTGAGCACTCTTAAAGAGACCATATACGAGTGGTTTGAGAAAAAGAATGAAGAAATAGCCAAAAAGAATGTTGAAGTAGCTGAAAGGGCTTATAGGGAGGTTGAGAAGTATGCGGATAAGCTTAGGAGCAGTATCAAGACCGCTTGAATCTTTGGAAAACAAGACGGGTAGCTGGGCTGTTAAAATTCCGAAGGTAAATCCAGATAAATGCGTAGGGTGTGGGGAGTGTCGAATGCTGTGCCCAGATGGATGTATAGAACTCGTGCATGTTGAAGAGAAGAAAGTAGTAGCTAAAGTCGATTATGATTACTGTAAGGGCTGCGGTATATGTAGTGATATATGCCCCGCAAACGCTATAGAAATGGTTGAGAAGGTGATCGAATGAGGAAGGTAGTTAGAGGATTCTACGCCGTTGCACATGCTGTAAAGCTCTGTAGACCGAATATAATATGCGCTTATCCAATAACACCTCAAACGGAGATAGTAGAGAATTTGGCAGAGATGTATGCAAACGGAGAACTCGAGAACTGTAAATATATAACTGCTGAATCCGAATTCGATGCTGCATCAATCTTGGTTGGCGCCTCTGCAACTGGTGCGAGGACTTTCACTGCGACATGCTCACAGGGTTTGATATTGATGAGTGAAGTTCTGTTTAACGCAGCCGGGATGAGGCTACCAATAGTAATGGTTAACACGAACAGAGCTATATCTGCACCGCTTAGCATATGGAACGATCTCCAAGACAGCATGGTGTTGAGAGATGCCGGTATAATTCAGATATACGTTGAGGATAATCAGGAAGCTCACGAGATGATTCCCCAAGCTTACAAGATTGCTGAAAGCGTAATGTTTCCAACGATGGTTTGTATGGATGGTTTCAAGCTAACTCACGCTTATGAGCCAATAGATTTGCTCGATCAGGAGTTGGTAGATAGCTTCCTTCCACCCTACGATCCTCCGATAAAGCTCTCAGTAGATAATCCTCTAACGTTTGGCTCCTACGCTCCACCGCACTGCTACATGGAGTTCAGATACAGAATGCACAAAGACATGGTCAACGCTAAAAAGACAATCGAGAAAGTCTTCAAAGAATGGGCTGAAATAAGGAGAGACTGGGGAGGATTGATAGAGTACAAGGAGGGGAAGACTGTTCTTGTCGCAATGGGTTCCTTGATAGGAACTATAAAAGAGGTAGCTGAGGAGAACGGATTGGGTTATCTCAAGATAAGAACTTACAGACCATTCCCAACCGAAGAAATAAAAGAGGCTTTGAAAGATTGTGAAAACGTCATAGTGTTTGATAGAGCAGTTTCGTTCGGATATGAAGGAATTTTAACCATAGATATCAGAAACGCACTCTACGGCGAATCACCAGATGTCTACTCCTTCATAGTAGGTTTAGGTGGTAGAGATGTTCCAAAGAAACTCATAGAAAAGTGTGTTTCGAAGGTAGTTAACAAAGAGATTAAGCCCAGTTACAGTTTTGAAGGTTTAAAGGAGTTTGAGGAGGTGCTATACTGATGTTCTTTGGGAAGGGTCATGGTGGTTGCTACGGATGCCCACTGCCGATAGTCGTTAGAAATGTCTTGGAAGTTTTGGAGGGTAAGTGCTTTGTAGTTAATCCGACTGGCTGTCTCGAGATAATAAGTTCACAGTACGGTAAAAGCGCTTGGGGTGTGCCTTACATACACTCACTCTTTGAAAACGGTCCTTCAGTTGCCTCCGGTATTGCAAACGCGTTAGAAGTATTGGGAAGGGAAAATGAGGGACACGTCGTCGTATTTGCTGGAGATGGAGCCACAGCAGATATAGGAATAGGATATTTATCATCTATGCTTCACAGAAACGACAACGTCCTCTACATCTGTCTGGATAACGAAGCTTATCAGAACACGGGAACACAACAGAGCTCTACCACCACACCGGGTGCATATACAACAACAACTCCAGCTGGAAAAATTTTACCCGGAAAAATTTCGAGAAGAAAGGATATGGTTGCATTTGCCTTAGCTCACGGAACTCCATACGTTGCTACAGCCTCCGTAGCTTTTCCAAGAGATCTGAGAAGAAAGGTTAAGAGGGCTGTGGAATTTAGGGGTGCAAAGTACATTCACGTTCACTGCCCCTGCCCAACCGGATGGCACTTCGATCCATCTAAAACTGTCTATGTTGCAAGGCTCGCATACGAAACAGCCTTGTTCCCAATAGTTGAATTTGAATTCGGAAAACTCGTTAGAGTCAAGAAGATAAAGAGCAGAAAGCCGGTCGAAGAGTACTTGAAAGTTCAGGGGAGATTCAGACATCTATTCAAGCATCCAGAGGGACCAAAAATAATCGCGAAGCTCCAACAGATTGCGGATGAGAATGCAGTTAGATACGGACTGGATGTTTGAATATTTTATTTTTCTTTCTATTCTAGGCCATAGATGTTAGAATAGCAGTTGAAATTTCTCTTAAGTTTCGAAATGAGTTTTGAATGTTAGTATAGCAGTTCGACATATGGTGAATTTTGATACGACGTATACCGCATTCATTACGACGATGAAAAAGCTTAAATTAAATTATCAATCATTAAAAATTTGAGGGTGTTTGAATGAGGGTTGGTGTTTACATCTGTCACTGTGGTTTTAACATAGCTGGAGTCTTAGACATAGATGAACTCGTTGAATTTGCCAAGAGTTTAGATGATGTCGTAATTGTAAGAGACTACAGATTCATGTGCTCGAATCCGGGACAAGAACTGATAAGAAGAGATATTAAGGAGTACAATCTCGATAGAGTCGTTATCGCCGCATGTTCTCCGAATCTTCATGAAAGAACTTTCAGAAAGGTTTTGAGTGAAGCTGGATTGAATCCATTCTTCCTTCAGATCGCAAACATAAGGGAGCAGTGCTCGTGGGTGCATTCGGATGATAGTGTTAAGGCTACAGAGAAAGCTAAGAGAATAATAAAGTCGGCTGTCGAAAGGGTTAAGAGACACAGGCCACTTGAAATTAGGAAAGCCGATGTCATACCGAGAGTTTTGGTAATTGGAGGAGGAATAGCTGGGATATCTGCCTCTCTCCTTTTAGCCGAAGCTGGAGTAGAGGTGTACTTGGTCGAGAGAGAACCTACGATTGGTGGAAATATGGCCAAATTCGATAAGACATTTCCAACGCTGGACTGTGCTGCTTGTATCCTAACTCCGAAGATGACTGCTGTAAGGGAAAATCCAAATATAAAGCTGTTCACGAACTCTGAAATAATCGATGTTAAGGGTTCAGTTGGCAACTTCAAGGTTAAGATAAGGGTTAAGCCGAGATTCATAAACGAAGAGGCTTGCACGGGATGTATGGAGTGTGTGGAGGCTTGCCTACACTATCCAATGATTCCATCGGAGTTCGATGAGAAGATAGGATACAGAAAACCTATACACATGCAGTTTCCCCAAGCAGTACCTACATGCCCCTACATAAATCCAAACGAGTGTCTACATTTCCTAACAAATAAGTGCCCCATGTACTGTGAAGAGGTTTGCGAGGCGGATGCGATAGACTTCAATCAGAATGAGAGAATTGAGGAGATCGAAGTAGGAGCAATAATAGTGGCAACGGGATTTAAGCTGTTCGATCCATCTGTGATGGAGGAGTATGGGTTTGGAAGATATAAGAATGTCTTTACAGCTTTGCAAGTTGAGAGAATGCTAAACTCCACGGGGCCAACAGGTGGAAGGGTAGTTGTCAACGGCAGAGAGCCTGAGAGTGTTGCGATAATACACTGTGTTGGGAGCAGGGATGAGAGGTATAAAAAGTACTGTTCAAGAGTCTGTTGCATGTATTCGCTGAAGTTGGCTCATCTGATAAAAGAGAGAACGAATGCAGAAGTCTACAACTTCTACATGGATATGAGAACGTTTGGGAAGGGGTATGAGGAATTTTACAAGAGGATTTTGGATGAAATTAGGACTATAAGGGGAAGGGTTGCGGAGGTTACTGATGTACCAATAAACGAGGACGAAAAAAGAGAAGTTGAGAAAGGAAAGGTCATAGTTGTCGTTGAGGATACGCTTTTGGGAAAGATTGTAAGGATTCCAGTCGATATGGTCATACTTTCTCCAGCGATGGAACCTTCAGAGGGTACTAAAGAGCTTGCAAGGATTTTGAAGGTTTCACTCGATGAAAACGGGTTCTTCAAAGAATTGCATCCGAAATTAGCTCCAACCGTGATAGCTCCGGGAATATTCGTATGTGGCTGCGCCCAAGGGCCTAAGGACATCCAAGATTCGGTTGCTCAGGCCGAATCCGTAGCGGGACATGCTCTGTCTATGATAGATAGAGGTTACATAGAGCTTGAGCCGACTACAGCTTACGTTGATGAAGAGAAATGTTCTGGATGTGGAATATGCATCCCGCTCTGTCCGTTCCAGGCGATCGAAATAGATGAGAGAAAGAGAGCAAAGATAGACGAGTTGCTCTGCATGGGTTGCGGCGTTTGTGCTTCAAGTTGCCCAAGCAGAGCTATAAAGCATAGACTTTTCGAATCCGAAACGATAAGAGCTGAAATACTAAGTCTTCTCAAATGACTTCTCAACAAAAATTTTGTTCGAATACCTCTACATTCTAACTGTTTTTTCGTCAAAATTGAGGTTTCTAAGACCAAGCTTACAGATGTGTAATTAACTACACGCAATTTTATTATTTAACGAAATTATATTTAGGTCAGCCAAAACCTAATTAAGGAGGGTGGGAAGTGATATGGTAGAGTGCCCGTATTTACAGAATTGCCCATTCTTTAACAGGTTGCAGCTATCGGCAACGGCAGAAATGCTAAAAGAGAGGTACTGCAAAGGTAACTTTGAGAACTGTGCCAGATATAAGCTAAGAAAAGATGGAAAACCTGTCCCCGACAACTTATGGCCCAACGGTAAGATGTTGTGAGTGTTGAGAGTTAATCCTATTTTTCAGATTTTCATTTTTTAGATGAGAATTGAGTTTATTAATGGAGAGGATCTAAAGGTATTACGCACAACCTTCCATCGAGCTTAATAACTTTAACTTTCACACCGTAGACTTTCTCTATGTTAGTCGGCGTTAAAACGTCATTGGGATCTCCAACAGCAAATACCTTACCGTCCTTCATCATAACAATTCTATCCGCGTACCTCGAAGCTAAATTCAAGTCGTGTATAGCTACAACTGCAGTAATTCCATTCTCTCTAACAATATTTCTTATGATTTCCATGACTTCGAGTTGATGCTTGATATCCAGGTTCGCCGTAGGCTCGTCGAGCAACAAAATCTCTGGCTCCTGAGCCAACGCCCTTGCAATCAGAACCTTCTGCTGTTGCCCACCGCTTAACTCGTTGAAGTCCCTCATGGCAATGTTCTCGATGTCCAGAATCCTGAGAACTTCAAATACTTTTTCTATATCCCTCCTACTGCACCTCCAACCTAAATACGGTCTTCTACCCATCAAAACTACTTCAAAAACTGTAGCTGGAAAGAACTGTTTAACGCTTTGAGGAACGTAGCCTACAGTCCTAGCAATCTCAATCTGACTGAAATTTTTGACATCTTTTCCGTTGATTAGTATAACACCTTTCTGAGGTTTCAGAATTCGGTCTATACACTTCAGTAACGTAGACTTTCCAGATCCGTTTGGGCCTACAATTGCAACAATCTCAGACTCGTAAATATCTATCGTCACATTCTTAAGAGCTTGGATGCTGTCGTAGCTAAACTCTAAACCCTTAATCCTTATCTTCATGCTACCAGTACTCCTTCTTTCTCTTTATAAGCAGATACAGGAACATTGGTCCTCCTAAGCAGTTGGTAATCACTCCAACTGGAAGTATTACGGGTGCTAAGATCGTTCTGGCAATGGTATCGCATGTAAGCAGTAGAGCTCCTCCGAAAAGGGCTGAAGCTGGGAGCAGGTATCTGTAGTCACCACCTATGATCATTCTGCATATGTGTGGTGCTACCAAGCATATGAAACCGATCGTTCCCGTGAAACTTATGATCGATGCTGTTAAAAATGCGGAGACGAGCATAACGAATATTCTCTCTCTTTCTGGATTCACTCCTAAGCTTTTTGCAACTTCGTCTCCAGCTGTCATCATTACGTTAACATCCCAAGTCTTCCACATTAGGAGGATAAAGCAGATCAAGAGGGATACGAATATCGTTGGGATCATCTCCCACGAAGCCCGTCCCAAGTCACCCACCATCCAAAAGTATGCTGATTTTACCGCTTCAGGCTCGGCGAAGTACATTAGTATTGTCGTTACTGCACTGAAGATGTACATCATAGCAATTCCCGCCAGTATCATCGTCTCAGGTGTGGCACCCTTAACTCGGGCTAAGGCGAGTATGACAAATGTTGGTATTAGAGAAAATAGGAATGCGTTACCCACTATCACATACTTACCCACAAAGATACCCTTCGAGAGTATGATTGCAATTGCAGCCCCAAGTCCAGCGGCAGATGAAATTCCTAAAGTGTATGGGGTTGCGAGTGGATTCCTCAAAATCCCCTGAGTCATCGCACCACTGGAAGCTAACCCCGCTCCCGCGATTATTGCGAGGAGTATCCTAGGCATTCTTAAATTCCAGACGATTGACTCCTTAGTGCTCTCAGGATGACTGACTAAACATTTTAAGATTATCGAATAAACTTCTGAAACAGAAATCGGATACGAACCGAGCGTTGCGGAGATTCCAGCGATCACTATTATCAGAACTGAGGTAAAAATTATAAAAAGGATTTTTTTACCTACGTACCTCTCATACTCTTCCTTAACTCGCAAGAGTTCTGCTGTGTCCATCATTTACCACTTAGGATATACGAAGCTACCCTGTTCACTCACATTGTAGTTTATGTGTAGGAAGTTGTCGATATACTCTTGAAATATTTCCTTTGGATTGATGTCGCTGTATCTGTCTGGATAGAGCCATTTGGCAACTGTTACGAGAGCAACCGGGAAGGATGGAGCTGTTGCAAGATCAGCGGATATCACGTAAACTCTACCGTTCTTTACCGCGGGCACGTTTTCGAATCCCGGTAAGTTGACTATCTCTTCGTAATCGGCTTTCATCCCGCTTATATCATCCGTTTCGTATCCACCTGCGTAGCTCCACCTTAGGATCACATCTGGTGCCCAGAGTATAACCTGCTCTGGATCGACGTCAAAGTAACCTTTTCTACCCTTCAGAACGTTGTCTCCTCCAGCCGCAACTGACAGATCGTAAAGTCCCGACCCCTCGCCGAAAGCTCTTAAGGGTTTACGGCAGGTGTAAACCTTGACCTTCTTCTCAGGGATCCTCGACTTCACAAGATTTTCATACTTCTCGAACCATTTGATGTATTTACTCGCATTCTCCTCTTTATCGAGTAGATAGCCCAACTTTTCCATCTCTTCCTTCATTGTACTACCCTTGTAGAAATCGAATCTTATTACTGTTATGTTTAAACCGAGGAGCTTAAACTTCTCCTCGAGCTTGCTCGGGTCTGGCCATCTGACGTAGGATATAACCACATCTGGATTGAGGCTTACTATGGCTTCTATATCTGGATCGAAGCACGATCCCACAGATGGTAACTCGCTCAACTCTGGGAATTGCCTTTTGCTCTCCTTCGTATACTTACTTACTCCAACGACTTTATCCTTAGCACCTAATACGACTAACGCTTCAACGGCGTCGCTGTGCAAGGCTACTATTCTCTTTATTGGCTTGTATATCGTTATAGTTCTGTTTGCTGAATCAACAATTGACTTCGGTTCTCCATTCCAGTGGATGTAAACGTAAGAGGCCTCTCTGATTTCATCCAAACTCAACGTTGAACTTCCGAGCATGTAATCTGTTATAATATTTGCAAGTTCGTCCTTCGTTATTCTGTTATCACCTTTAAATAAGTCCATGTAATCGTTAGCGCTTACTACTTCAATACACGAGACGAGCAATATTAGAGCGAGGAAAACAGCCGATCTCATCTCAACCACCTCCTAAGCGCGATCAAGGAGATAGGTAGTACTGCCGTTACAAACTCAAAACCAGGTGTCTGTTTTGTTGTGGCCGTTGGAGATGTAGTTGTTACGATTGTGGTTGTGAATGTTGCAGTGGTAGTTGTAATCTGCGTTGCGGTCACTTTACTCACAGAAATCGATGCCTCAAGTTTACCTTCTCCCTCATTTAGCATGTCAACCCATTTTCCGTCAAATGTAAACGTTCCTTCGCTCGATGGTGCTTTAAACGTGCATTCTACTCTCGTATCGTTTATTATAGCTAGGGACACACTGTTCCCCGAAACTTTGTATGGTGTTAAGCAGTTTACGAGCGTAAATTCTTTCGGAACGTTTAGAGCTACACCGACAACAGTTGGTAAATTTCCATCGACTTCAATGGAAATGTTGAATTTCTCGTTAGGGAGTACGACGCTTGGAGTCTTTATTTCAACTTTAAGTGCGCTCGCCGTAGACGTACAGAGAATGCATACGATTGCGATTGCAACGAACAGATTTTTCATAGTCTCCAGTTACATTTTATGAATATAAGTGTTATCATTAAGCTTGTTGGAAATATTAATTAAGATCAAAAAACTTAAAAATAGTATGTTATCATCACTATTCGGTGATTTGTTATGAGAAAGTCGTCACTACTAGTGGGTCTAGTAGTATGCATTGGAATAGCAGCGATAGCTGTAAACGCCTCTACGAGTGCAGAGAGTAATGACGTAGTTTTAAGCCCAGATGGAACGTTTATGTGCGCACACGCCAAAGACATAACGTTCTACAACAGGAGTGCTAAAAACTGCTGGTTCAGAATCAGTGGAGCGGACTGGATTTATTCAAATGGAACGATCGTGTTTAGAAGGGTAAGTGATATAGAAATAAATACACCAAGAGATTTGAAAGGAACTGTTTGGATATGCACAAAAAGAGGATGGAATCCCTTAGGAGGAGAAATTGAATACTATAAAGATAGGGGATACTGTTATATAACCTCGCTAAAGTATGGAAAAGCAGAGATTCCTGCTGCAAAGCTTATTCCTGGAGAGGAATACGTTTTGATCGTTGAACTTATAGATTCCTCTTACCTCTTTAAATATGAAGACAAGCCAGGAAGAGATCATTGGATAAAGATTGACGATACCGATACGTTCGATAGAGTTGAAATATTTGGCTATGGACCGATATCGAGGGTTCCCTTCAGAATAGTAGTTGAAGAATAATTTTTATTTTTTAATAAATTTTTAAAAATAATAGCAGAACTACAACTCTCGTCACCATCATAAGCGAGAGACTTATCAAACCTCTAAGCAGTCCAAGCCTTAACCCGAATATCGATATCCACTGAGGAAAGTAAAACCTGATATAGAGTATAGGTAACATGAACACACTGCCTAGGAGTAAAGAGATTATTGCATCTTTCTCACATATCGCACCGCTCTGCAACAGTGACCCAAACATCGAAAAACCCACAATAGGAGATGCAATGTATGTTGCAATGGCTGGAATTGCAATTGATGGCAAATTCAACGCTTTTGCAATCGGAAGCAGAAGTGTTTCAGTCCTATCGATCAAACCGACACTCATCAGTGTGAATGTGCAAAACGTAACGACAACAAATACAACCCCTATCCTTTTGAACTTTTTAAGTGTCTTTCTTAAAGCTAATTTGAACGAGAAGTCCTTGCAATCGATTACCATTTCAACAGCAACACTTCTGCCATCTAAGATTAGCCTACCGCAGACGATTACAAATATCAATAAAGCGGCTGTTCCCAGCCACAATGTCGCCACGTATATACCCCCAACGTAAAGACCCAACATTGGCATGATAACCGGTAGATGATACGTGAATGTCTCCTTGAGTGGTACGACTGTCGAGTTAAGTATTGAAGAAAGCAAGACCTCTCTATCCTTCAAAACTCCTTCCTCCCTTAAGTCCTGGAGCATGGCGTTCGATGCCGTTGGTGAACCTATGGCTGTTACGAAGGCAATACCACAAACATCTGGAAGGTTCGCGAGCTTTGTGAGCGGTTTTCCAATTTTTTCGAGCCTTTTCAGCAGACCAAATCCTAGCAGAACTTCGGAAGCCAGCATACCAAAGAATATGATCGGCAGTACACGTAATGTGAAGCTGAGAGTGCTGAGAAGTACGTCGTAAAGTTTGAACATATCAGACTATTGAGCTACTTGCTCTTAACAATTCCGAAAAAGTCTTAAAATAGTATCATGACCACCATTTGTATTAGTTGGACTAGTCATGTGAACTAGATAAAGTAGCCTTGGTTTCTGAAAAACCCATTAAGATGACACGTTACCAGTAGCATGTTGAGTAACACCATTTCTCCGTATATTAATGATAATTATCCGCAAAGTATAATTGTTCTCTCAAAAAGAGTTATAAGTGGTAATACCGCAATAGCTATAGGCGTACAGAGCTATGGGGTGATTACATGATCTGCTTAGTACTGGGATACGGTGCAAGGCCTCTGGCTACACTTAGGAGGATTTTGAGAGAGGAGAAAATCGATGGTGTCGTTTTAACAGATCAGAACTGTGAGAAAGAGCTAGAAAAGATTCTTAACTCGAAAGTTATTTTCATCTACGCTCACGAACTTCCTGATTCTGTTGTCAAAAGTTTAAAGGACTGTAATGCCAAGATAATCTCAGCGGGAGGTTCGGAAGATCTGACAAACGTTCCTTTAAACATTTATGTTAAAGCCAAATCGTATTATATTATCGGCGGAGAACACAATCTGAGAAACTTAGTCAGATTTTTAGCCAGTTTGGCTGGAGATTTAAGAGATTACGGAGAACCTCAGGATGTTCCAGTACATGGTATATACCATCCGAGATTGGGCTTTTTCGATAGTTTGGAGGATTATCTGAATTCATACGATAAAAGACCATTGATAGGTTTACTCTTTTGGAGGAGTTCTTGGCTCTATGGAGATACGAAGCATGTTGAAGAGATCGTGAACGCTTTTGAGAAAGAGGGGTTCGGAGTAATCCCCGTATTTGTCCTTCCGAAGGATTTGACAACTGGAATAGGTAAGGATATAGATGAAAGTGTTGAAAGATTTTTCACAAAAGATGGACAGGTTGTTGTTGATGCTGTCGTCAGTTTAATCTCTTTCGGAATCGAATATCTCAGAAAGTTGGAAAAGCTTGGTGTTCCAATATTCTCGCCAATATGCTCATACTATCAATCCGTTGGGGATTGGAAAGAAAGCAATGGCGTCGATTACATGACACAGGTTTACAGTGTAATAATTCCAGAGGTTTCAGGGGCAATTGAGCCACTTTTTGTAGCTGGATCGAGGAATGTTGAGGGGTTTAAGATTATCGAGCCTTATCCAGAGCACGTGGATTACTTGGTTAAGAGGGTTAAAAGATGGGTCGAGTTAAGGAGG
Organism: Archaeoglobus profundus DSM 5631; assembly: GCF_000025285.1. Taxonomy (GTDB): domain Archaea; phylum Halobacteriota; class Archaeoglobi; order Archaeoglobales; family Archaeoglobaceae; genus Archaeoglobus_B; species Archaeoglobus_B profundus. The sequence continues at coordinate 907,904 of NC_013741.1, forward strand.
AAGCCCAAGAAAGATGTAAGGATAGCAATAATTTTGATAAATCCACCATGCAAGGGCTTAGAGGCTAACATTGCTGTTGGAATGGGGCTGGATGTTCCAGAAAGCATTGTGAGGCTTTTACACAGGCTTAAGGAGGAGGGTTACACTGTCGATGGTGTTCCGAAGAGTGGGGAAGAATTGATAAGGCTAATTTTGGAGAGAAAGGCGATAAGTGAGTTCAGGTGGACATCCGTTGAGGACATAGTCAGATGTGGAGGTGCTATAGATTTCGTAAGCTTGGATGATTACTTGGAATGGTTCAACGAGCTTCCGGAGGATTTGAGAAATAAGATGATCAAAGATTGGGGTAAGCCTGAAGATGTTCTGGCTGGAAGAGTTGATAAAGCCCTTGTTGGAATGGTCTACAACGGCAAGTTCGTGATTCCGGGAATTAAGTTTGGAAACGTCTTCATAACGCCTCAGCCGAAGTTTGGGTGTGCCGGTGCAAGATGCGATGGAAGAATCTGTAGAATTCTGCACGATCCAACCATAGTTCCTCCACATCAGTGGTGGGCGGTCTATAGGTGGATAGCGAGAAAGTTCAAGGCTGACGTGATAATTCACTTCGGAACTCACGGCTACCTTGAGTTCAGACCGGGAAAAGGTGTAGGACTGTCTCCCTCATGCGTTCCAGAAGCGAGCTTAGATGACATTCCTCACCTCTACGTCTACGTTGTATCGAACCCAATGGAGGGTGTCATAGCGAAGAGGAGAGGCTACGCAACTCTGGTTGATCATATATACCCGCCGATGGCGATGGCCGAAGTTTTGGATGAGCTGGATTCACTTTTGAATCAGTATGCAAGGTCAAAGAATTTGGGAGAAAATGCGAGGAGGAGAAAGTTGTATGAGGAGATACTCAAGAAGGCTGAAGAGTGTAAGATAAGGATAAGGAATCCGGAGAACGAGGATGAGACGATAGAGGAAATTCACCGCTACGTTGATCTGATGAGGGGGTCGCAGATAAACCTTGGACTCCACGTATTTGGCAATCCACCAAGGGATGCAAAAAGACTGGCTGAGTATATCGTTACCGCGATGGCTTACGATTCTCATTATTCACCTTCTATAAGGAGGGTAGTTGCTGAGGCTATTGGGCTGAACTACGACGAAATCAAGAGAAACCCTATGGGTGTTACAAACGGTTACACAAACAGGGAACTGTTGGAGATTATTCACAAGCTTTCAGTTGGTACACTTAAGAGGCTCTTAAATGGGGAAGGTTACGATGTCATCTACGAAGAGATCGGAAAAATTGGATTCAAAGTCGTTGACGAGCTTAAATTGAGAAAAGTATTTGAGAAGGCTTTAGAGGTTGCGAAGAAAATTGTAGAATGCAAGAGAGAATACGAAGGATTTTTGAAGGGTTTGAGGGGTGAATACGTTGAACCGGGACCGTCTGGAGCTATAACGAGGGGTAAATTTGAGATACTTCCAACTGGAAGAAATTTCTACGCTGTAGACCCAAGGTCTTTACCAACAAAGTCCGCTTGGTATGTAGGCGTTGAAACCGCCGAGAAGTTGCTTGAAGAGTTCAAGAGGAAGCATGGTAGGTATCCTGAGAGTGTCGGGCAGATTTTGTGGAGTATCGATGCTTACAAGGCTGATGGAGAGCAGATAGCTCAAATCCTTTACCTCTTAGGGGTTAAACCAATTTGGAAGGGTGATCGTGTCGTGGGTCTTGAGGTCATACCGCTTGAAAAGCTTGGAAGGCCTCGAATAGATGTTCTGGTCAGGATAAGCGGGATTGTTAGGGATACTCTGCCAAACTACATCCATTTAATAGATGAGGCTATTGAAAAGGTCGTTACTCTTGATGAACCTATCGAAATGAACTACGTGAGGAAGCACTATATTGAGCACATCAAGAAATTGGTTGAGATGGGTAGAAGCTTTGAAGAGGCGAGGAAATTTGCGAGATTCAGAGTATTTGGTGCTCCACCCGGAGCTTATGGAGCGGGAGTGAATTTGGCTGTTGAATCTTCTGGATGGAAGGCTGATGAAGATTTAGCAAAAGTTTGGGTTCAGTGGGGCGGTTACGCCTACAGCAGAGAGGATTTTGGAGTTGAGGCTCACGAATCGCTGATACTAAACTTGAAGGAGGTTGATGTGATCAGCAGAAATCACGTTAGCGATGAGCACGATTTAACGAACTGCTGTTGCTACTTTGCATACCACGGTGGTTTCAAGAATGCTGTAGATGCTTTGACTGGGAAGAATGTAGACATAGTCCAAGTGGATACAAGGGATTTGAGCGATACGAAGGTTGTGAATGTTAAGGTTGAGATTGAGAGGGTTGTGAGGACAAAACTACTCAACGATATGTGGATTGAGGAGATGAAGAAGCACGGTTACAGAGGGGCGAGCGAGTTCTCGAAGAAGATTTTACATCTGTACGGCTGGGAAGCTACAACCAATCTCGTTGAAGATTGGATATTCGATGAGATTGCTGAGAAATACGTTTTGGATGAAGAGATGAGAAGGTGGTTTGAGAAAAACAACGTTTATGCACTTGAGGAGATTGCGAGGAGGTTAATAGAAGCTTACGAGAGAGGGTTATGGAAGACGAGTGAAGATTTGATCGAAAGGCTTAGAGAGGTTTACTCCGAGATCGAGGGAATTCTTGAAGAGAATATAGGTGAGGGAGACATACAGGGTGGAGTAATCGAAATTTATACTGCAGAGGATGATGAGCACTGGATGGAGAAGCTTGAGGAGGTTGATAGGCTATGGAGGCTCGCGAAAAGCGCTTGATCTTTCCATTTTCGGCAATAGTGGGGCAGGAGAACGCTAAGTTAGCTCTGCTTTGTGTGGCAGTCAACCCGTTAATAGGCGGAGTATTACTTAAGGGCGATAAAGGAACTGGAAAATCAACGATGGTTAGAGCTTTAGCGAACGTTTTGCCAGACATCGAAGTTGTAGCGGATTGTCCATTCAACTGCAACCCCTCAAACCCTTTAGAGATGTGCGACAGCTGTTATAAGAGATACGAGAACGGCGAGGATTTGCCAGTGGCAAGAAGGAAAATGAGGGTTGTAGACTTACCCTTAAGTGTAACAATAGATAGGTTGGTTGGAACTGTGGATGTTGAAAGGTTTCTGAAGGAGGGAGTTAAGGCGTTACAGCCCGGAATACTCGCTGAGGCTAACAGAAACATCCTATACATCGACGAGGTGAACCTGCTCGATGACTACATAGCGGATTCGCTTTTAGATTCAGCCGCGATGGGATGGAACGTTATAGAGAGGGAGGGTATTTCGTTTAAGCATCCAGCCCGCTTTATTTTAGTTGGATCGATGAATCCGGAGGAAGGTGAACTAAGACCGCAAATTTTAGACAGATTTGGACTGTGCGTTGAGGTAAGTGCTCCAATGAATCCCGAAGATAGAATAGAGATCGTTAGGAGAGTTGAGAAGTTTCATGAGGATCCTATAGGATTCTACAGGAAGTTCGAGAACAAGGAGAAGGAGCTAACTGAAAAGATTGTCAAGGCGAAGGAGATACTGCCAAAAGTCGAGATAAGCGAAGATCTTCTAAAGCTCTTAGCCGAGACTGTCATAAAATTGGGTATAAAAACAAACAGGGCTGAGATAGCTACGATAAAAACTGCCAAAGCCATAGCCGCGCTAAATGGAAGGAGAAGGGTTACACTTGATGACTTGGAGAAAGCAATGGAGTTGGCATTACCACACAGACTTAAGGACAAACCCTTTCAAAAGCCTCAACCCCTAAAGCTGAAGCAGGACGAAAATGATAGAAAAGAGAAGAACAAAAATCAGAATGAACAAGGACACGAGCACAAGCATAGCCATAAACATGAAGACAAGGGCAGTGGAAATAGAGGACAAGGAGGTGAGCAAAACTTTCGTTCGAGCGAAGTAGATATCCCAAGAATGGAAAATGCTAGCTTGAAGGATGATCTCAATAGCTATCTATCATCGAGGGATTCGAGCGTTACGGTGATAAACTTCCCGAAGGGAGTTCCAGTTTCCTACGTACCACCTAAGGATGAGATTAGAGATGTAGACTTTTACAGCTCTATAGTTTGGGCTGTTATGAGTGGTAAGACACCTCCCATAAGAGTAGATTCGAGCGACATTCGTGTGAGAGTTAGGAAGTCGAAGGCTCCGACTCTTTGGGTTCTTGTGTTGGACTCGAGTGGTAGTATGGCTATTCAGAAGAGGATAAGCGTTGCAAAGGGGATTGCTGAAAAGCTCGTTGAGAAAGGATACGTTAAGAAATCTAAGATGGCTTTAATAGTTGCTAAGGGTAATCGTGCTGAGATCGTCGTTCCTCCAACTAAGAATTACTTGAAAGTTATCGAAAGTATCGAGAACGTTCCAACTGGTGGTAGAACTCCTTTAAGTTCGGCCCTCTACAACCTGTTATTGCTGGCTAAAAGGGAGAGAATGAAGGAAAAGACGTTGAAGGTTAGGGCCTTTCTTATAACAGATGGAAAGGCAAACGTTCCGTTACTTGGCAAGAGAATTAAAGATGAAATAATCGAGCTTGCAAGTAGGCTTAAAAAGTGTGATATAGAATTGAACGTTTACGATACGAGGTTTGCAGGAGAAATAGGTCTTTCATTCATTCCAATTTTGAAAGACGTGGCGAATGCAAGGGTTTACAAGGTTTAACTATCTCTTTAATAGCAACAGTGCAAAGTAGAAGATCGTGAACAGGAAAACAAAAGCTAGGATGAATGCTATACAAACGTTAACAGTTGCTGTATGGCCTTTTTGCAATACTGGGTAAGTTGTTGATATCGATGCACTCAAATCTGAAGCTTTCTTTGAAAGCGATACCAATACGTAGGAGAGCAAGGCAGAAGATACAAGAGATGTAAACAGTCTAACGAAATTCTTACCCTTCCCCGTCAGAGAGTAGTAAACGAACTTGTTTCCGTTTTGAACTTTCTTAACCAAACCCTTTCCACTAAGCTTGGATAGATGGTAGAGTAGGGATGGTTTTGTAACTCCTACCTCTCTCGAAAGCTCTGATAGTGTTTTATTCCTCTCCTGAAGAGCCTTCAGAATTCTTAGGGCGGTGTTCATTCTCAAGCAACAGCTTTAGCACGTAGATTGCAAGGATCACAACGGCTAGATTCATTAGAGCTTTGTAGATCGGTGCATATTTGTAGCCGATGAAAATATCTATTATTGCATTCAGAGAGAGGTATAAGCCGAATACGGCAACTGCTAAGACTATTATCGTCAGAACTATCAGAGCCTTCCTAACCGTTTCAAGCATATTGCAACACCTCCAGCAAATATCAAAATCAAAGCCTCAAATCCTGGTGTTTTGTAAACGCCTCTCTCGGAAGCTACACCCAGAGGTATGGGTGGTGGAGTTTCTGACGGTATCTTGACACCACCGTACTTTTCGGCAAACTTCTCAACCTCAAATTTGACCTCCTCCTCTTTAACACTCAATGGGACCTTTTTAGTGGGTGCCAAGTTCAGAACGGCTTTCCACACCTTTACCATGTATCCGCTCCTCCAAGCCTCAAGCTTTATCAAATAGTTGTAGTCCTCGACCACACTGATATTTGTCTCTACTATCTGGGTCTTCCCGCTTCTAAGCGTTGCATCAATCCACTTCTCATCCGCTAAAACGTTCGATTCGTTTTGAACGGCCTTTAAGTGAAAGCGAACATCGTAATCTTTGAAAGAATCGAAGTAGAATCTGATCAGAACGTTAACCCTATCGTCTTCGGTAGTGAGAACCTTAAAGTCCACATCTCTTAGAACGACTTTAAGCTCCCTATCCTTCGGTATTAAGGTTTCGAGGTTTCTAAGGTTTAGTGTGAACTGGCTCGATCTCCCATCCTTTTCGAGAACAACTTTAACCCTGTAATCTCTGTCCTTCTCAAATGGCATTGAGATGTTTATAAACCTGCAGCCCTCTTCTGGAACGGGAACGGATTTTTCTTCTAGCAAAACACCCGTTTTTAGGTCGTAGACCTTCAGATTGAGCGTTGCGTTCTTTAAAACATCCGATCTGTGAATTTTAACTATGAAAGTTAGATTCACGATGTCATCACCGATTTTATCAACCTTCACATCTACGTTTTCGATGTAAAAGAACTCGTGAGTTTCTTTTGGAATGAAGAATGCGGACGCAACTGAAACTGCAAATATTACAGTCAAAATTATGGCAACCAACTTCCCGTTCACGGTAAAATGTTGTGCAAGTCATATTTAAGCTTAATTTATTTGTTAGATTTTATCAAATTGTCTCTAAGCTTTGATAACCTCCTAACCCTTTCGACGTCAACCCTTCCATCTTTTTTAAAATACGTTCCAACTATAACTCCATCACACAAACCCACATACCTGTGCAGATTTTCCGGCTTTACTCCACTCCCTACAAAAACTGGCAGATTCGTTAAATTCCTAACAGCTTTAAGTTCTTCAACATCCACCTCCCTGCCTGTAGCAGTTCCCGTAACTATTAGAGCATCGGCCAAGCACCTTTCAACGTTTTCCAAGTAATCTTCAAGACTGACGAAGTGGTGTGCGTGTTTCACTTTTACATCGGCGTAAATTTTAGCCTTGCAATCTATGAAACGTCTGTATCTCAAAATTTCCCCAGCCTTTCCTTCCAAGAAACCTTCGGGCGATAGAGAAGCAAAGTACAACTGATTCACTCTTACAAAATCAGCATTTACAGCTTTTGCTATTGCCAAAGCTGAAAAAGGGTCATTTCTCAACACATTAATACCAACTGGCAAGCCCGTCTCTCTCTTAACTTCCCAAGCTATTACACTCATACAGGCAACGGTAACTCTATCTACCTCCTTTAAAAATGGCTTATCGCCGTAGTTCTCAATTATTATGGCATCACAGCCTTCAGCCAGAGCTTTAGCATCCTTCAAGGCGTTTTCGAATGTTTTTTCGTAAGATTCGTAGAGAGGTGATGAAGGAAGAGGATCAAGGTGAAGGACACCTATTATTATCATATTTCCTTCAATTCCTCTTCGATGGCTTTGACTATCTTCTTTATTTCTTCGAAATTTTTCTTTAACTCCTCCAAATTGGCACCTTCCTTTATTACCGCTCCATGCTGAGTTGGTTCTATTATACCAGACTGCTCAAGCACTCTCAAAGAATACCTAACTTTGTGTTTAGGCATACCTATGAGTTCGGAGAGCTTGAATATTCCAATGGGTTGATGCTTCATGACTGCCTTCATTACCCTAATGTGCCTCAAAACGATTTCAAACTCCCTTTTAGCTTTTTTCAGCACCATACCAAAAATCTACGTCAAAATTTAAAAGTCTTTTTAAAAATTACCTCGATTTGGAAAGCTCTATCTCCAACTTCTCTGGGTCGTACTTCCAGTCCTTTGGAAGAACTCCCTTCTCCTTGTAGTAGTTAGATAATCTCCAGATCTTTGCCTCTATCAACTGCAAACCTCTCCTGTTGTGCTTGTCTTTCTTGTGAACTTCGAGATGCTTTCTCAAGTTTATAGCCTTCTTGATGAGTGCCTTCAAGTCCTCCGGCAATCCTGTATATACTCCATGCTCTTTCAATATTCTCACGAGCTTTTTACCCGTTACCTGTCTAACGGAAGGGATTCCGTAACGATCTCTCAAGATCATTCCGATCATGCTCGGCTCGTAGCCTTCCTTGTAAAGGTCAACAACGAGCTTCTCAACTTCCTCTGGCTTCATCTCAACCCATTCTGGCGGGTGATCTCTGTAAACTCTCTTTGATCCTGATTTACCTCTCCTTCGAGCATGCATTCTTGCCATAGGTTCATGCCTTTGTGGGATTACTTAAATATGTTACGCTGAACGATGGAGTATGGGGTTAAGGTTAGAGTTCGGATATCTTCTCCTTTATAGCTTTCATAAGTTTTTCAGCAATTATCTTCCCGTCAACTTTTCCCCTAAACTCCTTCATTACCAAACCCATCAGAGGCTTGAAAGCCTTCTCACCCCTTTCTTTAATCAGATCGACCTTTTCATTAACAAGTTTGGCTATGAAGCTATCCAAGTCTTCTCCCGCCTTCATCTTGGCCAGTATATCCTCCACCTTGGCATTTGGATTTATGCAAAATTCTTTCAGAACTTCTTCAGCCCCCTCTTTCGCAATTTTTCCTTCTGCAATCAACTCAAGTGTAATCTCGAAGTGCTCTTTTCTAAGCACATCGGTGTTAAAGCCTTCTTTCTTAAGCTCTGAAGGAACTATGTGTAAAACCCTTGCAACGATCGTTGGCTGTAAAACCTTTGCAAATCTCTCGAAAATGTTGTAATATTCCGAATCTGCAATAGCCCAAGCTAAATCCTCACTCAAACCCATCTCAACATATCTTCTAGCTCTATTTTCAATCAGTTCTGGTATTTCAACGTTTAGCATATCCTCGGTAATCTTTACTGGGGGGACATCTGTCTCAGGATACATCCTCGCTGATCCGGGAAGAGGTCTAAGGTATGATGTAGTTCCGTCTTCATTTGCCTTTCTCGTCTCCTCTGGCACACCTATCAAGCAGTATTCAGCCCTCTCGATGATCCTCTGCAGGGCTCTCCTAACCCTAAGCTCCTCACCGCAAGTAAAGATTATTGCATCTTCCTCTTTTGCATTCAACCTTTCTCTGAGTTTCTCTACCTCCTCCTCACTTATTCCATAGTTTGGAAGTTCGTCTGTGTGGAAAATTCCTCCCAAGCCAAACGTCTTTGCAATGTCCGCAAATTCTGTTCCAAGCCTTCTATTAGGCTGAATCTCCCTGCCAACCAAACCACCAAAGCCTTTGAGCAGTATAGCCAAAACCTTGCCGTTCTTCTTCAAAGCCCTTGCAATGACCTTACACTTGGTGTTAGCGAATATGTCGGTTACGTCGTATATCTCTCTGACAACGCTTGCATTCCTCTGCTTAAGCTCGTCCCTAATCTTGAGCAGATTCAACTGCCTCAAAACCTCGTATTCCACAACCTTGTCGAGTATGTCAAGCTCCTGCACACCTTTTATCTCAACTCTCGCACCTTCAGCTATGCTTATGTTCACATCCTGCCTTATCGTTCCCAATCCCCTCTTAACCTTGCCAGTCGAACGTAAAATCATTCCCAATTTCTTTGCAACCTTCTTCGCGAGTTCAGGCGAATCTATGTCCGGCTTCGTTCCAATCTCAACTAAGGGGATTCCAAGCCTGTCCAAGGAATAAACCACAACCTCACCCTTATCCTCAACCTTTTTGCAAGCTTCTTCCTCCAAGCAAAGTGTTGCAATGCCAATTTTACGCCCATCAACCTCTATGTAGCCATCAAATGCTATCAACGCAGTTCTCTGAAAGCCAGTTGTGTTGCTACCGTCTATAACGATCTTACGCATCACGTGAACCTCATCTACAAACTCCATGTTCAGCATCTTTGCAATCGTTATCGCAATCTGTAGAGCCTCCATATTGAGCTCTCTCGGAGGCTCCTCATCTGCTTCAACTAAACATGTTGTATCGTAGCTCTTGTAAATGAACTTCTTACTCCTGAGAACCTCCTCCTTAGCGGCTCTATCCTCCTCACCGATTTCGCTCCTTTTGAGCCTCAAATAGCGGAAGAATTCGAAGTTAGAATCCTCAACGTCCCTTAAAACTGTCGGGCATTTGCAGAAGAGCTTGTGCTTTGTATTGAGTTGTTGATGAATCTCGATACCGACCTTCAAACCTAAGGATGCGTAGTCCATAGCCTGAGTTTGCGTTGTGTATATAATCGGTATTGTTTTGGAATCCTAACAATCAAAAAGATAGATACTAGGGGGTAGAAAACAATGGTAATTTCAAAAACGAACGGAATAAAGCCCTACATTGTTTCGGTTTTGGGAGAATCAAATGAAAAGCGTTAAAGTTCGAAAGAAGAGGGGGAGATATGAAGATTGCCAAAATGCTCAAAAACGTTGATAGAGCTTTGCTCATAGGAATGGGCGGTGGAGGTGATGCAGTAAGCACGTTAGCCGTTGCAGAATTCTTCAAACTTTTCGATGTTGAGTGCATCTGTGGTGGCGTCGTTTGGGAGAGGGTTACAAGGGATAAAAAGCCCGGTCCTCTATCCGTTGAAGAGATAGACGATTGCAAGAGTATAAATAACTGCTTAGCTTGGATTAATGCCAGATCAAACTACAGAGGTTTGAAGTTGATAGTGGCACAGGTTGCGGAGTTTTTGGATTGCGAAGTTGTTGGAGTCGACATAACGAAGGGTGAGCGAGGTTTAACTGAGAGTTTGAAGGATTTTATTGAGAGAGAAAATGTTGATTTGGTTGTTGGAGTTGATGCTGGCGGTGATTCTTTGGCTAGGGGGAACGAGAAGGGCTTGCACAGTCCTCTGGCAGATGCAATCGTTCTGGCATCTCTGAACAAGTTGAATTCGATTGTTGCTGTAGTTGGGTTTGGTAGTGATGGTGAGTTAAGTAGGAATGAGCTTGAACTTTATCTGAGTGAAATAGCAAGGTTGGACGGTGTATTAGGTGCCTCACTCATAACGAGAGATTTTGCAGACAGAATCGCTGATTTTGTTGAAAACGTCTACACTACAGCTTCAAAGATTCCAATAATCGCCTCTCAGGGATATTACGGGAAGTTTAAGGTCTGGGATAAGGCTGTCATAGATGTTTCGATACTGAATGCGCTGATATTTTACGTGAAAACCGACGTAATTTACAGGTTGTCAGAACTACCGAAAGCTGTTGAGGGAACTGTCAGTGTATGGGTGGCTAATGAAAGACTTCATGAAATAGGTATCAAGACTGAGTTGGATCACGAGATTGAGGTGTTTGAGCGTGAATTTAAAGGAGCTTGAGGAGTACCAGAAAAAGATAGCTAATAAGAAGGTCGTTTTAGAGGATAAAATAAAAATTGAGGACTTAAAATTTGTTGCAGGAGTAGATCAAGCTTTTGTTGGGAACAAAGTGATATCGGCATGTGTTCTCCTAAAATTTCCAAGGCTTGAGGTTGTTAAGGAGGGTGTTGAAATTGAAGATGTTGAATTCCCGTACATCCCCACTTTCCTGATGTTCAGAGAGGGAAAACCCGCAGTAAATGTTGTTAGGAAGGTTTTGAAAGACGTTGACAATGTTGTTCTCTTGGTAGATGGGAGTGGTATTGCACATCCGAGAAAGTGTGGTTTGGCAACGTACATAGCAATCGAGACTGGCATCCCTTCAATCGGGATAACAAAGAGAAGGCTTTACGGCAGAGTCGAAGATCCAAAGGATGTGATGGAGGTCAAACCAATCTACGACAACTCCGAGATCATAGGTTACGCCCTAAAACCTTGCAAGAACTGCAATCCCATATACATATCTCCCGGAAGTTACGTAACACCGGAAACAGCTTTGGAAATAGTGAAAGCTTGCTTGAAAGGTTACAAGTTACCAGAGCCCATTAGATTGGCACACAAGTTAGCTAACGCCTCAAAAAACAGGAAGTTGAGCGACTTCTTCTAAAGTTCAGTATGTCTCCAAAACCTCGAAATGGACTATTGTTACGAGGTCGTTTTCGTTTATCTCGCCATAAATTTTCTTTAACGCATTGAGTAAGTCCTCTTTACTCTCAAATCCATCCCTAATTGCATCTTCATCCGTCAGTTCTTTAACCCTCTTAACAACAACCTTCTTGACCCTAGCCTTGGCGAAGGGCTTGTAGTTCACAGTTAATTCAACAATCTTACCTACAGGATAGCTCTTAACGCCCTTCCTTACAGTGGTGATCTTCTTTCCCTGAATTATACTTTCAACGTATTCAGCATCGAAATTTATCCGCTCCATGCAACCACCCCTTCAAGCCTCCTCATAGTACTTCTTCCAAATCTTTTGAACGGCCTTAAGCAGAGTTTTATAAACTTTGAAGTTTTCACCGAGATCCTTCCAAGATTTAAGTTGCAGACATTTAGCTACAAGAATTCTCTCTTCCTCTTCATCCAAATCTACTTTATCTCTCTTGGAGTAGTAGTACCTAACGAGAGGTCTTATCAAGTCGGAAACGTACTCGTAGAGGCTCTGACCTTGGAAATACTTCTTGATCCTTCTCCTCTCAATCTTTCCAAAGTTTGGCATATCAACCTCCAAATCTCTTCTAAGACTCTTCAGAAGACCTATTGCTGTCTCGGTCTCCAAATCTCTGAGTTCATCAGCTAAATACTCAATCAATCTCCTTGTAAAGTCCGTGTTTATCATATCCACCTTCTCTTCAACATGCATTTTCAAGGGCTTTAGAACTATTACCGTATGCTCTCCGGAAATTTCATTTCTCTGAGGTGTTATGTGAACTGGGATGAATCCGTTTCTAAGCCAGAATCTCAAAAGCTCTGGAGAAACTCCGAAACCGCTCCCAACCCAGTCCATATCCCTAGATTTAGCCCAATCTATTATTCTGCTCAAAGACCAACTGCCTATTCCCATTCTCATAACTGAAGGATGAGTAGCAATCCTAACGACTCTCAAGCCAACGTATTTGGGGAAATCGTAATCCCAATAGTGCTTAAGCATGAGATCGGGTATTATCTGCCCCTTCGGCTTGTATCCCTTAGCTATCTTCTTGATTGTTTCATCGTCCATCTTACCTTCAATTGCAATATGCAAAGAACACACTACCTTCCCGTTCACTTTAACCGCAAAGGGCTTATGGTTCGGCATATCCAGGAGGATCACAAGGTCGGATGGTCTGTTCCTATAGTGAGCCAGAACGTATATTCCAAAGAATTCTCTCAAAAGCTTCTCGTTCTCAACGAGCTTGTCCTTGTCTATCTCTTCAAACTCAAGTTTTCCATCCTTTATAGCCTGAATATCCTCTTCAGTTATCTCTGCCGGCTGTGCATCCAGAAGCAAGACATCATACAACCATTTCTCAATCGGATCGCCCTTACCATACCTTATAGGCTCATTCAAGTGTATTTTCTCTATCTCTACATCCTCACAGCTTTCGAGCCTCTTCAGGAATCGAATACTGAACCCCCTACCCGCTCCTTCGTAACCGTGTATTGTTGTAGAGAATATCATCCATCGAACTCCTTCAGTTATCTTCCAAAGCACTGGGACATCAATGCCAGCCGCCTCATCCACTATGACTATATCCGCATAATCCTTTTCGATCATCGCCCTTCTCGGCACGACGTATTCAACCCTTGCATACTTGCTGTTTACAACCGTAATCAGTTTCCCGCTCTCCTTAACCCTGAACTTCATCCCGACCCTTACCATGGCCTTAAGGAGGAACTTAAAGTACGTTTGAACGGCATATGGTGTTGGAGCCACTACCATTATCCTGACAGGTCTCTTTAAAACCTTGAACATCCTCCAAATGAGATAGGGAGTAACTATTCCCAAAACGGCTGACTTTCCTCTACCTCTGTCAGCCGTGATGACAACAGCCTTCCTCTCCTTCTTTCTGTCGAAATAGTGCTCAAACAGCTCAAGAACTCTAACTTGATCTTGGGTCGCACAGAGCTTGTAGAGCTTTTTACTGATCTCCCTCTCCTCCTCTGGCAAGATAATTTCTTCTCTCGATTCCTCAACCTTCTCAAACTCGTAAGGTTTAATCAACTTCCTTTTGTCGAGATCGTAGATGATTATTCCTTTAGCCAATAAAGTTCGCTTTATAAAACGTCTGTAGAATCTTGGAACTACATCATCAATTGTGTAAGGCTCGCTAACAAGCTCTTCATGCCATTTACTCTTCAAATTCTGCCACTCCTGTATTGGTGGTGATAATGCCAGAATCATTCCACCTTCAGCTATGGTTTCAACCACAATTCCCAAGTCGTTCGGATGAAAACCGTTCGTTATGTCGAGGATTAAAGACGAATAAGTTTCACCCAAGACGTACTGAACGTCCTTATAATGGACAAACTTTCCTTCAAAATAATCCTTAGACTTTTCGAGAAATTCGCTCCTTCCAACTATGAGTAAATCCTCCTCAATTTCTTTTAACTTCTTTCTGATCTTTTCATACTTCTTGTAAAGCTTCTTCGCAGTTTTCAGTAGCTTTTCCAAATCCTTAGAGCACAAGATAACCATAAACCTATGTCTATTCTCCAAAGCTGTCTTCGTAGCCTTTTCGAGTTCGCTCGTAAGCTTCTTGAGAGTCATCTAGATACATTCAATCCTTGTTAAAAAAGTTTGTTAAGCAACAAAGACGGGGACTTTCGAATACCTTATCACAAAATCGGCAGTGCTACCAAGCACCCCTGCCCCCCTTCCAGATCTACCAACGAATATACAGGTTGCTCCCTCTTTTTCTGCGATTTTAACGATTTCTTTGGACGGACTTCCTTCACCTATTATTATCTTAACGTCTATGCCTTCATTCTTGAATTCAAGCTCTATTTCGTCAAGTTTGCTTTCCTCTAAGACTTCTCCCTTTTCAAGTATGTGAACTACAATCACATCCGAATTGCAAGACTTTGCAACGAACTTGACGTATTTTCCGAGCTTTTCCGCCTTATCCGAAAAATCGTGAGCGTAAACAATTTTTGAAAAGATCTTGGGTGTGTGGTTTTTGAAAACTATGACAGGTTTATCCGACTTTCTCACTACTCCCTCAGCTGTACTACCCAGCAGAATTGCCTTTATAGTACTCCTACCCCTACTGCCCATCACAATCGCATCTACACCCTCTTCATTAGCGATTCTGGCAATCTCACTAACAGGATCCCCTGCTGGTGGAGGGATTATCGGCTTTGCCACAAAACCCATGCCTCTTATTTTTTCGGCAATTTCCTCAAGCTTGGGAATGGTTTCCTTTTCTATTTCCCTGATGTAGGCATCTATATCTATTCCTCTCGCCACTCCCAAAACTCTTGTTAGATTTATTACCCTAAAAATTACGACTTCCTCTAAACCCAAACACTTGAATTCTGGTAGAGAATCCAATATTGCTAAGCTCCTTTCAGATAAGTCCGTTGCGTAGAGTACTTTCTTGAACATGCCTCGAATTTGTTTGCACAATTTAAAACTTTGCCAACTATCGAAGCGAGAGTTTCCAAAGATCTAGCATCACTATGGACTGCATTAACCATATAGAGAAGTAGTCTCGCTTTGAAGCTGGAACATTTCAATCACGACTTCTTTGATAGCATTAGGGCACTTCTGAGATATTCAAATCGAAACGTTTAAGCTGAGTCGATGCAAATACTTTTGAATGAGGGTAGGTTTTGTATCTCGATATCCTCCAGTTCACTGCGGCATTGCTGAATATACGAAAATGCTCTCATCTGCAATGAGATCTCTGAATCCGAGAACAGATGTTGTTGTACTTTCTACTAACGAATTCAAAAATGAACAGTATAACGATGATGTAGCAAACGTCTATCCGTGCTACTCAAGGTTTGAAAGGGATTATTCTAAACTTCTTGAAACTCTAAAAGATCTGGGTAGCGTTGATGTACTGCACGTCCAGCATGAGTACGGGATATACGGGAGTAACAGAGAACTTATAGATGCTCTTCTTCAAGCTAAGGAGGAAGGACTGGCCAGAGCTGTAGGAATAACCATGCATACCGTGGACCATCCCCACTCTCCGAGAGCTGACGTTACATTGAAGTTTCAATCTTGGCTGAACGAGTTGGATTTCATCATAGTTCACAGCCCTTTGCAAGAGTTTGAACTGCACATTCAAGAGGTTAATCCATCAAAAGTCTACAGAATTCCTCATGGAACTTTAATAAACCCATACCTCTGCAAGACGAGAGAAGAGCTGTGTAGAAGTCTTGGAATAGAGTGCGATCTTGAGGGAGTGATATTAACTGTACCGGGCTTTCTTAGAAGGGACAAGGGTATAGATACTCTGATAGAATCTCTAAGGCTATTGAGTGATTTGAAATTTACACTTCTAATCGCTGGAGAACCGAAAGATGAAGAGATAGTAAATATAATTGAGACATCGGAGTTTAAGACAGTACTAATTGAGAGATACCTTTCGAGCGATGAGATACTTAGAGTAGTTGCTTTAGCCGATGCTATAATCTTACCCTATAAGGATAGAAAAGCGTACTCCGTAAGTGGAATACTGCACCTTTCAATGGGTAGTCTGAAGCCCATTATCGGTACGAGAGTCCCAAGACTAGTTGAGTTCTACCAGCACGCTCCCCGCTTAACAGTTCCTCCCAACGATCCAATTGCATTGGCCAACAAGATTAGGTGGCTGGTCAACAACTACGACTACGCCCTAGCATACATGACAGAAGTCTACAGTTATGCCGCAAGAACTCAGTGGCTTAGAATGGCCTCAAGGCACATTGACACCTATCTAAATCTTTTGAAGTAATTCTCAGTTCTGATTATCTCTTTTGGAGTGAGTATAACATCCACCTTCACATCATGCTCGTCCATGAGGTGACTCAAATCGTCAAAGATTTGAATCGGATGTGCAACAACGACATAGAGAGTTTCATCATCTATCAAGCCCTTTTCTCTCAAGATTCTGTACTCTCTATCTCCAAATCCGCTACCCTTACCGATTCTGTTACCTTTTCTGTCAACTGCGACGCAACCCTGCAAGAATATGTCGACATGAATTTTCAATTCGTTCAAATCCACTTCCCTTCCGTATCTGAGCATCTCTTTTATTGTTCCAGCTTTTCCATTCTCAACGAGCAGAAAACCTGTCATCTTTGGTTTAACGACAAGAAGTTTCTTTCCATCTTCCAAAACAATCTCTCTTGCCCTCTTCAAAGGAGAATCCGGGGCAGAGAACACTACCTTCGCCTTTCTATACTCTTCGAGCTCCCTCAGTTTCTCACAAGCTTTGTCAGCACCTACGAAATTTGGTATCCTACCGTAAGGTGGAGGAAATGTAGAGTAAGGCTTTATGGCATTCCAAACGTACTCCCTAACTTCCTGCTTGGATTTCATTCTACAATTTCGAACATTGGAACTACCCTCTTTTCCTTGTTTGGATAAAACAGTTCGCTTGCAAACTCTTTTCCATAGACCTTAACCCTCTTTCCGACCAGATTCTCACTCTCGGCCTTCTCAGCATCTACGTCCAACCTTCCTATAATCCAAGGGCCCTCATCTAACTCGACCAACGCTACAACGTAAGGCGCCTCTTTCTCATAACCCATTGGAGCGACATACGTTACCGTGTAGCTTGTAACCCTTCCATAGCCTGAAAGCTCAATCTTTTCGAGATTTCTTCCCTTACAGTTGTCACATGTGGATTTGGGAGGACACATTACCGTTCCACAGTCTAAACATTTGAATCCTATGAGTTTTCCATTCAGGAGCTCGTTAAAAAACTCCACAAACATCTTTATCACCTCCTGTGCACACTCAAAATCACGTTAACGAGTGTCCCGAAGTCTCCTCCAAGGGTGTCCGTAATGACGTTTTCTGCATCGACTTTAACAAAATCTAGCTCATTTCTAAGAATTTTCACAGCAGAATAAATCTGAGCCGTTCCAGTCGCGCCAACTGGATGACCTTTACCAATTAAACCGCCGTCGATGTTGACTGCTACATCACCACCTATATTTGTCAAACCCTCAGCTGTTGCCTTTGCTCCCTCTCCATAATTAAAGAATCCCATAGCCTCCAGAGCAACAATTTCTGCTATGGTAAAGCAGTCGTGAACCAAAGCAACATCGATATCCTTTGGCGAAAGCCCAGCCATCTTGTAGGCCATTTCAGATGATTTCCTTCTCGGCAAAGCTTTAACGATTTCCTTCTTCTGTCTGAAGAGACTACCGGCAGAGCTTTGCCCAACTCCCCTTACGTAGACAGGCTCGTCTATCCTATCCTTTGCAAAACTCTCACTTGCCAGTACGACTGCTGAGGCTCCATCCGTCATGGGACAGCAATCAAGTAACGTGAGGGGTGAGCTTATCATCTTCGAGTTGAGAACATCCTCAACCTTTAAGTTGCCCAACTTGTTATAGAACTGTGCTTTAGGATTTCTCGCTCCATACCTGTGATTTTTGATAGAAACGTATGCCATCATCTCCCTGAGCTTTTCGAGCGGTATTCCATAAGTTTCTGCATAGAGCCTAGCGACTAGGGCAAAGACACCCGGAAATGTCAGACCTGTGTTGATCTCGTAAACTCCATCTACGGCTGTTGCTAAAGCTCTAGTTCCGATGGCCGTTCCAGCAGACTTGAGCTTCTCAACACCTCCAACAACAACACAGTCGTAAATACCATGTTTGATTGCTAAACAAGCCTCCTTAAAAGCTACAGCCGATGAGCAGCAGGCGGACTCGTACCTCATTGCTTGAATACCACTTAAACCAATTTCATCCGCTATAAAACCACCGAGGTTTGCTGAACCATCGGTTATCTCTCCAACGAAATTCCCTATGTAAAGAGCCTCGATGTCCTTTAACTCTATATTCGAGGAATCAAAGGCTTCGAAGAATGCTTGAGCGAACAGCTCTGGAAGACTTTTATCGGGATGCGAACCGAATTTAGTTTGCCCTACACCCATTACAACTACATCCATGCCTTTGAAACTACTTCGATTAAATAAAAATTTTCATTCGACATTTAACGAAGATATAGAGCGTGGATAAAAATTTGTGTTGGCGTAAGTAAGCCAACTTACAATTTATTCTTTCACATAAAATTTAAATTCTTTTATAATTTTATCATTTACATATATTTTTATCTTGTACTCCCCTTCGACCAACTTTCCGAGACTTACATCCCACTTGTAAACCTCAAGCTTTTGAATACAAATTTCGTTTGGCTTTGGAGGTTGATACTCAAAGTAAACATCTATTTCGTTTCCGTAGGCCTTCATACCCTTATAGCTGACCTTGTGACATGGATTCGGTAGTGTGAAGATTATGTAAAGTGTGTAGGTGTCGTTTACTTTGAGTATCGTTGTGTTTATTGATGTACTTGAGGGTAAACTTGGTTTCTCGCTTACGCAACCCATTATCATTAGAGCTAATATGAGCAGGATTAGCAGTCTCATTAAGAATAGTTCAAAGCGAGTTTTAAAACCGTTCCGCCCTGATAGAGCAATACAAATGCCGTTAACCCTACGATTAGCATAACCTTGTTTACAATCTGGTTTGAAGATTTGAAGAGCTTTAGAGAGAACTTGCGCTTGAGAATGGGATATAGAGGGGAAAAGGGGGTATAGGTGAACAGATCACCGAGTATATGTGAGAATACTCCAAGAAACGCGCCGTAAAAACCAATATAAAAGTCTTCAAATACTTTCAGTGTGAAAAAGCCTGTAAATGCACCACAGATGAGGCCAAAAAAGATGGTATGTGAAAACTTTCTGTGCTCACTCATTGCAAAGAGGAATAAGAAAAGAATAGCCAGAGCTGTAGATAATGTTGCCACGTACAGCAGGTAAGGTTTTGTGAGAAATCCATAGGCTGCAAAGAGGATTAAGCTTACAAAAGTGAGCAAAATTGCTAAGGTTTTAAATGAGTTCTTCAATCCGAGCTTTTGAATTTTTAGATCGTAATCGGGTATTACGGAAAAAGCAAGAGCGATTAGGAGAATTTCAATGAACCTTTCATCCCAAGCGTTGCATAAGTGATAAGTAATTGAAAAAATTAGCAAAGTTAGGCCTATATGCCCATCCTTATGCATCACTCGATCTTTATAACCTTCTTCTTAGCCTTTTCGGTCTTAGGTACTATCACTTCGAGAACACCGTTGTTATAGCTCGCCTTTATGTTCTCAACGTCCACATCTGCAGGTAGTGCAATTCTTCTGTAGACTTTGCCAAACCTTCTCTCCCTCCTCAAGTAGTTGGCTTCCTTCTCCTCCTTTTCCTCCTTTCTCTCAGCCTTTATGACGAGGTCGCCGTCTTCTACCCAGATCTCTATGTCTTCCTTGTTGAAGCCCGGTAGATCGGCGACAACTCTTATTCTATCTCCCTCGTCTATTACATCAACTGGGAACTCCACACTTACAACCCTCGGACCAATCCTTTCAAAATCTTCGAAGAGTCTGTTCAACCTCTCCTGTATCCTTCTAATCTCCTCAAAAGGATCGAATATCATTTCGACATCACCTCCTTAACCTTTTACTACTAACCTTTAGTTAGTAAAACTTCTATTTAAATTTTTCGGTATGCGTATCAAAAGCCTTAAAAGTTGGGATGTATAAAATGAGCCGAGCCGGGGTTGCCGAGTGGTAAGGCGGCGGCCTGCTAAGCCGCTCCCCTCTGGGGTCGTGGGTTCGAATCCCACCCCCGGCGTAAGGCGGTCATCCAATCCCCACGCACCGACCTCTATTCTCTTATTGAACTGCTCATAGAGCGGTAGAAACTTCTCTAAGAACTTCTCGACGAATATGCTCAAATTCCTTCCCAACAAGCCGAGTTCTCTAGCCTTCTCTAACAAGTCCTCTCGAATGTAGAGGGTTGTTTACGTCGTTGTATCAAGTATTTATTCTTGTAGGTATAGAACTATTACTTTCGGAACATAATCATTTCTATCAAATTACTTTTCAGCAATTTCTATTTAATAATATTCAAATTGTAAGAAAAATTTAAATAACATTTAGATATAATGGATAATAATCCCGCAGGGGGGAGCAAGATGGATTCGGAGGTGGTGAAGCCTAGGTTTAGTCTAGATGACTATACTAAAGATTGTCTAGCGACCATTAAGGAAGCATTGAATGGACTAATATCAGGGAATTGGAATATAAAGCTCGAAAAGGTTAGAGATGATGAATTTGGAGAGGTATTTGATTTAATAAACACACTAGCTGCTGAAACAAGAGAATTCTTTGAGAATTTTGTTGAAGCGCTGAAGGAAACAGAAAAAGTAGCCAGAGAATCAATGGAAGCAGTATCTCAAATAAACGCAGGAATGCAGCAGATAAGTTCGGCATCTCAACAAATCGCAACCGGAGCTGAAAATCTGTCTAAGCTTGCAGCATCATCCCAAGTAGAATTAAAGAAGACTAAAAGTATATTTGAAAAACTAAACGGAGCTATTACAAATGCCACGAATTATACTCATTCAGCTCTTGAAGAAGCAAAAGCATCCGAAGAAACAGGAAGAATCGCATTAGAAAAGCTAGAAAAAATGATGGTTGAAATTGAAGCTGTAGGAAGGCTTGTTGAAGAACTAGAATCTGCAGTAAGGAACATAGGAAAGATAACGGAAAGGATAAAGTCGATAGCGGATCAGACTAACTTGTTAGCGTTGAATGCTGCCATAGAAGCTGCTAGGGCAGGAGAACACGGAAGGGGATTTGCTGTTGTAGCGGATGAGGTTAGAAAGTTGGCTGAGGAATCTAGAAAGAGCACTGAGGAGATAGATAGTATTGTTAAAAATGTTCAGGAATCTACCCAAAGAGTAATTGAGGCTGTTTATAAAGCTCGCAGTGAATCTGAGGAGGGAAGTAAGAGTATCAACGATGCACTAAATAAGGCCAGAAAAATTGCAGAGAGGATATCAGAAATTAATAAATTGTTCGAGCAGATTGCCGAGGATTCAGAGGAGGGTATGAAGGCGCTTAATGTTCTAGCAAAGAGTATTGATGAGGTTGCTGCAACCGCAGAAGAATCAGCCTCAGCCAGTGAAGAGACATCAGCAGCAATCGAAGAACAAACTGCCGCTATCCAGCAGATCACACAAGGTTCCCAAAAGTTGCTCCAGATGTCACAAGAAAATCTCAAAATGTTTACAGATCGATTTGCCAACATTTTCTCTTAAACTAATTTTTAACATGAATGTGGCAATGTAGTATGTACCATAATGATATAATACTTAGTTTAGTGTCGACGGTGGAATTCTCCTATTGTCCTACAACTAGTACAGTCTAGAATGGTGTATAGCGATAATACACGTCAAACGCAGACTCGGACAGAGGGATTTTGCATTATTCATAAATTTTATTCTTCTGGTCTCGAGGTTCATAGATAGACTAAAGAGTGTAGGTCTAGATGCAATCAAAGATGAAGAAAAAAGGGAATCTAGTGATAGTAAACGCTTCTGATGGAAGAAATTTAGGATATAGCTTCATCTATCCTGTAGAATTTGATCAACACACGATAGTTCTCAAGTTAGGCGAAGTACAAAGAAAGATCACAAACGAAAAATAATTAGTGTTATTGCCACTTTAGATGCAATTTACAGAATGTGGGGATGTAAGGCACTCAAAAAATTCTTGTTTAGGACATGTTCATCCATTTTCATAGTGAACCGTAATACACTCCAACAAGATCTTCATTCTTGGACTGCCACAATTTCAGATCAAGTAATATTCATAGAAGGTGTACTAAAAGAAGAACTCTTTTAGAAATAGCTGATATACTGAGCTTCTTTGTAAAAAATTCGAAAAGGATCGGTTTTTTAAATTTGTATCAACCTTATAGCCCCGCCCGGATTCGAACCGGGGTCGCGGGATCCAGAGTCCCGCAGGATTGACCACTACCCTACGGGGCTCTGTGAGTGAATAGGCTGTTGGATTTATAAAAGTGTTGCCCAAGACAAAGCTTAAATAAAATAAATTTCGAAGCTGTTACATGGGCACGGTCAAGCCAGCTTATATCAAGAATATAGCGATGGAGCTGTTGAGAAAGTATCCCGAAGTGTGGACGGGAGATTTCGATGTCAACAAGAAGTTGGTTCAGGAATTAACAAACATAAAGAGCAAGAAGGTCAGGAACAGAGTGGCCGGATACATAACAAGGAAGGTAAACAGAGGGTGGGTAAATGTTTGAGGGTGTAATTCCCGCCCTCGTAACTCCCTTTAAGGAGAACTTCGAAGTTGATTTCGAAGGAATCGCAAAGAACTTGGATTATCTCGAAAAGCATGTAGATGCAGTTGTTCCAGCCGGGACTACTGGGGAATCTGCAACCTTAAGCTATCAAGAACACATAGACGTTGTTAGATACGTTTGTGAAGTGTCAAACGTCCCTGTGATCGCTGGGGCTGGATCTAATTCAACAAGAGAAGCCGTCTTCTTGGGCAAAGAGGTTGAGAAGGCTGGTGCCGATGCGGCTATGTTCATAACACCTTACTACAACAAACCCAATAAGGAAGGGCTTTACCAGCACTACAAGAGAATCGCTGAAGAGGTTTCGATACCTATTATAATATACAATGTTCCATCGAGAACTGCATGCAACATAACACCAGACGTCGTAAGCAGGCTGGCAGAAGATTTTGACAACATAATAGGAATAAAGGAGGCCAGCGGAAATCTTAAGCAGGTTGCGGAGATTATTAGAATGACCCCCGACAACTTCATAGTGCTGTCTGGCGACGACTTCCTAACGCTACCGATTTTAACGTTGGGTGGGAGAGGTGTAATAAGCGTTGCAGCTAACGTAGCTCCACACCTTATGAAAGAAATGTATCTGGCTTTCAAAGAAGGTAATCTGGAAAAGGCAAGAGAGTTGCACTACAAGCTTACACCACTCTTTGAAGTACTTTTCATAGACACAAATCCCATACCCGTTAAGAAGGCTTTGGAGCTCATGGGTCTACCAGCTGGAAAACCAAGGCTACCTCTAGTAGAGCTCGATGCTGAAAAGACTGAAAAATTGAAAGCAGTTCTACAGTCCTTAAATCTGCTTTAACCCTTTAATTCTTGCTCAGCACTTTCAACAGTCTTAACTATGTATTCGACAACATCGGCCACTATTCCCTCAGATACCTCCTCTTTAAGTTTCTTTATCTTCCTTTCGAGATCATCCAGAACATCCAATATTCTCTTGTAGTGAGTATCCAGCTGTGAGATTGCGTAAATCTTTAGCATGCTCAGGTTGTTTAATGCCTCTTCAACGGTTATGTCACCGCCGTAGAACTTGTCCATCACGAATTCTACATCACTCCTGAACATCTCCTTTATATTTTCATCATCCGTTAGCTCCTTGACAGCCTTCTCTATATCGTTGGCAACGTCCATTACGTGTTTCAATAGTTCCCCCATCTTCTCAAGGTATGTGTTCTTGTACATCATAACCGAACTCACTGTCTTGTTTAAAAACTTGATGCGAAAGCTTATATATTCACTCAGAAGACTTGAAGCATGTCTTTGAGAGAAAAGGTTGAAGAGGTCGTGAATAAGGAGATAAGACCCTACCTAATGGCCGATGGTGGTAACATAGCCGTAGTCGATGTTGATGAGAAGGAGGGCATTGTAAAGGTAAAGCTCATGGGCGCTTGCTACGGCTGCCCCATGGCTCAAATAACCCTCACAGCATTTGTAGAACAGCATTTGAAGAGTAGGATACCGGAAGTCAAGAAAGTAATCCCAGTATGAGGGCATACATAATAAATCCTATCCAAAAAATCTTTTTTGAAGGCAGAGTTTACGACATTGAACCTGCAAATGGTTTTGGAGGATTCTGCGATTGCGGAGGGATAATGTCCCAGAGAGGTTGGGTCGATAACTGGCTAATGGTTGCTGAGTGTGAAAGTTGCTGGAAAGTTGAAGCCTTTCTTTACGATGATTACAGGTTCGTCGAACGCTTTGAAGTCAAAGTTCTTGCTCTAAAAGATTTCTTAAACGAAATACTAACTGGGAGCGAGTTCGAAGCTTTAATTCAAAAAGCCAACGGTGCAAATTACAGCTACAACTCTTTCAGCAGAGCTAAGAGAAAGTTAGAGGAAATGAACCTAAGATTGGAAGACATCTTAAAATATTTAAGAGGAACACAGCTTCCTTAAGAGAACTTCACTTTCTCTCGTTCCCTTTGCAATTAGAACATCACCAGCAAAGACTTTCGTTCCAGCACTTGGTTTAGTTATCCACTTCTTTCCTCTCCTTATGGCTATCACATGCATACCGGTGTTTGTTTCAACCTTAGCCTCACCTAAAGTCTTTCCGTGAAGTTTGGAGCCTTTCTTGACCTCTATCATCGTTATAACTTCATCAGTCTCTTTCATAGCTGACAGAAATATCGGATGTATATCCATTTTTTCAAGAACTATTTCAGCAATCTCCTTTGCTGAATCAGCGATCTGTTCACTTGAATATGCCAAATCGAGTAAAGCAATGAGTGTTTTTATTTCCTCTTCCTTAAAGTACCTACTACTCTTGAGAACCCAGTACTGGAGATCAAACTTCATGTTATCTATTCTTTCCTCCAAGTAGGCCACTTCCTGAGCTATGTCCTCGTTGTTGTACAGTATGGAGGAATAGCTTAAATCGACAGCCAACTCTGACAGGTTCTTCATATCTGCGAGAATGTCTATCGCCTTGTCTAAATCTTCTATCTCTATCTCAACTTCCTCCTTCTCTATTTCAACTCTCTTACCCGTGACCATCTCAAAAAATTTCGGAACCCCACTGATATCCCCTCTCGCAAAGAGAACATCGCCGACCAGCACCTTCGTATCCCTGTTCGGATTGAAAATCCACTCAAATCCCCTCTTTATAGCTATGACCCTCATTCCAGTTCTTGTATGTAACTTAACCTCTCCCAGCGTCTTGTTTGCTACTTCACCTTCCACGCTCACAACAGCTTTGACAAGAGTTTCCTCAAGCTGTGTGATTATTGCCTTGACTATCTCCCTCGTAAGCTTGAAACCTCTCAAAACAAGGGCTGCAACGTCTCCCGCTGCGTTTCCTATTTTCTGCGATGCCGAACCGATTTGAAGTATTGAAGATAACGCCTTTGCCACATCTCTGCTTCTTGTAGAAACTATTGCTAGAAATCTTAGTTCGTGTAGGAGATCAAGTATCTTACTCTCTAAATCCAAGACCTCCTCAGCAATATCTTCCATATCGAAGAGAAGTGCGGAATATGCCAGATCCACTATGAGCTCTGTTGTGTTCTTCAGATCGATGAGAATATCCTTAATCGTACGCACAATTCGAATTAAAATAGAAAGTTAAAAAATTTTTGAATTGATCTTGGTAAACGCTAAACCCAAACTTAAAATACTTTCAGAGCTAAGATCTCACGATGCTTGGATGGGGCGAACTCGCCATAATTGTCGTCTTAGCTGTAATACTCTTAGGTCCTGACAAGCTGGCAGATTTAGCCAGAACCTTGGGTAGAATTTATGGAGAGTATCAAAAAGCGAAAAGACAGCTTGAACTCGAACTGCTATACGGTTACGAGATTCCAACTAAGGAGAAGCTCGAAGAGATTGCGAAAAAGAAGATGAGTGAAATTACATCTGACTTTATAAAAAACGTTGAAACTGTAAACAATTTAGATAAACTTAACAAGCCTTAAATACTCTCAAAATCAAGTTGAGTAGGTGATAAGATGTTGGGAGGTCTTGGTCCTAACGAGTTACTCCTAATACTGATAATAGTATTCCTGCTCTTCGGTGCATCGAAGCTCCCAGAGCTAGCAAGGAGCTTAGGTAAAGCTAAAGCGGAATTCAAGAAGGCTGAAAGGGAAGCCGAGCTAGAGCTTGTAGAATTTGAAAGACAGATTAGAGAAGGAAAGTATCAGAGAGATAAGCTTGAAAAGATGGCAAAGGATTTAGGTGTTGAGACTGAAGGAAAAAGCGATGAAGAACTTGTAAAGGATATAAGAGACGTAATAAGGGAAAAATCGGAGCCATAACAAAAACTTTAAAAATTTTGATCTTTGCCTGATTTCATGAAAGTGCAAGCTGAAGTCAGGCAGCTCAAAGAAGGTGGTTACATAGTCATAGACGACGAGCCTTGCGAAATTGTAAGCATTTCTGTTAGCAAATCAGGTAAACACGGTGCTGCTAAAGCGAGAATTGAAGCCATAGGTCTTTTCGATGGTCAAAAGAGGAGCATAGTTCAGCCAGTAACAGCGAAGGTATATGTGCCAATAGTTGAGAGGAAGAGGGCCCAAGTTTTGAGCGTCGTTGGTAACGTGGCACAGCTCATGGACTTAGAAACATACGAAACATTTGAACTTCAAATCCCAGAGGAACTTAAGGACAAGATCGAACCCGGAAAGGAAGTAGTATACATAGAATCTTTAGGGAAGAGGAAGATCGTCGAAAGGTAATGCACATAGATTCTTTCTTCTCACTATCGAATTCGGATCTTGATTCAGCTGAGTTCGTAGTAGCTGGCATACCCTACGACAGATCCCAGTCCTTCTTACCCGGTTCGAGGTTTGCTCCCAACGCTATAAGAATTGCAAGCTGGAATTTAGAAAGTTACTCTTCGATATTCGATGTCGATTTAGATTTACTGAGAATTTGCGATGCTGGAAATATCAATGTCGATGGAGACTTTAACGTCGTTCTGAAAAATGTTGAGAATTTTGTCTCAAAAGTTAAAGATAAAGTTTTGATTTCATTGGGTGGAGAACATACGGTCAGTTACGCCGTTGTTAGGGCGTTGGGTAACGACTTCTGTTATCTCGTCATAGACGCACATCTCGATCTGAGAGAATCTTTCGATAACGATCCATACAACCACGCATGCACGTGCAGAAGAATCTCCGAGCTCGGAATAGATATAATTTATTTGGGAGCTAGAAGCTATACCAAAGAGGAGCTAGAATTTGCTAGATATAAAAATTTCAAGATATTTAAGCCATTCAATTTTAAGATTGATGAACTTGAAGATGTTTTAAGCTCCTACGACAAGGTATACTTATCAATAGATGTTGACGGATTTGATCCCTCATTTGCTCCGGGAGTATCTACTCCTGAACCTTTCGGCTTAAATCCGACAATAACGCTTGAAATATTCAGAAGGTTTTCTGAAAAGATAGTAGCTATGGATCTTGTCGAAGTTGTGCCAGATGATAACTACGTGACGCCCATGCTCTGTGCTAGAATAATCTTTGAATTCCTAGCTTCGAAAAGTTTATCATCTACGGAAAAACTTTGACCTATGGCCAAAGCTCACGAGCGAAAGTCAGCGAGAATTCTAGCTTTCATTCTGGCACTGATCATGGTTGCTTCCGCTTTAGTCTACGCCTTCAGAAATCCTTCAAAACCTGAGGAAAGAGAGATCAAGTTCGATATGGGTAAGGATTGGTCGGATTGGATAAGATACCTTCCTAACAACACCGGTTACATAGTTTACTTCAACTACACGGAGAAAAACGAGACTCTGAAGAAGTTCATATACAACAGGACTCTAGACAGTATAAATCCGTACGTGTTCAGAGATTTCAGACCTACGATAAACTACTTCAGAAGTTTGTTAATATTTGATTATTACAACTATCTGATAGACCTAAACTACTCGAAGGTTTACTTTGCGTACAAGCAGAAGGATGTTTATAAGAACTACACACTGAAAACGGGAGTAGCTGCTGGTAGATTGTACACAGCAGTTGACGAGACCCATCCAGTTATCCTAGCATATCCGAGCTATGCGAAGGCTGTGATCGATACCATAACCGGAAATTTGACAAGCTTTACCGAAGATTACGGAAACTATACATCCCGCATAAACGGTAGCTTCAGCTACGCCTTTATACTGGCTGGAGACACCGCAAAGCAGGTTATAATGGACAATGGAACGCCCATAGCAGACTTCTACTTTGAAGGTTACAGAATGAACGGTTCAGTCTATGAGAAGGTTGTTGGAATTCATTTCCTCAAATACTACTTCTTC